>JAODMI010000152.1 GCA_025464755.1 Homoserinimonas sp.
GTGCTCTCCAACGCCGATGAAGTGAATCCCGACCTCGTCTGCCAGCACACCCTGCTCAACGATATTGCGAATAGTTTGCGCATGGCTTGTCGGTGTGCCGTCCGCGCTAACGGTGACGTCACCGAAAGTGTCCAGGCCGAGGTCTAGTTGCATCATGAGGCGAGCTTATTCTCTCTTTCTTGGGGTTAGCGGTCGGCGGCAGGCGCTCTGCCAGCGACAGCGTCACAGTCGTCGCCGTTGCGCTTTTGTGATGGGACACGGTCTTTGGCCCGCAGCACAAACGCGCAGCGGCGCGACCGGATGAGTTTCTGCCACCCATTGCAACAGTGACGGCCCGAAACCACTTGCTGCGCATTACCGAGCAGAGCAAGCTGGCAGCATGCCGACACGCCTCCTGCTGATGACCGACACGCACGTCCCCAACCGAGCCAGAGAACTGCCGGAACAGGTTTGGCGCGCCGTCGACGCAGCAGACATTGTCATCCATGCAGGCGACTGGGTCGATTCGGTGTTCCTCGACACGCTAATAGCGAGGGCCGAACGGGTGATCGGCGTGTGGGGCAACAACGATGACGCCGAACTGCGTACCCGTCTGCCTGAGGTTGCGCACGAGACAATCGCGGGCATCCGGTTCGCTGTCGTGCACCAGACAGGGAATGCGGCCGGACGCGAAGCCCGTTGCGATACTGCCTTTCCCGAAACGGATGTCCTCGTCTTCGGTCACAGCCATATCCCCTGGGAGTCAACGACGCCAAATGGCCTCCGGCTGCTAAACCCTGGCTCGCCAACTGACCGGAGACGCCAGGCATCCTGCACAATGATGACCGCCACGGCGGATGCCGGACACCTTACCGATCTGGAGCTTGTCCCCGTCTTGCGGCGCCCGGCCTAGCTTCGTTCGACCTCCGTTACGGTCTGCGCAGCTTCCGCGCCGTCGGAGAGTGGGTGCCCTCGGTACCGTGCTGGAGGCGTCGCCGGCGATCGGGGCGAGCATGGTTCGTTCCTGCCAGGACAGCTGCCTTGACATACGGCGGGTGCTCGCCGCACCGCGGCCGTACCTCCGTCCATCAGGAAAATTCAGGAACATAGGCTGCGCCAAGTCCATTTGACCCCTAGCGTCCTATCGCTACAGGTCCCCTTCCTGAATTTTCGTGAGTTTCGGGGGCGGATGGGGCGGAGATGGGGCGGAGGGGGCGGAGGGGGCGGAGGGGGGCGGGGCGGCCTTACGGAAGTTGGCGCGGAGAGAAGCGGCGAAGTCCGCGGCCCAACGGGCGCTCAAAGATAGGTGGCAAAAATTTGATTCGGTCAGGTGCCAGATCGTCGCCGTGCGTGTACGGTAGAACGATCACTCTCGCCTGCACACGTGGTGAGCGCAAATCATGTTGCGCTGCCAAACGAAAAAAGGGGAACGGCACGATGGAGACTCCCGCCACTGGGGCCTCAGAGTTAGTCTTACGCGGCCGTTACAGGCTGTGTGAAGTAGTTGGGCAAGGCGGAATGGCCACCATATACCGCGCCCACGACGAGGTGCTCAATCGGGACGTTGCCGTAAAGCTGTTCCGCACGAGCGCCGTCAACCAGACGGATATCGACCGCCAGGAGGCTGAGATCAAGCTACTTGCGAGCCTCAGCCACCACAGCCTGGTCACCGTCATAGACGCCGGTGCCCATCTGGCAGATCCCCACCATCCGCAACTCTTCCTCGTCATGGAACTCGTGCAGGGCGAGGACCTACAGCAACGACTGAACCGTTCACGGCTATCTTCCCGGCAGATAGCGCAGCTGGGATTCGACCTGGCGGAGGGACTTGAATACATCCACGATCGTGGGGTCGTGCACCGCGATATCAAACCCGCTAACATTCTGATCGTCAACTACGGGAAGCAAGACGCCCGTCCGCGCGCCAAGCTCACAGACTTCGGTATCGCGAAGCTCGCAAACAACAATCAGCAGTTGACGCTGGATGGTGTCACAACCGGGACGGCGGCCTACCTAAGCCCCGAACAGGCCCACGGCGACGAGGTCGGGCCCGCCAGCGACGTCTACTCACTCGGTTTGGTACTGCTCGAGTGCCACAAAGGCGAGCTCGAGTTCCCCGGAAGCCCGGTACCGTCTGCGGTTGCCCGACTGATGCGGGACCCGGTGATTCCGGCGCACCTTTCGCCGGAATGGACGCATCTCCTGTCGGTCATGACGGCGCGTAACCCCGATGACCGCCCCATAATGCGTGACCTTATCCTGATGCTCCGCGACATCGTCGTGTCGCACCTGGGACGGCACCGCGATGTTGATGCTGCGCCTCTGTCGAAAGATGAGATTGGTCGGATGGAGGCGGTTCGAAGATACGAAGTCCTCGATACTCCCACCGATGGAACATTCGACCGTATAACTGCTATGGCGGCGCGGTCGTTCAACGCACCAATCGCAATTGTCAGCATTGTCGATCACGACCGCATCTGGTTCAAGTCACACCACGGTCTAGAACTAGACCAGATCGGTCGTGATCCAGGGCTGTGCTCTTCCGCGATTTTGGGAGACAGGCCATGGGTCATCGAGGACGCCCGCAGCGACCCGCGTAGCCTGTCCAACCCATTAGTGGCGAGCGAATTCGGTTTACAGTTCTACGCAGGCGTGCCGCTAACCACCCGTGACGGCTACAACCTGGGCACGCTGTGTGTGCTCGACTTCACGCCCCGCAAGGTTACGGACGATGAGATCGCCACACTGCAAGACCTGGCTGCTCTGGTGACCAATGAACTAGATTTGCGACTGGACAGCCGACTGGCAATGCAGGCGTTGTCTGCTACCGCTCTAGCTCCATAGCAGTCGGCGCTCTAGTCTCGAAGAGCCCGGCGGTGTAGAAGGAACAGCACGGCACCGCCGGCGATAAGAAGCGTTCCAGCCGCGAGCGGGGACGCCATCGCTGCGCCCGTTGGGGGGAGTTCGGGAGCCGCGACAGGGGTGTTCGATGTCGGTGTGCCACTTGTTGGGGCGTCAGTCGTTGCCCCACCGTCCGCTGAAGCGCCACCGGGTGCGCCTTCTTCACCTGTTATTGTTCGGCAGCCCGTGGGAGCCTGAATGTTATTCGTGTCCAAAGTTACGGCACCGTTGCGTGCCAGTAGGCGGCCCGCTACGTTGGCGCCCGTAGTCGCAGTTATGGATGCGGAGGCCATTACCGTTCCCACAAAGGTGGAACCCGTGCCCAGTGTGGCAGAAGACACCACCCTCCAGTAGACGTTGCACGGGGAAACACCGTCGAGCGTTACAGTGCTTCCCGACTCCGTCACCAGGGAGCTTGCGGCCCTGAAGATGAAAATCGAATTTGCGTCGCCTACGAGCGTCAGATTTCCGGTGATGGACAGCGCCCCACCGTCATACACTCCCGGGCCGAAAGAGCGGTTGCCGAGTTCCGGCGACTCGAGCGCCGTGCCTGCACGAGTGTCCGCTTCGTCGTAGGCTCGCCCAAGGTCAAGCTGGGCTTGGAAAGCTGCGTCGTCTGTGTCGTGGGTTGCGCCGAGCACAAGTCCCGGAGGGAAACCTGTGATGGTTGGCCCGGTACCTGTACCCGGGGCCAAACCCAGGTCCCCGGTAAGGACGGATTCACCGGTGTTCGTCACGGCCGACGCGCCAAGGACTGAGTAACTTTCAGCAGTACCGAGGGTGATAGAAGCCTCAGCTGCGTGAGCACGATCCATACCTAAGGGCATGAGCGCAACGACCGCCGCTAAGGTGGCGCCAATCAGCGCAACTCGTCGTTTAGCGAGTGTGAGTGTGTGCATGTTGCGCCCCCCGGAGCCCTACGGAGCACAGCGCCGCCACAATTAGCAACCAATAATGCACTCCTGTCCGAAGTATATCCGTTCCCTCTGTGGCATAGCTAAGCTTGCTAGGTTTTGTCCCCCATGGCTGACAGCACTCCTGTCCCCCAGCCACAGAGCGGGTGCCATCAGGCGACTAACCGCTTGCGCGCGCTTCCACTCGCTCTGTGAAGTCCCGAATGAGCTGCAGCACCTCCGCGGTGCCGGGCACGGCATCACCGTTTTGGCGAAGCACAAGCTTCTCTCCACCCAACTCGACGATCCGGTCAGCTACTGCCTCATCGACCGGGTCCGATCCGCGAGTCACGACAAGTGTTGCCACGCCTGCGAAAACGTTGGGGTCGAGTGCCACATCCCAGGAAGGCTGCTGCAGCGGTCTTCTTTGACTCTCGCGCATATCGGCCGCTACATGGGACTGCAGCGATTGCGACTCGCCACCCATCTCCTCTCCCCCGACACTGAGCGCGGCATCCGTCCCTGACTGCGCGGCGTTCATGCCCTCACGTGACGACGTGCCCGCCGAGGGCTCGAAAAGGATAAGCGAGACGATTGTCGCCGGCGACAACTCAGCGGCGCGAATGGCTCCGAGCGCGCCGTATGACTGGGCAACCACGTGGGCCCCGTCGCCCGCCGCCGCTAGGATCTGCGCGGCATCCGCATCAAGAGCACCGCTCGTCTGCCTATCTTCCGGGTTGGAACCGGCCCGTGCACCTAAACGAAGGTCACAATCGCAAGCATCCGCAGCCTGCAGCGGCCAGGTCTCAGCACTGGCGACACCCGTGCCGTGCACAACCACGAGAGGCAACATCATGCGCTCACCATAGCGCTGCCGTCGCGAGATGGCTTGGGGTTGCGGATCCCGTGCGTGCGTGCCGATACGAGTCGGCGCATAGGGCTACCTGGGCAAACGTAACGCCGCCCCTACGCCGGAACCAGGGCTAAGTCCGATGTCCGGACCAGTAGGGCGCGCTCGCACGGGACGCCAGCGTAGGTGGCAGGCTAGGCAGGTGACAAAAAAACACACCCTGCTCGCACTTGTGGTGGTCCTGCTGTGGGGGCTGAATTTCATCATCATCGACGAGGGGCTGGAAGGCGTGCCGCCGCTGGTTTTCGTCGCGCTGCGATTCCTGCTGGTAGCGGTGCCGGCCATCTTCTTCGTGCGGCCACCGGCCATCGGCTGGCGCAACATCGTGGCGATTGGGGCATTCCTGAGCCTTGGCCAGTTCGTGCTGCTTTACCTGGCGCTGCACCTGGGCATGCCCCCAGGCCTTGCCTCACTGCTACTCCAGACTCAGGTGATACTGACGGTTTTCGTTTCCGCTGTCGTGCTGCGGGAGCGGCCAACTAAGCGGCAGATGGTCGGAATCCTCACCGGGATGACGGGCCTTGCGATAGTTGTCATCGGGCACAGCCAGGATGCGCCCTGGCTTCCTCTGGTCATCACGCTCGCCGCTGCGCTGTCCTGGGCGATCGGCAATGTTCTCAGCCGCAGGTCGAGGGCGGCATCGGGTCTCTCGCTGGTTGTCTGGTCAAGCCTGGTGGTCCCGCTCCCCAGCCTCGCGCTGGCGCTCATCATTGATTCTCCGAGCGTCGTGCTTCACGCCCTAACGCACCTGTCCACTGCGGCCATCCTCAGCACCGTGTACACCGCTGTTGCCGCATCCTTGATCGGGTACGGGATCTGGAATACGTTGTTGACGAAGTACCCTACGAGTGTTGTCGTACCGTTCACACTGCTGATTCCCGTAATAGGTATCATCGCTGCCTGGATGGCGCAAGGCGAAGAGCCGACGACCACGGAAGTTGTTGGCGGGGCGATTATGCTCGCCGGCTTAGCTGCAGCCGTCCTGCAGAAGAGTACCTTTCGGCGCCGACTGCGGGGATGACTTAGCCATCGTTCCGCTACAAGGTTCGAGGTGCGTAGATCGACTCGACTCGGGTCGCTCTGCCACCATCCGGTCGATGCGCTCCGTTACATCGGTGACCGTTTTCCGTTCACAGTGGAAACCTCCGCCAGCGGTATGTGCGGCTCCAGCGCCCCACCCCGCATGAGCTTTTCATTGCCAGAGCCGGGCGAGGGGGCTGTCCTCCAACTGCTCCAGGAGCGCAGCAACATCGTCGTAGACCGCCAGCGCACCAGCGTCCCGCAGTTCGGATTCGGAGAACCCTCCGGTGAGGACACCGATGCAGGTGACCCCCGCCCGGGTCGATGCCACCATGTCCCAGATCGAGTCCCCGACCATGACCGTACCCGATGCCGCAGATTCAGCCTTTTCCATGGCCACCAGCAAGATGTCGGGGTCCGGCTTTGCCGTTTCGACGTCCCCGCTGGAGGTGATCTCGGCAACGGTGTTCTCGACCTTGAGCGTCTCGCGAAGGGCTGCCAGTTCGTCTTCCGGGGCGGATGTTGCCAGCACCACCTTCACCCCACGATCGGCGACAGCGGCCAACAGGTCTCGCGCCGACGCGAAGGGACGTAGCCGTGAGCGCATCCCCAGGTAGTAGCGACTGTGCAACTCTCTCGCCTCATCGCCGACGTTGTTCTCATCCTCACCCAGCAGTGTTTCCAGGAGCTTGCTGCCGTCCATGCCTATGCACCGGTGGATGCGCCAATCATCCACCGGCGTCTGCACTTCCGAAAAAGCGCGAGACCAGGCTTCGACATGTAAATAATTGGAGTCAACCAACGTGCCATCAATGTCGAAGAGCACAGCGTTCCGGATTGTGTCTGTCATGCCTTAAGTGAACAGCTTAGGGACGGTTGCCGAAAGGGCTTGTGTCCACGACAGTCTCAGCGGGCCCCAGCTCAATTCCGGTGAGTGCCATCTGTGCGCGGCTGTCAATACTTGTCAACCTGCTGGCGGTCGTGGCGCAAGTTGGACGGTGACACAGTCAATGGCGGCATAACGACGAAACCATGGCTGCTCCTGTAACAGCGGCAACGGGCTGACTTGCCAATATCACCCTAGGAGGCAAACCGAATTCTCAGGTTCCCGGCATTGATGGATGTCACCCTGCCTACCCTTGTTCTCGGCTTCCAGCGTGCGAATACTGGACGCATGAGGAGCGCCATTGTGTTACGAACTCTGCGTCTGTTCACCGTCGGCACCGTCGTCGCGCTCAACGCCTGCCTCACTTCTTGTTCACAAATTAGCGCTGCACCAGAGACGTCACCGGCTCCCGCTCCGTCGCCCTCTTCGACCAATACTGTGACGCTGCCCAGCCTGTTCGACGAAGGTGACAGCGTAGA
Source organism: Homoserinimonas sp. (assembly GCA_025464755.1). Lineage (GTDB taxonomy): Bacteria > Actinomycetota > Actinomycetes > Actinomycetales > Microbacteriaceae > RYN-87. The sequence goes on from JAODMI010000152.1 coordinate 7,069, forward strand.
CGAAAAGACAACACTCATTCTCGGCGGCGAGCTCACGCGTAACGACACATATTCCACCCACAGCGCGACGTATGACAGCGGCGGCCTAACGATTTCGGCGGTAGTCACCCTACCTACGACCGACGGACCTCACCCCGGTGTCGTGCTCGTGCACGGCCTCGTGGATCCGCAGACCTACACCAGTGGAAGCCAGCTGACCCGCGAGCAGGATTATCTGACCCGCGCTGGCTATGTCGTACTGAACACAGATCTTCGTAATCATGCCTATTCGGATGCGGACACTTCCCCCATCACCGACCTATACATGGGGGCCTCGCTGGATGTGATCAATGCCGTCCAGTCGCTGAAGGGGGCCGACCTGCCAATGCTGGATAACGCGAGCGTCGGCGTGCTCGGGCACTCCATGGGTGGACTGCTGACGTTCAACACCATCGTCAGTCGTCCACACTTAGTGGAAGCCGCTGTGGCGTTCGCGCCAGCAAGCGGCGACATCAAGCAAAATATTGAACGGTTCTTCGGGGTGGAAAGCGATATCTATGATTCCATCGCCACTGCCCATGGCACCCCCGCACAGAACCCGACCTTCTGGCGCGATGTCTCTCCGCTCACCTTCGCGGATCGCGTCGAGACCCCTTTGCTCATCGTGCATGGGACAGCGGATGCGGTCACCCCCTTCGCATGGACAGTGGCGACTATTGCTGCCTGGGAGGACGCCGGCAACGATGTCGAACTGGTGACACTGCCACACGAGGGCCACATTTTTGGCACACGCTGGATCGAAGCGATGGATGCCGCATCCGCATTTCTCGCGGAGGAGTTGAACGGTTAAGGGCGGGCCCTCCCAGTAATGGTTCCCGGCCGTGTTTCCCGCCAACGGCTGAAGGAAGACGCGCTGCTTTACGCACCCTTCGGCGGCTGAGACCAGCCCCGGTGACGCTGCGGGCTTTGGCGACGCCGGGTCTTCGCGACTCGCTACACACGCGCCCGGATTTTACCGACGAACCGCTCAACCATGCCGACCCCTCTGCATGGTCATTTCCCTCAGCCTGCTTCTCATCAGCCCGGCGAGAGGGCGCTGCTGCTCCCCCTGCTGTGCTGCAAGTACCAGCAGAATTCCGGTCAACGCGGGCGTCACCCACTGCAAAACCTTCTGCTGGGACTGCGCTGCAACCAGTTCATCTGAGGCGGTTACGGACGGTTCGGTCACCCCGGCCCCACCCTCCTGGGAGTGCTTGGCTATTTTTGTTCCGAGCATCGCGGAGTACGCGGTCGATGCCAACGCCGCCCCAGTGACGATTACCTTGATGACTGTGTTTCTGCGCGCATCCGGCTGTCCAGCCAGACGGGCCTTGTTGGCCATGACTAGGCCTATGCCGCCGACGCCGTGCACCACAAGCGAGGCGAGTTGGACAGGCGCCCACTTCGCCCACCCAACCGACGACAAACGGAGGCGTTCACGCGGATCAGCGGCCTCCGCCGTCCCGCCGTTGAGGCCCACAGCGCCCATCAGATTTCCTCCGAACCAGGCAGCGAGCCCTAGGTCGTGCATGCTGCGGATGAGGGTATTGCGTTCAGACATGAGATCTCCAATCAATCCGATTGTGGCCAGAGTGGTCCACCCTCAGCGAAACCGCACGGGATTGACGCGGAGCGCGGTCGGCGTTAAGCGCGCAGTAAACGTATGAAAACTTGTGCGGCCGTGACTGGATTGATGACGCAAAGAATCTGGTCAGCCGACGCCTCCCGGGAT
>JAODMI010000168.1 GCA_025464755.1 Homoserinimonas sp.
CGACGAGGTCCGGCCAGATCTTCCACTCATACGCAACGTGTGGCAGATCGATTTGGGCGACCTAGACAAGCTGGCAGCTGGTGGTGTGAACGTGCCTGACGTTGAGCTGGAGCGGCGGCGCAACCTGGCCGTGGCCTCCGACCTCGCCACCCTCATCTACACTTCTGGCACAACCGGTATGCCTAAAGGCGTAGTTCTTACACATTCCAACTTTTACGAGCTGTGCCGCAACAGCCGATTGGCCATCCCCGAGGTGGTCAACGACCAGTCGAGCACACTGTTGTTCATCACGCTCGCTCACGTCTTTGCCCGATTCATCTCCATCCTTTGCATCCATGGTGGCGTGCAAGTTGGGCACCAACACGACACCAAGCAGCTTCTTCCTTCCCTCGCATCGTTCAAGCCAACATTTTTATTAGCCGTTCCGCGCGTGTTCGAAAAGGTTTACAACAGCTCGGAGCAGAAGGCGGAAGCGGGCGGTAAGGGAAAAATCTTCCGAGCGGCAGCGGATGCCGCCATCGCCCACTCCAAGGCGTTAGACGCAGGCCACGTTCCGCTCGGGCTGAAGCTGAAGTTTGCTGTGCTGGACCGGCTTGTTCTGGCCAAAATCCGTGCCGCCATCGGCGGACGAGTGCAATACGCCGTCTCGGGATCGGCGCCTCTCGGACTGCGCCTTGGCCACTTCTATCGCAGTCTTGGCATGACCATCCTCGAGGGCTATGGCCTCACCGAAACGACTGCGCCCATAACCGTCAACACGCCGTCGAAGTTCAAGATCGGCAAGGTCGGACCGCCTCTGCCCGGCAACTCTGTTCGTATCGCAGCCGACGGAGAAGTTCAGGGCAGGGGCGTCAGCGTCTTCCAAGGCTATTGGAAGAATGATGCGGCTACGGCCGAGGCATTCGACGACGGCTGGTTCCGCACCGGAGATATCGGCATTTTCGACGAGGACGGCTACCTGGAGATTACCGGCCGCAAGAAGGAGATCATTGTCACGGCAGGGGGCAAGAATGTCGCCCCGGCGGCGCTCGAGGACCCTATTCGTGCGAACCCGATCATCGGCCAGGTCATCGTCGTCGGCGATCAGAAACCGTACATTTCAGCACTGATCACGCTAGACGACGAGATGCTTCCTGTCTGGCTCAACAACAACGGCGAGGATGCAACGATGACCGTGGCGGAGGCCGCGAATAATCCCAAGGTGCTCGCCGAGTTGCAGCGCGCGATTGACGCGGCGAATGCGACTGTCTCCCGCGCCGAAGGCATCCGTAAGTTCACCATCCTGCAGGCGGAGCTGACCGAAGCCAGTGGTCATCTCACGCCGAAGATGACCATCAAGCGACATGTCATCGTCAAGGACTTCGCCGACATCATCGAGGAAATGTACGAGAGCGCTCCGGCCACCGAAGGCTTTTCAATACTGGATAGTTAGTCACCCGCTGGGTTAGCGAGTCAGAACCACGAAGACTCGCGAATCTGTCGCATCGCCTCCCGTTTAGTGGCTTTATCCAGGCCGTCGATGTAGAGCTTGCCGTCAAGGTGATCGATTTCATGCTGCAGCGCCTGGGCCATAACGCCCGTGCCGCTTAGCTCGATCTCCTTGCCGTTCACATCGACACCGATCGCTCGCGCAGACGGGTAACGCAAGCGCTGAAAGTAGAATCCCGGAACTGACAGACAACCCTCGTCAACAAGTTCTGGTTCGCCAGATACCTCCACGAGTACGGGGTTGATGATGTACCCGATTTTTCCATCTACGTTGTAGCTGAATACTCTCTGGTTGACCCCGATTTGCGGTGCCGCCACCCCTGCCCGACCGGGCACCTTAACGGAATCCATGAGGTCTTCGACGAGGCCGCTCACATCATCGCCCGGCCGAACTGGCGCGGAGACAGTTTTCAGAACCGGGTCACCAAAGATTCGGATTTGACGTTCGGTCATACTGGATTGCCAGATTCTTTCTGTTCGGCCGCTATCCACCGGATGCGGCTACCACGCGCCCTGCCGGTGCAGGGCGCCGAGCCCACGGTCGCTTAGCGGGCTTCCTTGACAGGTAGCCCGTCCATGACGAGCGCCGCCAGCTCCCGTGCCGCGTTCTTGGTGAGTGGACGGAGATTTTTGTAGTCGATGACAGAACCGGCAGCAAGTTGCGGGTCATAGGGAATCCGCACAATCTCGCGAACACGAGACTTGAAGTGCGCCTCTATCTCATCAAGTTTGACCAGATTTGTTCCCTGCGTTGCCGTGTTGAGGGCGACAACCGCGTTTCGCACCAGGTAGCCGTAACCGTTGGACTCTAGCCAGGTTAAGGTTTCGGATGCCAGGCGAGCCTCGTCTACGCTGCCGCCGGAGACGATGACAACAGAATCCGCACGCTGCAGTGTCGCTCGCATCACCGAATGCACGATGCCAGTGCCGCAGTCTGTGAGGCAGACGGAATAAAAGCGCGCGGCCAGATCTGCTACGACGTTGTAGTCGTCCTCATCAAAGGCTTGCGCCAGCAGCGGATCCGTGTCGGAGGCCAGAATGTCGAGGCGTGTTTCGTCCCGCGAAACCATGGTCGAAAAGTCGTTGAAACTGTTGATCGACGGTGCTTGGGAGACGAGGTCGCGCACGGTGGCGCGACTCTGCTTGTTGACGCGCTCTGCGAGGGTTCCACGATCCGGGTTTGCGTCGATCGCCACGATGCGGTCTTCACGCACGTCTGACATGGCCATTCCGATGAGCGCGGTAATTGTCGTCTTCCCCACGCCGCCCTTCCGCGTGAGCACGGGCACGAACCTGGTGCCACCCTCGAATTGCTTGTCGATACGCACGTCGACCGCTTTATCGGCGCGCACTTTCGACGAGTCGCCGAGGTTGATGGCATGCAGGCTCAGGGCATACACGAACTCGTTCCATGCGCCCTGCGGTTTTGGACGCTTACGCTTCCTGGCGTCGAGTAAGCGGTCGGCTGTGAGCATCGCTGCCGGTTCGGGGCGGCCGGCAACCTGACCGCGCAAGCGGTCGCGTCGGCTGTATACGCTCTCCCGCGCTTCACCGTCGTCGTCTTGCTCGTCGACGGTGTCATCCACGCGCGTGTGCTGCGCTTCAAAGTCTTGACGGCGTTCAACACGAGGTGCATCGTCACGGTCAATATGGTGGGGTGCAATTGCGATCGACATCGTCACCTGATTGCTAACGTCAACCCGATCCGGGGTCACAGGAACTGCGGCAATGGAGACGGCAAGCTCCTCCTCCGGCGCCGTGTGGACTGTGGCCGGAAGGTCAACGCTGACCGTTGGGCTCTGCGGGATGTCGGCCGCGGTGTCGCCGTCACCCGCGTCGATGAGATCGACAGACATCCCATCGTCTTCGCCGTTGTTATCGTCGACCGGGTGCGACTTCTTCTGCCTGGTGGCCACTTCGGGTTACCTTTCCCTGATCTGGAGGGTCTAGTTTACTGTGACCACTACGAGCAGGTCTCCGGCCTCAACCTGCTCCGTTGCCCGGATGGCAACACGCTCTACGATGCCGGATACGGGCGAAGTGATCGCCGCCTCCATCTTCATCGCCTCGATGGACGCCACTGCTTGCCCGGCGGTGACGTGGTCGCCCTCGGCGACCTGTAGGGTAACGACCCCCGAGAATGGGGCCGCGACGTGACCCGGCGTCAAGGCATCCGCTTTCTCTGCAGCCTTTGTCACGACATTGATCGACCGGTCACGAACGAAAACAGGACGCAGCTGGCCATTCAACGTGGCCATCACAGTACGCATGCCTTTACTGTCCGCTTCGCCGATCGCCTGCAAACCAAGGTAAAGGCTGACACCCTTGGCGATTTCCACGATGTGCTCTTCGCCTGGTTTGAGCCCGTACAGGTAGTCTGCGGTCTCTACGACGGAGAGATCTCCGTAGGTCTCCCTCATATCGTTGAAGTGAGCAGTGGGCGCCGGAAACAACAGTCGGTTGAGCGTTGCCTGACGCTCGCGTGCTGCACCTGCAAGGCCAGCCCGATCTGCATCCGTCAACTCCTTAAACCCGATCTTGACGTTGCGCCCTTTCAAGACCTTGGTGCGGAAGGGTTCAGGCCAGCCACCGGGAAGGTTGCCCAACTCGCCGGCCATGAAACCGATGACGGAGTCGGGGATGTCGTAGTTCTCCGGATGCGCCTCGAAGTCCGCAGGGTTTGCGTCGGCGGCGACAAGTGCCAGTGCCAGGTCGCCAACGACCTTCGACGACGGCGTGACTTTAGGTGGCCGACCGAGCATCGTGCTGGCTGCAGCGTAGGCGTCCTCAATTTTTTCGAAGTGATCACCGAGACCCAGCGCGATCGCCTGCTGGCGCAGGTTGCTAAGTTGGCCCCCCGGAATCTCGTGAGTGTACACGCGTCCGGTCGGGCCGGCCAAGCCAGACTCGAACGGTCGGTAGAGCTCCCGTACAGCTTCCCAGTACGGCTCGAGGTCCGTCACTGCGCGCAAGGACAAGCCGGTGTCCCGATCTGTGTGTGCTAGTGCTGCCACGAGCGCGGAAGCTGAAGGCTGGCTTGTCGTGCCGGCCATCGGTGCGCTGGCCACATCCACCGCGTCTGCGCCGGCCCGAGCGGCGGCTAACAGCGTTGCCAGCTGCCCCCCTGCCGTGTCATGTGTATGAACATGAACAGGAAGGTCGAACCTCTCCCGCAGGGCGGTCACAAGTTTCTCCGCCGCACCGGCACGAAGGAGGCCCGCCATGTCTTTGATGGCGATGATATGAGCACCGGATTTTACGATCTGTTCGGCAAGGCGCAGATAGTAGTCGAGCGTGTACAGGTTTTCAGCGGGATTGAGCAGGTCAGCGGTGTAGCACAGGGCTACCTCTGCGACGGTGCTGCCGGTCTGTAAGACCGAATCGATGGCCGGTCTCATCTGGGAGACGTCATTGAGGGCATCAAAAATACGGAAAATGTCGACCCCGGTGCTCGCGGCCTCACGTACGAAGGCATCCGTCACCTCAGTGGGATACGGGGTGTAGCCAACGGTATTGCGACCTCGCAACAGCATCTGAATGGCAATGTTCGGGAACGCTTCGCGCAGTGATGCGAGCCTTTCCCACGGGTCCTCTCCTAAGAAACGCAGCGCGACATCGTAGGTTGCTCCTCCCCAGGCTTCGACAGACAGCAACTCGGGAGTGAGTCTTGCAACATGCGGGGCGACGGCGAGAAGATCTTTGCTGCGCACACGGGTAGCAAGCAGTGATTGGTGCGCGTCACGGAAGGTGGTGTCCGTGACCGCGAGAGCTTTCTGCTGTCGCAAGGCGGCGGCGAACCCGACCGGGCCAAGCTCCAGCAACCGCTGGCGTGAGCCTGCCGGAGCTGTAGCGGCAAGATCGACTGCGGGCAGTTTGGCGGATGGATGCGCAAGCACGGCAGAACCACCGTGGGGCTGATTCACCGTCACGTCGGCGAGCCAATTAAGAATCTTTGTTCCGCGATCCTTCGAAGGATGAGCGTGAACGAGGTGCGGCCTCTCATCAATGAATGACGTGCTAATGTCCCCTGTGATGAACGACGGGTCTTCCAGCACCGCCTGAAGGAATGGGATGTTGGTCGACACTCCGCGAATGCGAAACTCGGCAAGACCCCGACGGGCTCGCCCGACGGCAGCGGCAAAGTCCCGTCCCCGGCAGGTCATCTTCACCAGCATGGAGTCGAAGTGCGGATTGATTTCCGATCCGGGGCTGACGGTACCGCCGTCCAGACGCACTCCGCCGCCACCGGGTGACCTATAGGTTGTGATTTTGCCGGTATCCGGACGGAAGTTCTGGGTAGGGTCTTCGGTCGTGATGCGGCACTGGAGAGCGGAACCGTGCAGGGCGATGTCTTTCTGCTGCAATCCGAGGGCCCGTAGGGACTCACCGAAAGCAATGCGAATCTGCGCTTGTACCAGATCGACATCTGTGACCTCTTCGGTCACAGTGTGCTCGACCTGAATGCGGGGGTTCATTTCGATGAAAACATGTTTCCCTGCCCGTTCGCCCACGGTGTCAAGTAAGAACTCGACCGTGCCGGCGTTGACGTACCCGATCGATTTCGCGAAGGCGATGGCGTCACGGTGCAGGGACTGTCGCACGGAGTCGTCGAGATTAGGAGCTGGCGCTATCTCAATGACCTTCTGGTTGCGTCGCTGCACCGAACAGTCACGCTCGAACAGGTGCACGGTTTCGCCGTCGGCGTCGGCAAGGATTTGAACTTCAATGTGCCGTGGACGCAGCACCGCCTGCTCCAGGAACATAGTTGAGTCACCAAAAGCACTCTCCGCTTCGCGCATGGATTCTTCCAAGGCCGCCCGCAACTGACCCAGGGATTCCACGCGGCGCATCCCGCGCCCGCCGCCACCGGCTACCGCTTTGGCGAACAGAGGAAAGCCAATGGCTTCGGCGCCGGCCAGCAATTCGTCAAGGTCGCGCGATGCGGCAGTTGAGGCAAGAACCGGAACTCCTGCGGCGCGGGCATGTTCCTTGGCGGTGACCTTGTTCCCGGCCATCTCCAGGACTCCCTTGCCCGGCCCAATGAACGTAATCCCGGCAGCGGCCGCCGCCTCAGCAAGCTCAGGGTTTTCAGACAGAAACCCGTAGCCGGGATAGATGGCGTCCGCTCCACATTCGCGGGCGACGCGGATGATCTCTGAAACCGTCAAGTAGGCCCGAACCGGATGCCCTGGTTCACCGATCTGAAACGACTCGTCAGCCTTCAGCCTGTGCAGCGAGTTCCGATCCTCGTACGGGAAGACGGCTACGGTCCTCGCGCCGAGTTCGTACGCGGCGCGGAAGGCGCGAATGGCAATCTCGCCACGGTTTGCAACCAGAATCTTCGCAAACATACTGTCCTCTCCGGCCACGCCAGGCGTCGGCGCAGATTACGGGTTTTGATATGACATGTACCCGCGGTGCTTTGGGTTCTTTCAGACTACTGAAGGTAAGGTTTGTCTTTGTGCATGTACTAAGCGTGAGCTCCCTCAAGGGCGGAGTCGGGAAGACAACAGTCACGCTCGGTTTAGCTTCCGCAGCTTTTGCCAAGGGCCTTAGAACCCTAGTGGTCGACCTGGATCCGCAGTCGGATGTTTCCACAGGCATGGACATCAATGTTGCAGGTCATCTCAACGTTGCCGATGTGCTGGCATCTCCCAAGGAGAAGATCGTTCGAGCTGCCATAGCTCCCAGCGGCTGGACACGCGGCCGGCCAGGCAAAATTGACGTCATGATCGGCAGTCCGTCTGCCATCAATTTCGACGGCCCCCACCCCAGCATCCGGGACATTTGGAAGCTCGAAGAGGCACTTGCCACTGTAGAAAACGACTACGATCTTGTGCTCATCGACTGCGCCCCTTCACTCAATGCGCTGACCCGCACTGCCTGGGCTGCAAGCGACCGGGTGACCGTCGTCACAGAACCTGGCCTGTTCTCTGTTGCGGCGGCCGACCGCGCCCTCAGAGCCATTGAAGAAATCCGTCGAGGCCTCAGCCCACGGTTACAACCGCTCGGCATCATCGTGAACCGTGCCCGCGTTCAATCGCTTGAGCATCAGTTCCGCATCAAGGAACTGCGTGATATGTTCGGACCGCTCGTGCTGAGCCCGCAGCTTCCCGAGCGCACGTCGCTGCAGCAGGCTCAGGGCGCGGCTAAGCCTTTGCATATTTGGCCGGGGGAAGGCGCCCAAGAAATGGCGCGTAACTTTGACCAGCTGCTTGAGCGCATAATGCGCACGGCAGGCCTTAGCGCGCCAGCCTGAGACGCAGCCTCTGTCACGCGGCGCCTGCCACGCGGCGCCTGCCACGCGGGGTCGCTGACACGCAGACAGACTGTGAAACACAATCTTCGAAACGAAGACCCCGGGCACGTAACTTCTGACCTGTAGCCCCTGACCCGTAGACGGTGTCTTCCAGGCCGCAGCTCGCGTGGAAGCGAACATCAGTATGCTCGGGAGCAGGCCCAGGTTGCGCGTCGGGTTGCGAAACGGGCCGCTGACGGCTCTGAGTCAGGAAGCGCGAGTTGCCCGGCGAGCGGCAAGCTCGTCCATAACGTCTGGCTGTTGGGAGTCCAGTTCTACCAAACTGTTCTCAACTTCACGCAACACCTTGCCGACGGCGATACCAAAGACTCCCTGGCCACGGCTTACGAGGTCGATCACTTCGTCGTTGGACGTGCACAGGTAGACGCTGGCACCATCACTCA
>JAODMI010000174.1 GCA_025464755.1 Homoserinimonas sp.
ATCATGGTCATCATCGGCGGCTATGAAACGTTCGTTTCCCGGATCAACTTGGACGGTCACCCGGATCAGCCCGAATGGTTGTCGCACGTGAACGCCAACGTTCTCAAGGTGAAACTCGCGATGGCCATCATCGGCATCTCATCGATCCACCTGCTCAAAACGTTCATCGAGGTTGGCGACCTCGGCGCGGCCAGTGAGGGCAGCACGACAGGCGACACCTACACCAGTGACGGCGTGCTCTGGCAGGTCGTTATCCACATGGTCTTTATCGTGTCTGCCATTGCCCTGGCTTGGATCGACAAGATGTCGCAGGGAGCACACCTGAAACCTTCGGAGCAGGGCGAGTTGGTAGCCGTTGGACCGGCGATGCCTGAGGACCGCGAGCTGCAGGCGGCACAATATGAGGCACTGGCCCGCGAGCTCCGCTCCCGCTAACGAACTGTGCCCCATGGGTAACCATGGGGCACAGTTCTGGCGGGCGGTTGATTCAACCGCCACAGGGTGTGAGCGTGTTACGCGGCGATCGACTCGGAGTCTTCCCGCAGCGGCTGCATCGCGCGAGCCCAGGCGGTGAGCTGCTCAAGCTGACCATTGAGATCTGCAGTCTTCACCTCGGCCGGCGTAAAGGTCGGCGCACCGTTCTCGTCCCAGGCGAAGTCGGTGAAGAGCGAGAACATGACGTGGGTGCGTACGTCGGCCATCTGCAGTTCACCGAGAATCTGGCGAAGGTGTTCGCCCGCGCGTACGCCGCCCATGGAACCGTAGCTGACGATGGCAGCAGCCTTGTTGTTCCACTCTGCGTTTACGTAGTCGAGGGCGTTTTTCAGCGCGGCGGGTACGGAGTGGTTGTATTCGGCGGTCACGAAGATGTAACCATCGAACTCTGCGACCTTGCTGGCCCAGGCGTTGGCTGCGTCGCCCAGGTAGTTTCCGGCACCGGCGGGGAACGGCTCTTCGAGAAGGGGCAGGCTGAAGTCGTGCAGGTCGACGAGTTCGAACTCGACTCCCTCTGATTTGGCGTTGTCCTTAACCCACTGGCCTACCTGGCCACCGACACGTCCGGGCCGGGTGCTTCCTACGATGATGCCGATCTTGAGGTCAGACATATATTCGCCTTTCTTGAAAGTTCAAATGATGACGCATCAACATTACCGCCTCTAGGTGATGTGTCAACCAATGACTACGATTAACCGCATGTCCGAAGTCGCCGAGGTGAGCCCGCAAGAATGGCACATTTGGCGCACCTTCCATCTCATGCGACGCCAGCTGGATCGCGCCCTCGAAACCCAGCTGCAGGGTGATTCTGGGATCTCGGCACCGGACTATGAGGTGCTTTTGGCGCTCTTCGAAGCCCCAGAAAAACAACTGCGAAGTCGTGCCCTGGGAGACCTGATCGGCTGGGAGAAAAGCCGCATCTCCCATCAGGTATCGCGCATGGCCGCGCGGGGTTTGGTGGAACGGCGAGAATGCGCCGACGATTTGCGAGGCACCTGGGTGCGGCTAACGGCAGATGGACATCGCGCCATCCTGGGCGCCATGCGCAAGCACGCCACCAAAATTCGGCAGATATTCCTTGACGTACTCACCGATGCAGAGAAAGACGTGCTGCTCTCAGCCTCGGCACGGGTGCTTGACGCCATTGAGCCTCGCGGCTGCGCCAGCGACAACAACAGCAACTAAGGCCGCGTTCGGCTCAGACAAAAGAAGCCCGGCTCCCTTGAGACACAAGGGAAACCGGGCTGTTGTGACCCCAACCGGATTCGAACCGGTGTTACCGCCGTGAGAGGGCAGCGTACTAGGCCGCTATACGATGGGGCCGTAGTGCAACTCAAAGAGTATGCCACATGCCGGGCTGCCTCACCAAAACGGCTGAGCCAGCATGGCGAGCGTTCACCCGCCAGTCCGCTACACGCACGACGTTGCGGGTGAGAATTTCCTGCGTTTTGTGTGCGGGGGCCTTGCGGAGCCGTCCAGCCTGCGGACTAGGCTCGAGCCATGCGACTAACCAAGCACGAACATGCCTGCCTGGTTCTCGAATTGGCCGAACAGCGTTTGGTCATCGATCCGGGCTCGTTCACCACTCCCCTCATCGATATCAAAGACGTGGTCGCGATCGTCATCACGCACGAGCATCCAGATCACTGGACACCCGAACAGCTGACGCGTTTGTTAGATCGCAATCCGCACGCGCAGGTGTTTGGCCCTCCCGGCGTGGCCACAGCCGCAGCGGATTTCACTATCACGACCGTTCGAGATGGCGACAGGGCCGTGGCGGGGCCGTTCGAACTGGAGTTCTTCGGCGAAAAGCACGCGGTGATCCATGAGTCCATCCCCGTGATCGACAACGTCGGAGTCATGGTGAATGGCACCCTGTTCTACCCCGGGGACGCCTTCACCGTGCCTACGGTGCCCGTGGATACCCTTGCAGTCCCGGCTGGCGCCCCGTGGCTGAAAATCAGCGAAGTCATGGATTACGTCAGCGCCGTCGCCGCGAAGCGCACCTTCCCCACCCACCAAATGGTGCTCTCGAAGATCGGTCAGCGCATGGCCAACGACCGCATCGAACTGGTCACCAAAAAAAGTGGTGGCGAATTTTTCCCGCTGGAACCAGCGGATGTGCTGGCGCTTTAGCTCCGTCGCTTCAGCTCCGTCTGACCATCTGGCTCGGTTACATCTCGCCATCTGAAGCGTCGGATGTTGCCCTAAGAAGCTACACGCCTGCCGCAGAGAACATTTCCAAGCTGCGCCGTACATCCCAGAAGCCGCTGAATGATCGGTGCGGCAGAGTAAGTAAACGCTGCATCGTTGCGGTGTCGACTTTGCAGCGCCGCGCTGCCAGAAGAAGGTCGTCCCGGGTCGCCGGAAACTCGATGTGTGACATTAGTTCGGTGAGGGAAGGTGTTGCGAGCATCTCCATGGTGTTGCCTTTCCGCATGTATACCCCCAAACGGGGGGCGCTTAGAGTATGAATGTATCCACAAGCGCAAACCCTCAACAAGCCCCCAACAACCTGATAGCGGGGATTGACCCCCGATGTCGGTTGTGTTAATTGGCTCTTGATAACCCGAAGGGAGCTCACCCGCAATGGGAACTCTGACGTATGGAACAACCGTTTTTGAGTTCGAGGACCGCCTACTGGCACATTTGAAGATCGTGATCGTGCAGAAGTTAAGACGGCGAGAGAGCTTTCTCCTGTCATGGCAGGAGCCTCTCGAGACGGGTGGCGGGCGCAGCTCCATCTGGATTTCGGAGGCAGCGATCATGCACTTCCGTTTCAACGGAAGCAGGTCGCCGGCGCTCAACCGGGAGTGGCTGGACCGGCTGATGGTCGCCAGTTATACCGGCAACGGGCTGGTGGTTCACGAGTTACCGGAATCGGTAGAACCCACGCCTGCGAGCAGAGCCTCCTCACCCAACGCTAAAGAACAAACGGCAGTGAAGTGAGGAAAATGGCTGTGACTTCGGCGCTGGCCTCAGAGTACTAACGGAGGCTTGATGGAGCGCGCGACATCCGGAAGCTGACTGCGGCGAGCAGGATGCCCAGAACAGCCAACCCGACCCCCGCCCAGGCTGGCGCGAGATACCCGAAGCCGGCAGCGATCGCTGCTCCCCCGAGGAAGGCGCCGAGGGCGTTGCCGGCGTTCAATGCGGAGTGATTGAGAGCGGCGGCGATGGACTGACTGTCACCGGCAATATCCATCAGTCGTGTCTGCACGGCAGGAGCAATGATGCTTGAGGTCAAGCCGATGAGGCAGGCGAAGACCAGTAGCCCCGCCACCGTGCTCGCGGTCAGGGCGAAGCCGAGCAGGGACACGATGAAGCCAGCAAACCCCACGTAAAGGGTCTGCTTAAGATTGCGGTCCGACATCCACCCGCCGAGGGCGTTGCCGAGTGTCATCCCGATTCCCACCACGACGAGAGCCCAGGGGACGAAACTGACGCCAATGCCCGCCACATGTGTGACAACTGGGGCTATATACGAGTAGACGGCGAAGAATCCGCCGAAGCCGATCGCAGCCATGGTGATAACCAACCACACCTGTGGACGACGGAAGGCGGTCAGCTCTCGCCTCAACGTGGCCGCAGCGTCGCCGTTCTGAAAAGGTACGAAGGCTGCAACAGCGACGAAGGTGAGTGCAAAGATAGCCGCAACGGCAATGTAGGCCCATCGCCATCCGGCGACCTGGCCTAGCCAGGTGACACTGGGAACACCTATGACATTGGCTATGGTGAGCCCTCCGAGCACGAAAGCAACACCCTTGCCGCGATTGCCTGGCCCCATAATCTGAGCGGCGACAAGGGAAGCAATGCCAAAGTATGCCCCGTGGGGAAGTCCGGCCACGAAACGCGCGGCCGCTACCAGCTCAAAAGTTGGCAGCAGCGCTGAGGCGATAGTGGCCACCGTAAAGGCGGCGAGGAGAGCAAGCAGCAGCCGTTTGCGTGGGAAACGCGCGGACGCTGCCGCAATCGTCGGAGCACCCACGACCACGCCAAGGGCATACGCGGTGATGAGCGTCCCCGCTTGCGCGATTCCCTGCTCGTGCGAACGAGAGTACAGCGCAGGAAGCAGATCTGCGGCAAGGTTCGGCAGTAAACCCATTGCCACAAATTCGGTGCAGCCGATACCGAACCCACCGAGCGCGAGGGCCAGCAGCGCGAGACGGCGCCTGGCAGGGGTCAGAAATGTCACGAAGCAAACCTTCATGTCGGAGGAAAGGCTCGCCGTCGAGCGTGCGGTAATACCGCGAAAGCATCAGTGTAATGGCCGCCGATTACACATGTGGAGTTGCATCTCCTCACCGCGTGAGCGTAATCGTCTCCGCCACCGTCAAATCGGCCAGAACGTTACGGGTACCGGGCTTCGTCTTGCCGCAACTATTTCGCGGCCAATGCATGCGGACCGCGTTGCCGGCGGCGTCGGCAAGCCACAGTGTGGGAACAAGCTCCGCGTCGGCCGAGCAAGCTTGCAGGGCAAATCTTCCCTCGTCCCCAGCGTCGAGCGCGGCGACCAGAGCTGAAAGATCGCCTTCATATCGTTTGACGGTGACAGTATCTCTGCTGCTGAAGCCGTCACACAGATAGGCAACTGAGGCTTCGAAACCATCCGGCAGGCGGCCAGGATCAGGTGCGGCGGGGCGTGCGTTCACGACGCTGCCGGGCAGGCCCCAACCCTCACCCAGGTTCGGTGCCAAGCAGTCGTATTCCATGACGATTTCGGCATCCGCAACAGTGGGCGCCTCCTGATAACCGGGCAGCAGTGAACAACCCGACAGCATCGCCGCGATGGCGCCCGCCAGGGCCACCAACGTGAACTTGTTCATCAGGCAACTCCGTTCGTTTCGCACATGGTCGGCCCAATGCTTCTCGAGAATCGGGCCACGCGCGTCGGCATCGTATGTCTTGGAGTTGCCGTTCTGCCTCTTTCTGGTCAGGGTCTCCCAATTCGGGCGGTAGCTCTCCGCCCGGGCATCCTTCGACGACGGGGTGAGGTCGACTTCGATGACTTCGAACTTCTTGAACCTCAGCTCGCTACCCAGATGCCGGAAGGCAACTGGATAGATGCGCATCCCTGTCCCTGACCCGTCATCATTCAACCGCACGCCAGCAACGCAAACGGTGTCGCCATAACTATTCGACGGCTCAGGCGACGCCGTCACCGTGATCAAGCCCCGTGCACGCTGATTGAGCAACATCGCCTCCTCCTGGTCAGGAGTTTAGGGCTCGAACGTGCCAGGGAAAGCGGACTAGTCCCGCTAGCGCGGCGCGGCTCAGCCGGTCCTGAGGCAGGGAAGATGAGATCAGACGGTCGCGGCTCGTACATCAACAACTCGTCCTCACACTCGGTCTCTTCCAGTGCTACACGTATAAGCCGCTTTGCCCGTGATAACCGTGAGCGGGCTGTCGATGGGTTGCTACTCAGAACTGCTGCCGCCTCGTGGGATGCTAACCCGTCCCAGTACTGATGGGTGGGGACGATGTCGCGGCCGGCTCACGGACGTCGGACGTGCGGGGCTGATCTTCCACTCTTCCGGCGAAGGTCCGCTTCCACAGAACAACGTACGGCGAACCCTGCGCCACTGCGTGGAGGGCAGCGACTTGGAGTGGGTGACACCGCACGTGCTGAGAAAGACGATCATCTCGGTTGTCGACCACACCTGCTCGCAGCGTCGCATCCTCGCCCAGACGTCCGCTCCCTAGCCGAGCAGTTCGCCCCCGTGGATGTCTCGGAATAGTTGCAAAGTATTCACCAGAAATATTCCGTGACTCAGTGACAGGTCCTGAACGTATCTGTCACCGGGTGAACGGGCGAAGCCTGCAGTTCCAAGCCTTATAGGGGGCGGAAGAGGCGAAAATTGCTGGGGTACCTGGACTCGAACCAAGAACAAGAGAATCAGAATCTCCCGTGTTGCCAATTACACCATACCCCAATGGTCCTGACCGAAATCCGGACCGATTGACTACTTTACCGTACGCGCAAGGTTCACAAAAACCGAACGGTCAGCGGCGCGGAACTCCCGCCAAGTCGCGGTTGATCGTCGCTGCGACGCGTGCGCCGGCACCGGCGGCGATGATCAATTGTTGCGGCCCGGGAAGCGCTGCGTCGCCGGCAGCGTAGACACCGGCAAGCGAAGTGCGGCCACTTCCGTCAACGATCAGGTAGCCTTCGCCGTCCACCGCTAAACCCAAACTGTCGGCATACGCCAACTGCGGTTGGTATCGCGGGCGAATAAATCCCGCCTGCCTAGGCACGCTGGCACCATCAGCGAGCGTGACTCCGGTCATCCCTGTCTGGTCACCCGAGACATCCGAAATCGGTCGACGGTCTACCAGGATGCGGCGCTCAGCCAGCAACTCCTCGTCGTCGTCACTAACGGTGCCAACGGCGTTAGTGAACACGATAATGTCTTCGCTCCACTGCGAAAGGAGCAGGGCGTGTGCGGTGAGGTCGTCCGTCTCGCCAATCAGGGCAAGTCGTTGACCGGAGTGCTCGAAGCCATCACATTCCATGCAACTGTGCAGGCTGGTTCCGTAGAACGCACGGATGCTCGGAAGTTGCGGCATGATCTCAGCCACACCCGTGGCGATAATGACATTTTCTGCACGGAATTCCTCCCCCGCTCCCCCGCCTGCGACAGCGACAGTGAAACCATCGTCATCGGCAGCGACAGCACCAACCCGCGTTTGCCGGTACTCGTAATACTCCGGGTACGCATCCAACTCCTCACGACCGAGGCGCCTCAGTTCCAGCGGTGAAACGCCGTCACGAGTCATGAAACCGTGCGAGTGAAATGTTGCGGAGTTTCGAGGCCGGTTACTGTCCACAAGCACAACTCTGCGACGCGCGCGAACCAGGTTCAGCGCGGCACTCAGCCCGGCAGGACCTGCCCCGATGATTACGACATCGACGCTCGTCATAGTCGAGCGGCGAGTCGATTCACTCGCGCGATAGTCGATTCCTTACCAAGCAGCTCCATTGACTCGAACAACGGCGGGCTGATACGTCGGCCGGAAAGCGCGGTGCGAAGCGGTCCGAAAGCCACGCGAGGCTTCAATGCGAGCCCGTCAATCAGCGCCGCGCGAAGTGCTGCCTCAATGTTCTCGTGATTCCACTCAATGACGGCTGCCAGCGCCGCCGCAGAAGCCTCGAGCACGGTCTTTCCGTCAGCTCCCGGGAGGGCATCCGCGGCATACTCGATCGAGTCGTCGTCCGCGAACAGAAAGGAGAGCAGGCCGGGAGCCTCGCTAAGCACCTGCATCCGTTCCTGCACAAGCGGAGCCGCCTTAGCCAGGAGCACGCGGTGCTCGCCACTGACGACAACGCCCTCCAAGTAGGGCAGCAGGCGCTCCGCAAAATCGTTCGGTGCAAGCATCCGAATGTGGTCGCCGTTTATTGACTCGGCCTTCTTCTGGTCGAAACGGGCGGGGTTCGGGTTCACATCGGTGACGTCGAAGGCAGCAATCATCTCATCAATGGTGAAGACGTCGCGGTCGTGCGTAAGCGACCAGCCGAGAAGCGCCAGGTAGTTGATGAGCCCCTCTGGGATGAAGCCGCGATCGCGGTGGTGGAAGAGGTTCGCTTCCGGGTCACGCTTGGAAAGCTTCTTGTTGCCCTCCCCCATGACGTACGGGAGGTGGCCGAACTGGGGAATGGCGTGAGCGACCCCGATCTCGATCAGCGCGGTGTACAAGGCGATCTGGCGAGGCGTCGAGCTAAGCAGGTCCTCTCCGCGCAAGACATGGGTGATCCCCATCAACGCATCATCAACCGGATTCACAAAGGTGTACAGCGGAATGCCGTTGGGCCGCACAACCACGAAGTCGCTGAAGCTGCCGGCCGGGAAGGTGATATCGCCGCGCACCAGATCGGTGAAGCTGAGGTCGGAGTCCGGCACACGCAGACGCAGAGCGGGCTGGCGACCCTCGGCCTTATAGGCCTCTTTCTGCTCCTCGCTCAGGTGGCGCTCGAAGTTGTCGTAACCCTGCTTCGGGTCACGGCCGTTGGCGATGTTACGCGCCTCAATCTCTTCCCCGGTGGCGAAGGACTCGTAAAGGTGGCCGGTAGCTTTGAGCTGCCCGATGACGCCCTGGTAGATGTCCGAGCGCTGCGACTGACGATATGGTGCGTGCGGCCCACCAACATCGATTCCCTCATCCCAGTCGAGCTGCAGCCAACGCAACGCATCGAGCAGCTGAAGGTAGCTCTCCTCGCTATCGCGGGCAGCATCTGTGTCCTCAATACGGAAGATCAGCTTGCCGCCGGTGTGTCGGGCGTACGCCCAGTTGAACAGGGCCGTGCGGATGAGCCCGACGTGCGGAGTTCCGGTGGGCGATGGACAAAAACGAACGCGGACGTCAGTTCCGGATGCGGTGGAGAAGGTGGCAGACATTGGTACCAATTCTAGGCGCGACGTTCGCTTGTCCGCGCTGGGCTCCCGCATCGCGGGCGTGCACCGTTTCGCTAGCGGTTGCGTGCGGGGTTGCTCAGCGTCCCGATGCCGTCGATCGTGATCTCAACGGTCTGGCCGTCGACGAAGCCGCCGAGGCCGGCGGGAGTTCCGGTGAGGATGATGTCGCCTGGGAGAAGCGTCCACACATCCGAAATGTATTCGATCAGCTCAGGAACCTTATAGATCATGCTTGAAGTGCGCCCCTGGCGACGCGGTTCGCCGTCGACGAACGTGGTGATTTCCAGGTCTGTGACGTCAAGTTCCGTCTCGATAACTGGGCCCAGGGGGCAGAACGTGTCATATCCTTTTGCGCGTGCCCACTGGCCGTCTGCGAACATCTGGTCGCGGGCAGAAACATCGTTACCGATCGTGTAACCGAAGATGTAGTCTGCCGCGTTCTCAGCTTTTACCTGCTTCGCGATCTTGCCGATGACAACAGCAAGTTCGCCTTCGTGCACGATGCGACCCTCGACTGGCGGGATTTGGATGGCATCACCCGGGCCGACCACTGATGTGTTCGGCTTCAGAAAGATGAGGGGGTTACTTGGCGCGGCGATTTCCATTTCGGCTTTGTGTTCGGCGTAGTTCAGGCCAACGCAAACCACTTTGGACCGTGGGATGACCGGCGCGAGCATACGGGCCTCCGCTACCGGTACGCGCTCACCAGTCGTGTCGAAACCACGGAACATGGGGTCACCGGCCAAAACGACGAGGTCTTCACCGTCGACAATGCCGTAGCGGGGGTCTTCACCGGCAGTACTGAAGCGCGCAATTTTCACGCGTTCCACTCTACCGGCGACTGAAGCGCCGCCAGGACGAGATCGGGCCGTTAGGCGTCGAGCCGGGTCAACCATCCGTGCTTGTCGGGGAGGCGGCCGTACTGGATGTCGGTGAGCTCCTGCCGCAACGACATCGTCAGTTCGCCCGCCGCAGCATCGGCTGAGCCGATCTCAAACCCGTCAGCTTTGACCAAAGCGATGGGTGTCACGACTGCCGCCGTGCCGCAGGCAAAGACTTCCGAGATCGCTCCCGATGCCACCCCTTCGCGCCATTCATCGATGCTGACGCGGCGCCGTTCCACCGCCAGACCGCGGTCTTCAGCCAGTTGCAGGATGCTGTCACGGGTGATCCCCTTGAGGATGCTGTCGGACTCCGGGGTTACCAGCGTTCCATCTTTGTAGACCAAAACGACATTCATGCCGCCGAGTTCTTCCACCCATTTTCCTTCGAGCGAGTCGAGGAACAACACTTGAGCGCAGCCGTTCTCGTACGCCTGCGACTGCGCCAGAAGGGACGAGGCGTAGTTGCCACCCGTCTTTGCCGCCCCCGTGCCGCCCTGGCCCGCGCGCGAATATTCGGTGGAGAGCCAAATCGACACGGGTGCGACCCCACCACTGAAATAGGCACCGGCGGGAGAGGCTATGACGTAGTAGTTGACTTTCTCTGCCGGCCGCACGCCAAGGAATGCCTCTTTCGCAAACATGAACGGACGAAGATAAAGGCTGGTCTCCGGAGCATTCGGCACCCACTCACCATCTACCGCAATGAGCTGCTTCAGGGATTCGATGAAGTAGTCGGTTGGCAGTTCAGGCAGCGCCATGCGCCTCGCCGAGCGCTGCATGCGCTCGGCATTGGCATCGGGACGGAAAGTCCAGATCGATCCGTCGGCATGCCGATATGCCTTCATGCCTTCAAAAATCTCTTGCCCGTAGTGCAGTACCGCGGCTGCCGGGTCAAGGCTGATGGGGCCGTACGGCTGCACCCGCGGCCGGTGCCACCCACCCTTGGTCGACCAGCAGATGTCCACCATGTGGTCGGTGAAGTGCTGCCCGAATCCGGGGTCAGCTACAATCCCTTCGCGCTCCTGCGGGCTCTTCGCGGCGAGGTTCTTGGTCACGGCAAAGGTGAGATCGCTGGGTGCGAGGAGGTTTTCCATGAGTGTCCTTTGTTGGTACCTGTTTTGCGTCAACGGGCTAATTCTGCGTCAACCGGGCGACAATTGCGTCGCCGACCTCCGTCGTGCTCCGACGGGAACCGTCTCGCGCGGCGAGGTCGCTCTCCACAGCGGCACTGACGCGGGCGGAAGCATCAGTCAGTCCCACATGATCTAGCAGCAGTGCCACGGAGAGAATCGCGGCCGTCGGATCAGCTAGTTGCTGACCCGCGATGTCGGGTGCGGATCCGTGAACCGGTTCGAACATGCTGGGGAAGGCGCCGTCCGGGTTGATGTTTCCGGATGCTGCCAGCCCGATGCCACCGCTGATGGCTGCGGCAAGGTCGGTGAGGATGTCACCGAAAAGGTTGTCGGTCACAATCGTATCGAACCGTGAAGGGTTGGTGACCAGGTGGATCGTTGCCGCATCTACGTGCTGGTATTCGACCGCGACGTCCGGATATTCGGCGCTGATCGCGTCGACCGTGCGCTGCCACAGACTGCCAGAATGCACCAGCACGTTGGTTTTGTGTACAAGGGTCAACTTCTTGGCCGGGCGAGCGTTTGCGGTCTCGAAACTGTAGCGGACAACCCGTTCAACGCCGAAGGCCGTGTTGACACTCACCTCGTTAGCTATCTCGTGCGGTGTTCCGCGACGGACACTGCCGCCGTTACCCACATACGGGCCCTCGGTTCCTTCACGCACGACCACAAAGTCGACATCGCCCGGATGCGCCAGCGGGGACTGCACAGACGGGAACAAGCGCGTCGGGCGAAGATTCACGTAGTGGTCGAACGCGAACCGCAGTTTCAGC
This sequence comes from Homoserinimonas sp., assembly GCA_025464755.1. Classification (GTDB taxonomy): domain Bacteria; phylum Actinomycetota; class Actinomycetes; order Actinomycetales; family Microbacteriaceae; genus RYN-87. The sequence continues at coordinate 11,697 of JAODMI010000174.1, forward strand.
AGCAGGCCACGCTCGATGATGCCGCCCGCTAACCGTTCATCCCGGGGGTCGCCGCCCACGGCACCCAACAAAATAGCATCGTGCTCGGTCAAGGCCGCCAGGTCGGAATCATCCAAAATGTGGCCTGTGTTCAGGAAATGCGTCGCGCCAAACGGAAACTCGGTTGTTTGCAGGGTGACCTCATCCGGAACCGCCGCGCCAAGAACCTTGACCGCTTCGGCGATGACCTCAGGACCAATACCGTCTCCGGCGATGACAGCAAGTTTGATGATTCGGGGCATTTCGGTCTCCAATGACTCTCTGGCGAGGGATGGGACAAGGTTATCGGCTCGCGGCGTGCCCTTCGTTTCCAGGCGGCAGCTTCCCCTCGATTGGGGGACAACGCGCTAGCCTTGAGCCGGATACCAGTCCACGGCCCCCCTGTCAGGAACGCCCTGGTGTCTCACTAACGCAAGCGAAAGGACACAAACAATGGGTATCGGAACCGGAATCTTCCTTTTCGTTGTCGGCGCGATCATCACCTTCGCGCTCAACTTCGAGGTTCAGTTTGTCAACCTCGACCTCATCGGGTACCTCTTGATGGGTGCGGGGATCGTGATTTTCATCATCTCGCTCATCATGGTCATGAAGAAGCGCGGGACCAGCGAAACGGTTCGCTCGGTCGACAACGCCGGTGGGGAGCGCGTCACTCGTCGCGAAACCCGAAGTGATAGCGACCCGCTCGTCTAAGAGCGCTGATGAGGAAGGGCCCGGCGTTACCGCCGGGCCCTTCCTGTGTTTGGCGTGTGGGTGCGGCTTGCCACCGGTTCAACAAAACGTGCCGGCGACCCCCGATGGTATGGGCGGGCATCGCCGAACTGCAGTCGCTTTCAGGTTGAGATGCCGCTTAAACACAGTCGCCCGCCTAGCCGATGCTTGGCGGGCGACTGCTGCAAACGATTACGCCGTGATCTCAATCTCGCGGAGCAGGTCAGCATCAATGGCGACACGCACCTTGTCGAGCAACTCTTCCGGTGCCGGCGAGTCGACGGTGAGCACGCTGAGCGCCTGCCCACCTACCGCGCGGCGGCTGATCTGCATTCCGGCAATGTTTATGCCAGCGTCACCGAACTCTTTACCGAAGATGGCAACAATGCCGGGCCGATCGGTGTAGACCATGACGAGCAGGTGATCGGCGAGCGGCACCTCAACGTCGTACCCGTTGATCTCCACGATCTTCTGAATCTGCTTGGTACCGGTCAACGTTCCCGATACGGATACCTGGGAACCGTCAATCAAACCACCCCGAATTGTGAGCAGGTTGCGGTACTCATCGCTGACACCATCGGTAATAAGGCGAACCTCGATACCTCGTTGCTCCGCCAGGAGCGGCGCGTTCACGTACGACACCGACTCGCTGACGATGTTGGTGAACATGCCCTTCAGTGCGGCCAGTTTGAGCACGCTGACATCGAACGCGGCGATCTCGCCACGAATTTCGATGTCGACACTTGAGACAGGGCTAGCAGCGAGACCGCTGAAAACCTGGCCAAGCTTCTCCATCAACGGGATACCGGGGCGCACCGTCGTGTTGATGACGCCGCCGGCAACATTGACGGCGTCGGGAACCAGTTCGCCATCAAGTGCCAACCGCACCGACTTGGCGACGGAAACACCGGCTTTCTCCTGCGCTTCATCCGTTGATGCACCCAGGTGAGGCGTGAGCACGATGTTTTCGAGGCCGAGGAGTGGCGACTGCTTCGGCGGCTCATTGACGTAGACGTCAAGGCCTGCTGCAGCTATCTGCTTACTGGAAAGAGCCTCGAACAGGGCATCCTCATCGATGATGCCGCCGCGGCTGCAGTTGACGATGCGCAAGGTCGGCTTGGCCTTGGCGAATTCCGCAGCCCCGAACAGGCCTGTGGTCTCCGGAGTTTTCGGGATGTGAATGGTGATGAAATCAGACTGCTCGACCAGTTCGTCGAGGGTGACAATGCGCACGCCCAACTGCTGCGCGCGCGTCGGCGTGACGTAGGGGTCATAGGCGATCAGCTCAGCGCCGAAGCCTGACAGGCGCTCGGCAACTAGTGTTCCGATACGGCCAAGCCCGACGATACCGATCGTCTTCTCAAACAGCTCGATGCCGGTGTACTTGGAGCGCTTCCACTCCCCCGCCTTCATCGACTGGTTCGCTTCCGGAATGAACCGCGCCAAGGAGAGGATGTGGCCTACGGCCAGCTCAGCTGCGGATATCACGTTGGACGTTGGCGCGTTGACCACCATAACGCCGGCCGTTGTCGCCGCCTTGATGTCAACATTGTCCAGTCCAACGCCGGCGCGGGCGATGACTTTCAACTGCTTGCTTACGCTGATGGCCTCCTCGTCCATCTGGGTAGCGGACCGGATCAGCACGGCGGATGCATCGGCGAGAGCCGCCAAAAGCGCGCTGCGGTCGGTTCCGTCCACAGTTCGGACGTCAAAGTCGGGGCCGAGGGCCTCAACGGTTGCGGGAGATAGTTCTTCAGCGATCAGCACGATCGGCTTGGCCACGAAACATCCGTTCGTCGAGGGGAAGGAAAGCCGCGACGCACACGGGCGCAGCCATGCCAACTTTACTGCAAGCAACATGCCGCGCCGGTGATATGACGCCCGAGCCGCTCAGCAGACCGCGGCGAGGACCGCTGATGTTCTCAAATGTGCACTGCAGATAGGGATGGCAAGCGCCTAAACCTGGCACGCGTTCGGCAACCAGCGCCCCAGATATTGCCAAGGCCAGACGTCGCATAGCGACACGCAAGAGGGCACTAAACCATGGCGGTGAAGGTCAGGGTAAGCGCAGCAACAACGGCCAGGCCGGCCGCGTAGGCCAGTACCCTGAGCAGCAAGCTGCGCTTGCGCCCCAACCAATACGCGATCACGAACGCCGCCACCGGTGTGAGCAGGTTGCCGATCAACACCACCCACGGGACAGGCTCCGGCGTGATGTCGTTCTCGATAAGAAACTTGTTGTACGCGGCCAGCTGCACCGGCACCTCGATCAGATTGGAAATGGCTTCGAACAGGTCGTACGCGTAGAGCAGACCGAAGGCGATGGCGACGGCGGTAACTGACCATGACTTTTGCTTAAGCATGAGTAGCTCCCCCACTCACAATGAACGGCCACGGGGCGACGACGAGCAGGCCGAGGAAGAGCACGAGCAATCTCACGAAAGGTTTGCTCTCACGCGTCAGCACCAGGCTTGTGAGCATCCACATGGCGGGTGAGGCGATCGCCAGAAGCTCCCCCAGCTGGTACATGATCTCGAAGAAGAGGGTGCCGCTGGTGAAGTCATCCCGCAACACCGCCACAAACCAGCCGACCGTGAACAGCAGATAGATGCCACCGAAGACACCATAGATCACCAGCAGGATGGAACTGGCTGCGCTAACCGCGGAGGCGTCGCGTGTGGGCGCGCCAGCGGCATCCGCCACCGGGGAGTCACCTTGGGTGGATTCCGTGTGGGTGGAGTCCGCGTGGCCATCCCAGCGCAGCGCCTCGTCATCCGGATCCATTGTCATGCCGAAACTCTACCGGCGAGCGTGACCATCAAAACGCAGGAGATAGGGGTCGACGTGGTGGTTGCTGTCACATCCCGGCTACCTCAGCGCACAATGTCCTGCATTTTGGTGTCGCGCGCGATGGTTGACGCGGCGGCAGCAGCACGCCGAAGGGCCGACACTCGCAAGTGTCGACCCTTTGGTGTGATGCTACGGGTGGCGCGGTCTCGACAGACTCGACCAGCGTGATGCGAGAGGTTAGCGTGCGGCGGACCCGTCGGTGTAGTCCGAGTCCTGCTGCTTCCAGGCGAAAAGCGAGCGCAGCTCCTTACCGGTGGCCTCAATGGGGTGCTGGGCACCCTTCTCGCGCAGTTCCAGGAACTCTGGAGCTCCGGCATCCTGGTCGTTGATGAAACGCTCCGCAAAAGCACCCGACTGGATGTCCGCGAGAACAGCCTTCATGTTCTCCTTCACCGACGGGTCGATGACCCGGGGGCCAGAAACGTAGTCGCCGTACTCTGCCGTGTCCGAAACGGACCAACGCTGCTTGGCGATGCCGCCTTCCCACATCAGGTCGACAATGAGCTTAAGCTCGTGCAGCACCTCGAAGTAGGCGATCTGCGGCTGGTAGCCCGCCTCGATAAGAGTTTCGAAGCCGTACTGAACCAGCTGTGATGTGCCGCCGCAGAGGACCGCCTGCTCACCGAACAGATCGGTTTCGGTCTCTTCGGTGAATGTGGTCTTGATACCGCCGGCGCGAAGGCCACCGATCGCCTTCGAATACGACCAGGCCAAATCCCACGCCGAGCCGGAAGCGTCCTGCTCGACGGCGACGATCACGGGAACACCGCGGCCGGCCTCATACTCGCGACGAACGGTGTGACCCGGGCCTTTGGGCGCGACCAGAAGCACATCTACGCCAGCAGGTGCGGTGATGTAACCGAAACGGATGTTGAAGCCGTGACCGAAGACAAGCGACTTACCCGCGGACAAGTTGGCAGCGATGTCGTCGGCGTAGAGGTGACGTTGGCTCTGGTCGGGGGCGAGGATGACGATGACGTCAGCCCAAGCCGCGGCGGCGGCGGAGGTAAGTACCGTGAAGCCAGCCTCCTCAGCCTTGACGATGGACTTCGAGCCTTCCTTGAGGCCGACGACCACGTCGACGCCGGAGTCACGAAGGTTCTGCGCGTGAGCGTGCCCCTGCGAGCCATAGCCGATGACGGCGACCTTCTTGCCCTGAATGATCGACAGGTCTGCGTCTTTGTCGTAGAAGATTTCGGTCACTTGTTTCTCCTTGTTGTTGAGGTTCTGAGGTGTTGGTCTCGACATGCTCGACCAGCGGGGTTGATGTTGCTGAATGTTTGGTTTCGACACGCTCGACCAGCCAGGCCAGCGGTTGCGCTAACTTTTGAAAATTCGTTCGGTGATGCTTTTAGACCCGCGGCCGATGGCCAGGAGACCGGACTGCGCGATCTCCTTAATGCCGTACGGCTCCAGCACGCGCAGCAGTGCCTGCGTCTTAGATGTGTCGCCGGTCACCTCGATCACCAGCGCGTCAGTTGCGACGTCGACGATGCGCGCACGGAACAACGTCGCCGCTTCCAAGATTTGACTTCGCGTCGTGTTATCGACGCGCACCTTGATGAGCATGTGCTCGCGTTGCACCGTCGAGGTGGGGTCCAGTTCGACGATCTTGATCACATTGACCAGCTTGTTCAGCTGCTTAGTGACCTGTTCTAACGGCAGCTCTTCGACGTCCACAACAACGGTTATGCGCGAAAGTCCTGGGATTTCGCTTTTACCGACGGCGAGGCTTTCAATGTTAAAACCGCGACGGGCGAAGAGTCCGGCAACTCGGGTCAGGAGTCCTGGCCTGTCTTCAACGAGGAGGGAAAGTACATGGCTCATGGTCTACTCCTCTTCCCACTCTGGCGCGTGTTCACGCGCGTATTGCACCGACGAGTTGCCGACACCTTGCGGAACCATCGGCCACACCATCGCGTCACGGCTCACGATGAAGTCAATGACAACGGGCCGGTCGTTAGTCTCGTTGGCCAGCTTGATCGCGGCGTCGACATCTTCTTTCTTGGTGACGCGGATGCCCAATGCCCCATACGCGCCAGCGAGTTTCACAAAGTCGGGAACCATCGCGGTGTCGTGGCCGGTGTTCAAATCGGTGAACGAGTGCCGGCCGTTGTAAAACAGCGTCTGCCAC
>JAODMI010000006.1 GCA_025464755.1 Homoserinimonas sp.
GATCCGGTGCGAGTGTTCCAGCAGTTCGCGATCGCCGACGCTATCTCCGGCGGCGGCCGGGTAGAAATAAGTGCAGGCAGGGGATCATCCGTCGAGACGTTCCCTCTCTTCGGCTACGATTTGCGTGACTACGACAAGCTGTACTCCGAGAAGTTAGACCTGCTGATGACAATCAACGCCAGCGCGTCCGAGGACGTGACCTGGTCTGGCACCGTTCGACCCGCCATAGCGCGCCTTGCCGTGGTGCCCCGGCCGGTGAAGGGCCGGCTGCCCTTGTGGTTGGCCACCGGCGGCAACGCGGCCTCCTCTGTCCGCGCCGGTCAGCTTGGCCTGCCAATCTCTTACGGCATCATCGGGGGAGAGCCCCACCGATTCGCCCCACTGGCCGACCGGTACCGCCAGTCCGCTGCGCAGGCTGGGCACACCGGTGAAAATATCAAAGTCTCGGTTGCGGCTCTCGGGCTCGTAGCGACCACCAAGAAGGAAGCTGCGGAGCGCTTTTACCCTGGTTGGCGCAATCTCAACCTCGAGATGGGAAAACTGCGCGGTTGGGCTGCGCCGGACAAGCGTCAGTATGACGCTCAGGTGACGGCGCCCGGCGCGTACTACGTTGGGGACGCGGACGACGTCGCCGAGAGAATCGTGCACCTGCACCGACACATGGGCCACATGCGGCACTTTCTGCAAATGGACATCGGTGGCCTACCGCAGGAGCATTTTCTAGAATCTCTCACCCTGTTGTCGACCGAAGTGAAGCCACGCGTTGAGCGCCTGCTCGCGGCAAAATAGGCCGCAAGAAACCAAGCAAGGCATCGGCTCAGACCGAGCACGCGTCCTGGCGTAAGTACGCCGAAGCGGATAGTGATGTGACGGTGAACCTTTCACGCCCCCAAAAAACAATGAGTGCGATGTGACGGTTGCTAGTTAGCTGCTGCGGTGACGCTGACTAGATGCGCAGATGTGGAGCAGGGAACGGGAAGCCCTTCTCGAGCCACGCGACCGACGGTAATGTGCGATATATTTCGCATTGGCGTGTCTGCACTCGCGTCGAGCGCAGGGGACCGGGGGATTTGATGACCAACAAGACACGGCAGCGCCATGCCATCCAGGCCGAAACAGTGCCGATGCCTCAGGCGAATGCGCCATGGTTCCGTCCGTCCTTGAGCACACGGATTGTCGGCGGTATCGTCGCATTCTTCCTTGTGATCGGGGCGACCACCGGTGGTTTCCCTGGACTGCTCATCTTCCTTGGGCTGGCGGGCGTGTTGACGGCATCGTATGCCGCTATCACCGGTCGTCGGTCTTGGGCGTCGATTCCCACCCGAAAGGCAGCCGCGCTGGCCCTTGTTGCCAGCATCATCGTCGTCATTTCTGGCGGTGCAGCGCTTCCCGAGGATGGGTCAAGTGAATCTGCCGTTAGTCGGTCCGCGACTATTGCGTCTTCTAGCCCTCAGGCGAACGCCACCTCGACGCCCAGTCCCGCCCCCCAACTTTCCGAAGAAGCACCGATCGACCCTGCGACCGAGTCGGCGCCTTCACACGAGGCATCCGTGGTCGTCGCCGATGCGAGTGCCACCGACACAACAGCCATTGCCCTCCTGGCGACAATCCCGATCAAGGGGAAAGCGCCAAAGACCGGTTACGACCGCACCGGGAAGTTTGGCTCAGCGTGGTTGGACGTCGACCGTAACGGCTGCGACACTCGCAACGACGTGCTCGCCCGCGACTTGACCGGTGTCGTCAAATCTGGAAGTTGCAAGGTAATGGCCGGCCACCTCGTGTCTCCGTTTACCTCTGCGTCAATATCTTTTGTACGCGGGCAAGACTCGTCAGCGCTAGTTCACATCGATCACGTTGTTTCTCTGTCAAACGCCTGGCAGACGGGGGCTCAACAGCTCACGCAAACACAGCGCATCTTCCTGGCGAACGATCCCATCAACTTGCTCGCGGTTGATGGTCGATCCAACGCTCAGAAGGGGGATGGCGACACAGCAACATGGCTGCCACCCAACAAGAGCTTCCGCTGCGCCTACGTCGCGCGCCAGGTTTCGGTCAAGGCGACGTACGGGCTTTGGGTTACACAGGCCGAACACAAGGCGATGACTCGCATCCTGAGCTCGTGCACCAGTGAGCCGGCGCACACGTCCGGCTTCACCCCGGGTTTCGTTCCAACCGCACCACAGGAGCCACTTCCTGCTCCTGCTCCTGCTCCTGCTCCTGCTCCTGCTCCTGCTCCTGCTCCGAGCATCTCCTACGCGAACTGCGACGCAGTTCGCGCCGCAGGGGCGGCACCGATACGGGCGGGCCAGCCGGGTTACAGCGCAAAACTCGACCGCGACAAAGACGGCATCGGCTGCGACACCTAAGTAAGCCGAAGGTTCCGCTGTCCTTTGCAGCTTCATGAGCAGGAGGGGACAAGAGCGTGCGTTTCTTGCGTGCTTCCTGACTACTTCCCTCCGCGGCGATGGCATCCGCCATTGATGCCCGAAACAAGTGGTTACCCGTTCAGGTTTTGTATTGCGTAGTCGGCTTCTGGGCCCGTGAATTGTTCTCCATACTCACTGGTGAGTTGGTCATGAATTGCCGCCGGCGACATAGACATGGAGTCTTGGTAGGACTTCGCTTTGGCAAGAGCATTAGCGTTCCAGTCCGCCTGTACATTGTCCACGGCGTACTGGGCAGCCTCGGGCGAGAACTGTTCACCGAACTCCGATGTCAATTGACCGAAGAGGCCCGCCTTGCTCATGTGCATCATGTTCGCGTAGCTGTCGGCCTTATTCAACGCGGACATGTACTCGACCGGAACTGCCGGGGCTGCAGGCTCGGCCACCTCTTCAACCGGTTCTGCCACTTCGGCCGATTCCGGAGCTGTCGACTCCTCCAGCTCCGGAGTGGCCGGTTCGGCGACTGCGGCTGGTCTGTCGTTGGACGCGTTGTTGACGATGGCTCCGACGCCGACCGTCATGCCAAAGGACACCAGTGTCGCTACACCGCCGAGGATGAGTCCGGTGAGCGCCATACCTTTGGACTGCTTCTTGCTTAGCGCGAGGACAGCCAGCGCAACGGCAGTTACACCGACTATTGCGCCGAAGACGGGAATAAGCCCAAAAAGGAAGGCCGCAACGCCAACGATCAGTGCGGCAAGTGCGAGGCCGCTCAGCTTTTTCGGCCCCGGAGGCAGTGTTCCGGTTGCCCCAAAATTAGTGGAGGCGGCGGGAGCGTGTGTATCAGCGGGGCGGGGCTGCGAGCCGTCCCCCAACGGTTCAGATGTTGTCATGTGCCCGAGTATGACAGAAGTGAAACATTTTCTGGAAACGCTATACCTTCAGCTGGCGGGCAGCCGCGAAACGATTCTGCTCACGCACATGCGGATCCCTCAGGATTTTCGACCGAAATTGGGCGAGTGAGACAATTGGCGCGAGCGACTGCGGCAGGGCACCGACGCCGCGTTATGAACAACTCCCCGCCTTGGCAGCTTCAGCCTGCCAGAACGTGGGCGTTCCGCATTCAAGGGGGAGTGATAGCTCGCCCAAGGGTGGAACTGCTCGTTTGGCGGAACCAGAACCCAGAGACACGAAAAGCCCGCCAGACATTTCTGTCCAGCGGGCCTTCCTTTGCTATTTCATGATGCCGAGCGCTCGATATTCTGAAACAGCCAGTGTAGGTAGTTCAGTCCGACAACTGAGTGAGTTGGCCACTTCGCAAGAGGGCTTGGTGGATCTGCTGCGCCGTCAACTTTGGAGTGAGTTCCGGTAGGCGGAGAGCAGCAGCTTCCGCCTACCGGAAGCGATTCACCTACACCGGGTCGAGTGTGAAATCGTAGACAGTGACCTGTCCCGCGCTGTCGGCTCGGGGCTTCGGGTCCAGCAATAATTCTGGTTTCACCGCCGACGCGATGTCGTCTTCGTTGTGCGCGTCGCCGGGGAAGTAGAGCTGGGTCGTGATGAGTTCGTAACCGGGTGCGGACACCTTCAGGTGGAGGTGCGCAGGACGCCACGCGTGCCACCCCGCAGCAATGATGAGCACGCCGCATGCGCCCTCAGTGGGAATCTGGTACGGAGCGGGAAGAACGGTGTTGAAGGCGAACCTCCCTTCGTCGCTGGCGCTGAAAACACCACGCAGGTTCCACTCTGGGAGCCCTGGTGCGAACTGCGAATAGAACCCGAGGTCGTCAGCGTGCCAGAGTTCGATGCGAGCGCCGGCAAGTGGGGTCCCGTCCACAGCGCGCACCTGCCCCGAGAACAGGAGCGGCGTTCCGGGCTCGTCTTCACGCATGGAGATGGTTCCATCCCAAGCGTGCTCTGGCGCGTTGGGGACATAGTAGGGCCCCTCAATGGTGCCCTTACTGCCCTTACGGTGCTCGCTCGCGACCTCTTCCACTGAATGCTCTAGCCATACGTCGAGGAACAACGGCCATTCACCTTCTTCGCCGACTTTGATAAGCCATGATTTGAGGGCGTTGTACTCCTGGTAGGTGACCTTCTCTTCGATGACGATGTCGTTGAGGGCCTGAATTGCCCGGCCGGCAAGATGGCTCACGCGAGACTGATCGACGTGACTATTGCCGGATGCGGCGCGCGAGCGTTCGAGGAAGCTCTCGGTCGCATTGGCTCCAGATTCCGCCGCCTTGGCCGCGGTCTCGTCCTGGAAGTTGGCTTCGGTCATGATTGCTGCTCCTTTGCACTTGGTATTGGTTGCGGTGTGTTGACCCGAGTTGACGTGACCCGTGACGGGTGGCTAGCGAGTGGTGTGACGTGTAACGCCATGTAGGGAAAGAGTGGGAGGTTGCCGAGAATCTCGTGCAGCGCGTTGTTATCGGCGACATCGAACACGGAGTAGTTGGCGTACTCACCGACCACACGCCACAGCTCCTTCCAACGACCGTCGAGTTGTAGCCCTGCTGCGTACTCCTTTTCGAGCAGTTTGATGCGTTCGGCTGTTTCTGCCGGCATATCTATTGGCAGATGAACGTCCATGCGGACCAGGAAGAGCATCGCGGTTACTCCTTGTCGATTCGGTAGCTGGCGAGTTTGTGGTCATCGATAGCGATGCCGACGCCGGGAACAGTGGGAGCGGCCACGAAGCCGTTCTCGATGTGGATGGGATCGGCCATGAGATCGTCGGCCATGTCGAGGAAGTTCGAGAGTTCCGCTGCGCGTCGAGATGAATATTCGAAGGCGGCGCCAAACGTGACGGTCGCGATGCTACCCAGTTGCGAGTCAATCTGGTTGCCCATGATTACGTCGATTCCCATGGCCTCTGCAAACGAGAGGATTTTCTGCGATTCAGTGAATCCCGTGCGCGCTGTCTTTATAGACAGAGCGGATGCGCCGCCAGTGTGGATCTCACGCGCCGCGTCACCAAGTGACGGAGCTGATTCGTCCGCCACGATTGGAATCCGCGACAGTTGCACCAAGCGTCGTCGACCAAGAACTTCGCGGGCGTCGTCAGGTTCTTCGAAGTAGGTTAATCCAAGGTCTGACGTGGCGTCGAGGACGTGAATGGCCTCAGATGCCGTCCAACCACGGTTCGCGTCGAGGTATAACTCGACGTCCGGGCCAAGCGCTTCTCGAAGGGCGCGTGTCAGCTGTATATCGAGAGCCAGCGGTCGACGACCTACCTTGACCTTGAATGTGCGGATGCCGTACTGCTCTATGAATAGGCGAGCTTCGTCGATGAGAGCGGGCGCGGAGTCGAAGCCGAGCATGTGAGACACGGGTAGTTGCTGTGTGTATCCGCCGAGAAGCCGGTGAACCGGGAGACCGAGCGACTTTCCCAGGATGTCCCAGAGCGCGATGTCCACAGCTCCCTTCGCAGTTGGGTTGCCAACTGTGCGGGCAAGGCGGGCATGTATTAGTGAGCGGTCCAGCGCATCGGTGCCGATCAGAGCATCCTGGAAGAGTCCCGTGAGCACCTCAATCACCGACGCCGTGGTCTCGCCATACGTGTATGGCCGCGGGGGCACGTCGGCGATTCCCACAATGCCGTCGGCTGTGGTGATTCGAAGCAGCACATGCTCTATGTGGTGCACCTCTCCGCTTGCGAAGTGGAGGGGCTTGCGCATCGGTATCCGGTACGGAATGGCCTCAACAATGTCGATGGTCATCGGGTTTCCTCTCGCCGCTCGTCGTGGATGACTTCTTCGAGGAACGCTACGAACCTCTCCACCAGGCGGGACGACTCATTTGACCGCCACGCAATGGCGAGGTCTGTGGTGGGGGCGTCCTCAACTTCCCTAAACACAGTCCCTCCTAGATTGAGGGAAGCTGCCGACTGCGGAACCAGCGCGGGTCCGATTCCCGCTGCGACTAGGGACAGCAGTGCCGAAGTCTCGCGAACCCGATGTGCATAGCGAGGCGTCAGGCCGTGGTCGAGAAGGCGCGCAGATATGGCAAGCGACAGCGCAGAATCCTCTGGATATCCGACCATGACCTGGCCGGCGAAGTCATCGAAGGTAAGGGCTACCATGTCGGAAAGGTGTGAGTTGGATGGGATCGCCGCGACAATTCGCTCGCTGGCCACAATGATGTGCGTGATGTCCGCCGGTGGCACGGGAGCACGTAACACGGCCACATCCAGTCGATGGGCCTCAAGCTCCTCAACGAGTTGGGGAGTAAGCATCTCCCCGCTTACAGTCAACTTGACGCCCTCGAACGCGCGGCTGGCTTCTCTCACAACGCGCGGCATCAGACCGTAGGTGGTGGCACCCGTGAATCCGATTCGAAGTGAACCCTGAAGCCCGGCTCCGACTTGCTTGACGTCAGATTCCAGCGCCTCCAGCTCTAACAAGATGCGCCTGCCGCGCTCTAGAAGAAGCTCGCCGGCCGGCTTCAGCTCGACCTTCCTCGTTGTTCGCGTCAGTAGCTCGGTTCCCAACGACCTCTCGAGGAGACGAATCTGCTGGGACAGCGGCGGCTGCGCGATCAACAACCGCTGGGCGGCGCGCCCGAAGTGGCGCTCTTCGGCGACGGCCACGAAGTAACGAAGCTGGCGTGTATCAATCGACATAGTGCCTCCTCGCGCAATCGACCTAGAAGCAGGCTAGATGGCGCATTCTCTTAAATGAATGACATTAATCGTCTCTATTCATAGGCACCGGCTCTCAATCGTCAAGCGGCGCTCGGCTGCCAAACACGAGTTCGAAGTCAAAATCCGCGTAGCACCGTCGAGATCATCGGCCCTTGATTCGAAGGGTGATCTCTACCCACTGAAGGCCACCCCCACAGTCCCATGGGAAGAAGAGCGCCACTGAAGCATCGAGCTTGGGGGCGTGCTCATCCGCATTGATATCTCGCGCGTCTGAATCAGGACCGTATCGGACTTTCTGTTAGGCACCCGCGCTCTCCTATGGTTTACCCAGCGACTCACAGGTTGAATTTCAGTCGCCTCAAAGGAGAGGAGTGCAGACGAATGATCTGGCAGAACAGATTCACGGG
>JAODMI010000010.1 GCA_025464755.1 Homoserinimonas sp.
GTCGCCGCAGCAATCGAGGAGGGCCAGTGAGAGCAACACTGTCGGGGCTAACCCGCAACCAGATGGCAGAGCGTGTCGCGCAGGACATCCCGGAAGGCGCATACGTCAACCTCGGGATCGGTCTGCCAACCAAAATCTCGGACTACCTTCCCCACGACCGCGAGGTCATCTTGCACACCGAGAACGGAATGCTCGGCATGGGCCCCGTCGCCGAGGGCAACGAAGTGGACCCCGACCTGATCAACGCGGGCAAGATCCCGGTGACCGAGCTGCCGGGGGCGTCATACTTTCACCACGCCGATTCCTTCGGGATGATGCGGGGCGGTCATTTGGACATCTGCGTTCTCGGGGCGTTCCAGGTCTCAACCGGCGGAGATCTCGCCAATTGGCACACCGGAGCTCCCGACGCGATTCCTGCTGTCGGCGGTGCAATGGACCTGGCTATCGGCGCCAAGCTTGTCTTTGTACTCATGGAACTTCTGACCCGCCAAGGTGAAAGCAAACTCGTTGAGACGCTGACCTACCCGGTGACCGGGATCGCCTGCGTTAGCCGGGTCTACACCGACGTCGCCGTGTTCGAACTCGGTTCGGGTGGCACTCGCGTGGTCGAGCGCTTTGGCGACGTGACAATGGACGATCTGCGCACCCTCACCTCTCTTGAACTGACCGAGTAGAAAGACTGCCATCGTAATGACCAGCTTCATCTTCGACGCCGTACGCACGCCCTTTGGCCGGTATGGCAAGGCGCTGGCTGGTGTTCGACCCGACGATCTTGCCGCCCACGTGGTCAAATCACTTGTTGAACGCCAACCGGGCCTTGATCCTGAGAGCATTGACGACGTTGTCTTCGGTAACGCTAACGGCGCTGGGGAGGAGAACCGCAACGTGGCACGCATGGCCGTGCTTCTAGCCGGACTTCCCACGTCGGTACCCGGCGTGACAGTCAACCGCCTGTGCGGCTCGAGTGTTGAAGCAGTGATTCAGGGAAGCCGGGCCATTGAGGCCGGAGACGCCAAGCTAATCCTGGCCGGCGGAGTCGAATCGATGAGCCGCGCCCCTTGGGTGCTGCCGAAGCCGTCACGGGGCTACCCGGCTGGCCATGAAACCATGCACTCCACCACACTAGGCTGGCGCATGGTCAATCCGAAGATGTCAGACCGCTGGACGATACCCCTCGGTGAGACCGCCGAAATCCTTGCCGACCGCTACGGCATCAGTCGAGAAGATCAGGACGCTTTCGCCCTCAGAAGTCATCAGAGCGCTGCAGCAGCCTGGGCTGAGGGGCGGTACGCCGATGAGATCGTAGAATTCCCAGGGGTCACCCTCACTCGAGACGAAGGCATCCGTGACGATGCGAGCCTTGACAGCTTGGGGGAGCTGCGACCGGCGTTTCGCAAGGGCGGATCAGTCACCGCAGGCAACTCATCGCCACTCAATGACGGCGCCTCAGCCGTGTTGATAGGAGCAGAGAATGCTGTTCCCGGCGTGCAGCCCCTTGCGCGCATTATCGGACGTGGTGTCTTCGGCAACGATCCCGACATCTTTGGGATCGCACCAGTAGAGGCAGCCAACCGTGCACTTGCGCGGGCCGGGAAAAGTTGGGCGGATGTTGATTTGGTTGAGCTCAACGAAGCATTCGCGGCGCAAAGCCTCGCCTGCCTGGCCCTGTGGCCAGATCTCGACCCCGCTAAGGTTAACGTCGACGGCGGTGCGATCGCTATCGGGCATCCGCTCGGCGCATCAGGCGGACGCATCATCGGACACCTCGCGCACGCGCTCAAACGCCGCGGCGGTGGCATTGGCGTAGCGGCGATCTGCATCGGCGTGGGTCAAGGCCTGGCGGTCGTCTTGGAGGCGTAACGCGCGAGGCGTGCTGCGGGGCCGCGACCGGGACTCATCGGCAACGACGCCGACCACAGACGAAAGCCGAGTATGGACCACGTAGCACCACCTGCCAGCGACAGGCCGCAATCGACGACTCATCCGGTGCAGTCGCTCGCCCGCGGGTTAGCGGTCATTCGTGCGTTCGACGCGGACAATCCGGAAATGACGTTAAGCGATGTGGCCAGGCAGACGGGGCTCACCCGGGCCACCGCTCGACGATTCCTGCTCACGCTGGTGGAGCTTGGGTACGTACGCACCGACGGCAAAATCTTCGTGCTCACCGCGCGCGTGCTCGAGATCGGTTACAGCTTCCTGTCGGGACTGACTTTTCCCGAAATTGCACAGCCTCACCTGGAGGCGCTGATGGCGTCCGTGGGGGAATCCACGTCTGCTTCGGTTCTCGATGACACCGACATTGTCTACGTAGCCCGCGTGCCCACCCGGCGGATTATGAGTGTCGGCATCAACATCGGCACCAGGTTTCCCGCCTACGCAACATCAATGGGTCGGGTGCTGCTGGCCGCGCTGCCCGAAAAGGATCTTGCCGAGCGCATCGATGGCATGTCGTTGACAGAGAGGACCACCCACACAGTGCAGACCAAAGCGCATCTGCTCAGCGTGCTCAAGGTGGTTCGCGAGCAAGGCTTCGCCCTTGTTGATCAGGAACTCGAGGTCGGGCTGCGGTCCATGGCCATGCCGATCACAGATGCCCATGGCCGAGTTATCGCCGCCATCAATGTGTCTGGCCATGCGGGCGCGAGTGATGCGGCAACTTTCCGTGAGCGCATTCAGGGTCCGCTAGCTCTCGCGGCCGAGCGGATCAGTAGCGAGCTTCGCAACGCGAAGCCGGTTTCCGCCCTGA
This sequence comes from Homoserinimonas sp., assembly GCA_025464755.1. Classification (GTDB taxonomy): domain Bacteria; phylum Actinomycetota; class Actinomycetes; order Actinomycetales; family Microbacteriaceae; genus RYN-87. Next base: position 2,747 of record JAODMI010000010.1, read on the forward strand.
TGACTGCAGGTTAGGCCAACGACCAGGCAGTACTTGCCCGTTGACGTGACCGCCGGTGTTTGCTGCGGGTGCGGGAACATGCGCGCAGCGCCCGAACGCCCCGTGCTACACCTCAGCCTCCACCTCGCCGCCAATGTTGAGTCCTCGTTGCAGCTCAGCGGATTCGATGTTGAGCGTCGTTAGCTGCGATTTGAGGGTTTCGAACTCGGCGGAACGGGTCTCGATGGTCGTGTACAGCGACTTCAGCCCGGCTTCACGTCTCACCAAAGCCTGGCGGTCTGCATCACGACGGGCTCCGGCGTTATAGGCCCTGATGTCGGAGTTCAGTCGGTCGTAACCGGTGGTGTAGTCGGAATAGTCGGCCTCGATGCTGGCGCGCAACGCGTCAAGCCGAGCAATCAGTGCATCGGACTGCGACTTGATGTCACCCAAGACGGCGTTGGCGCTGGCGTGCAGTGCGGTAACGAGACTGCGCTCTGTGAAGTAGGTTGCGTAGTACTCCTCGAGTTCCGTGCCAATTGCCGAGACCTCTGTGGCAATGATCGAGTGCAATTCGTTGGCCCTCTCACCAGGCTCCTGCCGGGAGTAGTAATCCATGCGTGCCAAAAACTGCGAGTCTCCGGCCATATTAATGGCCTCGGCCTCCAAGAGCGATGTCAGGCGAGCACGCTCATGTTCGCCCATTCGATCCCAGGCGGCGTGAAGCAGCTCATGTGCTGCGGTGACCTCTTCTGTGCCGTAGAGCCTGTCGTCGGTAACGTCGAAAAGGTGAATGCGTTTGCTGGCCGGCAAATAGCAGCCCAGGATGCCGAAGTTCTCTTCGCCGCTTGGACAAACCGATGCAAAATCGTCTGTCGAGTTGATCTCTGGTTGGCTGGCGAGGTACAGGTAGCGACCTCGGTCGGTAAGGCCGAGCGCTTCGATGTGTGCCGTAATCGCGGCATCCGCTTCAAACTGCCACACCGTCACCCGGTCGATGATGGGTTGCGGATGCCGTACCAGGTATGCGCCACCCCCGACAACGGACAGGGTGAGAACGGTGCTCAGCGCAGCGGACACCAGGCCTCGTCGCGATACGCCTCGACGTAGTTTGGGCGGCGGGTTCTCTGGCAGGTGCGTGTCGAACAGTGTCATGTGCGCCCTCCCAGCCGTTGGTCGGGTTCAGATTAGCAGCGCGATGGATGCTCGCCCGCGCAGCTAGTGCCCGACGAGTGGTGTCATCATCCCTCGCAGCGAAAGGCCGCCGCCTGCGTCGGGGCTACAGTTTCGTCCAGGCCTCCGATAGCACCGTGCGCAGGATGCCTTCGATCTCATCAAATTCTGCCGGCCCAACGGTGAGCGGGGGCGCGAGCTGGATCACTGGGTCACCGCGATCATCAGCGCGACAGTACAGGCCAGCGTCGAACAATGCCTTGGACAGAAACCCACGCAAGAGGTGTTCAGACTCCTCACCGGTGAACGTTTCTTTCGTGACCTTGTCTTTGACAAGTTCGATGCCGAAGAAATACCCGTCACCTCGCACGTCACCCACGATGGGAAGGTCCAGCAACTTCTCAAGGGTTGCCCGGAACGCGGGAGAGTTTTCCCGTACGTTCTCATTGAGTTTCTCTTCCTCAAAGATGTCAAGGTTCGCCAACGCCACGGCAGAGGAGACCGGATGGCCACCGAACGTGTAACCGTGATAGAACGCTGTTTCGCCATGCTTGAACGGCTCATACAGGCGTTCACTGACGATCGTTGCCCCGATCGGTGAGTAGCCACTGGTCATTCCCTTGGCACAGGTGATCATGTCGGGCTGGAACCCGTAAGTGGTCGACGCAAACATGTTGCCGATACGCCCAAAACCGGTGATGACTTCGTCGGCCACGAGCAGGACGTCGTATTGGTCGCAAATCTCACGCACCCGCGTGAAGTATCCAGGCGGCGGTGGAAAGCATCCGCCGCTGTTTTGCACCGGCTCGAGAAAAACTGCCGCGACGGTGTCAGCGCCCTCGAACACAATCATCTCCTCGATGCGGTTGGCCGACCACTGTCCGAACGCCTCCAACGATCCGTCGAAACCCATCTCTGCAGCACGGTAATAGTTGGTGTTGGGAACGCGGAAACCCCCGGGTGTCACCGGTTCGAACATGGCTTTCATGGCGGGTATGCCGGTTATTGCCAAAGCGCCCTGCGGGGTGCCGTGATAGGCCACCGCGCGAGAAATCACCTTGTGTTTGGTTGGCTGGCCCTTGAGCTTCCAGTAGTACTTGGCCAATTTGAAGGCGGTCTCCACGGCCTCGCCCCCACCGGTGGAAAAGAACACCCGGTTGAGATCTCCCGGCGCGAAGTCAGCCAGTCGGTCGGCCAGCTCGATGGCCGACGGATGTGCGTAAGACCAGATGGGGAAGAAGGCCAGCTCCTCGGCCTGTTTAGCGGCGACCTCGGCCAGGCGCCTGCGGCCGTGTCCGGCATTCACGACAAAAAGGCCGCTGAGGCCGTCGAAGTACTTTTTGCCCCGGCTGTCCCAAATGTGGTGGCCCTCTCCTTTGACGATGATTGGCACACCACCGCCGCCCTCGATAACCGACTGCCGGGTGAAGTGCATCCAGAGATGGTCTTTCGCCTTCTGCTGCAGATCGTTGTGGTGTGCGTCCGATAACGCTTGCGGCGCGTTGGCGGGGTTTTCTGTGCTGGCGTGTTCTGTGCTGACTGGCTGCTCGGTGGTTGTCATGATTACCTTGTTCCCCAGTTATAAAACTGTTTTTGTAGCTTCAGGTAGACGAAAGTTTCGGTTGCCTGCACGCCGGGGATACCCCGGATTTCTTTGTTGAGAAGTGCAATCAGGTCGTCATCGTTCTCGCAAACAACTTCGGCCAGAATGTCGAAACTGCCAGCAGTGAGTACCACATAGTCCACTGCCGCGATACTGGCCAGGTGTTCCGCCACGACGGTAGTGTCGCCGTTCACCTTGATGCCGACCATGGCCTGGCGGTAGAACCCCAGCTGCATAGGGTCGGTCACAGCAACAACCTGCATGACGCCGGTATCGCTCAACCGCTGAACGCGCTGGCGCACCGCGGCCTCGCTCAGCCCGACGGCTTTGCCGATCTCCGCGTACGAGCGGCGGCCATCCGCCTGCAACTGCTCGATTATTCCCTTGGAGATGTCATCGAGCTGCGCGGGCTTCGTCGGCTTGCTGGCCATGCTCATTGCTCGATTCTGTCAGGCGATTCCCAACTGAACAAGGGAATCCGTATTTGCGCGCGCCCTTTTCAACGAAATCAGTCGGAATGCTGTGCTAGTTATTGCGCGGTTCGGTCTATATCTTGTATCCATGGGCGAAGAACTCCGCAACTTCATCAACGGCGAGTATGTGGCATCCGGTTCAGCATCCTCGTTCGACCTAATCGACCCGGCTACCGAAGAGGTCTACGCGAAGTCGCCGGTTTCCGACGCGGGCGACGTCGACCGAGCCTTTCGCGCGGCTGGCGCAGCCTTCGAGGAGTGGAAAGACGCAACCCCCGGTGAGCGCCAATTGGCCTTATTCCGCATCGCTGATGCGATGGAAGCCAGAGCCGAAGAATTTGCCGACATCGAATCGCGCGATACCGGCAAACCACGTGCCTCGCTCATCGACGACGAGATCATGGGCTCCATCGACCAAATCCGCTTCTTCGCCGGAGCTGCGCGCAACCTTGAGGGCCGGTCAGCGGGTGAATACACGAAGGACCACACCTCGTTCATCCGTCGTGAGCCTATCGGCGTTGTCGGGCAGGTGACGCCCTGGAACTACCCGCTCAACATGGCGGTCTGGAAGTTCGCGCCCGCGCTCGCTGCAGGTAATACGACCGTGCTGAAACCTAGTGACACCACGCCATCATCGACGTTGCTGCTCGCTGAAGTTGCGGCCGAGTTTCTTCCCCCCGGAGTGTTGAACGTCATCACGGGAGACCGCACGACCGGAGCCGCCATGATTGAGCACCGGATCCCACAGATGGTATCCATCACTGGCTCTGTGCGCGCGGGCATGGAAGTGGCCAAGTCTGCCGCGAACGACTTGAAGCGGGTACATCTGGAACTCGGTGGCAAGGCTCCGGTTATTGTGTTCGACGACGCTGACATAGCCCGGGCGGTCGAAGGGATAGCCATCGCAGGCTACTTCAACGCCGGACAGGATTGCACCGCAGCAACGCGCGTCGTCGTCCAGGAAGGCATTCATGACGAATTCGTGGCCGCGCTCACCGCGTATGCAAGGGAGCATGCGCGGACGGGCGCGCCGCGAGATCCCGATATCTTGTTCGGCCCTCTCAACAACGCCACCCAGCTCGAACGGGTGATGGGAATGGTGGACGCCCTGCCAGACCACGCTGCGATAGAACTGGGCGGCAAGCGCCAAGGAACGCGCGGGTACTTCCATGAGGCCACCATCGTGTCCAATCTGAGGCAAGCGGATGCTGCCATCCAGAATGAAATTTTCGGCCCCGTCATCACGGTGCAGAAGTTCAGCGGGGAGGCGCAGGCACTCGAATGGGCAAATGATGTGCAGTACGGCCTGGCGTCATCAGTGTGGACAAAGGATCATGGCAGGGCAATGCGTTTCGCCAAGCGGCTGGACTTCGGCTGCGTGTGGATCAACACCCATATCCCTCTGGTCGCGGAGATGCCGCATGGCGGTTTCAAACACTCGGGATACGGAAAAGACCTGTCGGCCTACGGGTTCGAGGATTACACCCGCATAAAACATGTGATGTCGTATATCGGTGAATAGCGGCACGCGTCCGCACGCTCGATAGGCTGGTCCCGTGGACGGGGACGCAGAAGACACCATCGTGCGGCTGGCGCAGCCAGCGACGCTGGTCATCGACGTGCTCGATGGTGACACTGTCGTGCGTGACCGCGTGCAGCAGCGGGAACCGGCCAAAGTGGATAAACCGGTTGCGGCGATCCGTTTCCACAGCTTTGTCGTGAACGGTCGCGAAGAACTGCCTCTCGACCGGCCTGCCATTATCGGTCGAAAGCCGACCGCCGCGCGCATCCGGCATGGAGCATCTCCCCGGCTGGTGACGGTCCCCTCGGCTCTCGGCGAGGTCTCCAGCGTGCATGTCGAGCTGTCGCAACATGGTGCGATGGTGGTCGTGACCGATCTTAGGTCGACCAACGGGATTACCGTGCGCATGCCGGGTGCAGTTCCTCTCAAGTTGCGCCAGGGCGAATCTGTTGTCGTGCTACCCGGGTCTCTCGTTGATATCGGCGACGGCAACGTGATCGAAATTCTTCCCCCGCAGCGACTCGTGCCTGCCGGTGACATCCAGACGGAAAGATACCTGTGACTGAGATTGGCCAGAACACCGAGCGGTACTCGGTCACTTTTCCGACGAACTCGCGTGCCGTCGTCGTGCTCGACTGGGGAGTGGGCACACATACCGGCTACCGTCGCCGGCACAACGAAGACAGCTACATCGCACAGTCACCGATCTTCGCCGTCGCAGACGGCATGGGAGGCCATTCTGCTGGTGACGTCGCCAGCAAGGCGGTTGTCACCCGACTCGCCGAGTACATCCGCACCGACCTCACTGATCCTGCCGCCATCGATGAAGCACTGCTCGCGGCGACGGCCGACATCTCACTGGCCGCTGACTATTCCGAGCTAGGTGTCGGGACGACGGTGACTGGGGCTGCCCTCGTGGCGCATGGAGCGCAGGCCTACTGGAGCGTGTTCAACGTGGGCGATTCCCGTGTTTATCTCTTCGAGGGAGGCAAGCTCAGCCAGATCACCGTGGACCACTCGCTGGTTCAGGAACTTGTTGACGCCGGACGGATAAGCGCGTCTGAAGCTGAGCGCCATCCGGACAGCAACATCATCACCAGAGCGGTGGGCTTCAACGCCGACCCGATAACCGATTACTGGCTGATCCCTATCCGTCGCGGTATGCGTCTGCTGGTTTGTTCGGACGGCCTCACCAAAGAGGTGAATAACGCTGGGCTGGCAAAGCTGCTGGGCGCCGGGCTGAGCGCGCGGGAGTCGGCCAATCGGCTGGTCCACGCCGCTCTAGCCGCCGGCGGCCGAGACAACGTCACAGTTGTCATCGTCGATGTGGTCGAAAGCGTTGGGTTGGATGATGGGGACAGTGACGTCAGCGCTGAGGCGCTTGCGGATGGAAGTTCTCACATCGCTTCGCCGCGCGACTGACAGAGCCTTCCGTGCACGCCCCCAGAAAGGGGGGTCACGATTGCCGCAAACCCGGCGAAGTTCCCGATATGAGGATTTCTCCCGCCCGTAGAATGGAAGGCAGACTGACCGGTATCGGTGCCGTTTAGAAGGAGCTCGACAGACTGCACGCGTAGGGGGCGAAATGGTACGACGACTGCCGTCGCAGCCCCCTGTGCTTCCCGGTTTCACCCACATACACGTGTTGGGATCCGGCGGATTCGCCGACGTGTTCCTCTACGAGCAGAACATGCCCAGACGCCAGGTCGCAGTTAAGGTCATGCTCAGCGAAGTCGTCAATGATCAGGTGCGGCAGATGTTTCAGGCCGAGGCAAACCTCATGGCCCAGTTGAGTCCGCACCCCTCAATCCTCACCGTCTACCAAGCCAGCGTGTCATCTGACGGGCGACCATACCTGGTGATGGAGATGTGCTCGTCGGGGTTGAGCGAACGATACCGGCGCGAGCGAATTCCCGTGCCAGAAGTGTTGCGCATAGCCATCAAGATAGGCAGTGCCATCGAGACAGCGCATCGGGCAGGAGTGCTGCACCGGGACATCAAACCGTCAAACGTTCTCCTCACGGCCTACGGCCATCCTGTGCTGTCAGACTTCGGCATCGCCTCAACCCTGAGCGGTGCGGAAAATCAGGAATCAGTGGGAATGTCCATTCCCTGGTCGGCGCCCGAGGTGTTGATGGATGAAAGTCCCGGCAGTATCTCCTCCGAAGTATGGTCCTTCGCCGCCACCGTGTACTCCCTACTCGCCGGGCGCTCCCCATTCGAGCTTGTCGGCGGGTCCAACAAGTCGGCCGAACTAATTCACAGGATCGGCCAAGCCAAGGTGCAACCCATCGGTCGGCCGGACGTTCCGGCAACCCTCGAGCGCGTGCTCAAGAAGGCAATGTCGCGCAACCCGTCACACCGTCCGGCGAGCGTGCTCGAGGTCGTGCGGGAATTGCAGGCGGTTGAGACGGAGCTTGGGCTACCACAAACTCCCATCGAAGTCGCCATGGACGATTGGGCGCTCGCAACGGTAGCCGATATGGAAGACCGAACGCGGGTGCGCGGCGTCGCGGGCGCAGCTTCTGGTACCGCTCAGCGCAGACGTCGGCGAGCAGTCGATGCCGGTCGCTACGCACCGATCAACACGTCGAATGGACAATCCAGCGGAGCCTCGATCACATCGGCCCGCACCCCGAAGCAGACTAGAAGCATGCAGATTCTGGCGTGGAGTTTGGTCGCCACCGCTGTACTGGTGCTGGCGCTCGGTGCGACAGCCACAGCGGTGCTGATTCGGTCGAATTCCGGCGAAATTCCCACCGTCAGCGAGATTGAAGCTTCGCAGACATCCGATTCGATCCAGTTCAGCTGGCCAGACCCCGGTATCACCGCAGACGACTCCTACCAAATCGTCACCTCCGACGGGCAATCAAGTATCCAGCGTTCGCCCGCTTTCGTTGTAGACGCTCAGGACGGTGACCGCGTCTGCATCACAGTCACAGTCAACAGGTCTGGCACGCCTGGCCCACCCAGCAACCAGAAGTGCGTGGTCTTCTCAGGGTGAGCTCATGATGAAGCAATGGATCTCCCGCAATAAGTCCCTTGTCACTACGGTGACGAGCGGTTCGCTGGTGGCCGTGCTAGTGGCAACGGTTGCCATAACTTCTGGTGGCTACAGCGCCCAGCGAATGGACCTAACCGACGCGTCTGTCTGGGTTGCGAACGGATCTGAAAGTGTGATCGGTCGCGCTAACACCGAGGTGCTGGAGCTGAACACTGTCGTTTCGAGTACCGGAACGGAACTAGACGTCATACAAGACGGCGCAAACGTACTGTTGTTCGATCGGAGCAACAACAAGGTCGATATTGTCGACGCGGCCACCTCGACGGTAGTCGACAGCGCCGCGATGCCCACTGAGGCGCCCGAACTCCACCTGGCCGGGGAGAACGTCGTCGTTCATTCCACCGACACGGGCGCTGTGTGGATTTTGCCTTTCGAGCAGTTGGCCGACTTCGATGCCGCAGCGGAGCCGACCCTGAGCCTGGGCTCGAATTCGGTAGCAAGCGTCAGCCCGTCCGGTGTGCTGTTCGCATACTCCGCAGACACCGAGAAGGTTTACCGACTCAACGCGGCAGACTCCGGTGCGGTCGCGGAGAGCGAGGACGTGGGTGGCGAAATGTCCGCCGGGTCGGTGCTGATCACCTCCGTCGATGAACGCTGGATATTGCTGGATACCGGTGCCGACCGGATTTATCAAGACGGTCGCACAATCGACCTGGGTGGAGTCATTGCGCCAACGGATGCCTTGGCATTGCAGCAGCCGACCGCATCGGGGAGTCGGGTGCTCGTGGCATCCGAGAGCGGCCTGGTCTCAGTGCCGCTCGACGGGGGCGCCCCATCGTCGCTGGTGAGCGGCCAGTCTGGCAACCCTGTTGCTCCAGTCATCCTCGCCGGCTGCACCTACGCTGCCTGGTCTGGCGGGAATGTCTGGAGACAGTGTGCCGGTGATGACGCGGGTGCCTTAACACCGATGGAGGGGGTTTCGGACGGCTCACGCCGGCTCGTGTTCGCCACGAACGGCGGCCGCATCGTGTTGAGTGATCCGGCA
>JAODMI010000013.1 GCA_025464755.1 Homoserinimonas sp.
CTCAAGTTCCGAGCGGAATTTTGCGGGGAGGATGACACGTCCCTTGTCGTCGAGCTTGGGTGAGTAGGTGCCAAGAAACATGTGGCAATCCCCCTTCACGCTCCGGCCCGGACTTGGGTGTCCCCCACTTTACTCCACTTCCAACCACAAACCTACGACTTTGTCTGAAATCGCGGCATGACCGTGCCGAAGTCGCCCACCACGCATAGCGAACCTAAGTGGAGGGGATTTAGCACAAACCCGCCATCACGCTGACGGGCGGGCACAAAAAAGGGCCGACCCGGAGGTCGACCCAAAATGTGAAAACTCAGCGCGCTGGCGTTACCAACGAGCTACTTAGTCGCGATCGTCCTGCCGACGATCCCAGCGCTCATTCATTCGGTCCATGAAGCTGCCACCCGACCGGCTGCCACCACGTGATCCAGACGCACCGGAAGAAGAGCCCGACCTTGACGTACCTGACGCTGAAGGTCCCGACGGAACGGAGGTGCGGCTCGAGTCCGCGGACATCCGATTGCGGGGATGCGAAATGCCCAGCAAAATGCCGACGATAATGACGACGAAACCCAGCACTCCGACGATTGGCTGCTTGATCATGATGCCCGTCGCAATGGCGACCACGCCCGCGACAGCGATCAATGAACCAACAGCAATGCGGCGGTAATTGGGGCGCCCTCGACGCGCGCTCACAGTTGCCACAAAATCGGCATCGTTGTGATAGAGACTTCTCTCCATCTCTTCCAGGAGACGCTGCTCTTGCTCAGACAATGGCATTGTGACTCCCTCCGGTGCGCGGTCAGTGGCCGTTGAGATCCATTGTATCGGTGTCTGGCTGGCTAGGCTAGAACCGTGGCTGAGAGTACGCGGTTAGTTGACCTGGTTCAGGCGTGCATCGACGACTTCCTCAGCGCCCAGGAACCGGAACTGCGCAACATCGCCACAGACCTGCTTCCGTACCTCGACTACTCGCGCAGCTTACTCACGGGCGGCAAGCGCTTCCGGGCCATGTTTCTGTACTGGGGCTGGCAGTCTGTAATCGGTGACCGCCTCACGGAAGATTCTTCGGCCGGTGATCTGGGTGCCGTGGTGAAAGCTGCCAGCGCGCTCGAAATCTTTCACGCCGCCGCCTTGGTGCATGACGACATCATGGACAACTCTGACACCCGACGCGGCCAGCCAGCAGCTCACAGACGATTCCATTCACTGCATGAGTCGCATCAGTGGAGTGGGGATGCCGAGAGCTTCGGTCGATCCGGCGCCCTTCTTCTCGGCGACCTCCTTCTTGGTTGGAGCGATGAGATCCTGGATCAAGGACTGCGCGAGGTCTCCGACCGGGACTCCGGCGCTGCGGCGCGGCGTGAATTCAATCGGATGCGATCCGAAGTAACTTACGGCCAATATCTGGACATCCTCGAAGAAAAATCGTGGCAGACACGCGACGAGAAAGATCTGCTGGCGCGCGCCCATAGGGTCATCGTTTACAAGTCCGCCAAGTACAGCGTGGAAGCACCGCTGGCGGTCGGGGCGGCCATGGGCGGAGGAACCCTTGGCCAGATCGCCGCGCTGCGCGACTTTGGGCTTCCGCTCGGTGTCGCCTTTCAACTCCGCGACGACATTCTCGGTGTCTTCGGTGATCCGGACGTCACAGGTAAGCCGTCTGGCGACGATCTTCGCGAAGGTAAGCGCACAGTACTTGTCGCCCTGGCGCGAGCCGCAATGCAGGGCAGCGCGACCCGGCTCCTAGATGAGTTGCTCGGTGACCCCGACCTGAGCGACCAGCAGGTGAGCATGCTGCAAACCTCCATTCGCGATTGCGGAGCCGTCGATCACGTTGAGCGCATCATCACCCACAACGTGGCCGTGGCACAAAAGGCTCTCGCCGAGGCACCTATCAGCGAGTCTGCACGCACCGAACTCACCCGGTTAGCTGAAACGGTTAGCCGTCGTACCGCTTAGATCGCAGCTGTCGAAATACTCAAACGACTTCACGCCAGAGCCTGGGCCACCCTGCGCACTTCTGCCTTGCGGCCTGCCCGCAACGCGTCGATGGGCGAGGTGCCGAGGCTCTCTTCTGGGGTCAACAGCCAATCCATGGCTTCCTCGTCACCGAACCCACTATCTGCCAGCAAAATCAGTGTGCCGCGCAGCTCCGGCATTGGTTCGCCATCACGGATGAAGAGCTCTGGTACTTGCCATATCCCGTCGATTCGTCTGGCCAGCAAACTTCGGTCCTCAATGAGGCGCCTTACTTTGCTCACGCCGATGCCGAGGATGTCGACGAGGTCAGGAATGGTCAGCCAACGGATGTCTGAAGCGGTGTTCACGGGTTAAGCCTGTCAGATTTCGGCGTGTCGACAAGCGCGACACGAAATGTTTCGACAAGGTTAACTGCAGTCACAGCAGTCACTGTGATTGACACCTGGCTACATCTATGCCACTTTGAAGTCACATCAAATCTCTCGGCCGGGAGTGAAGCAGTGACGGGGAAGTTCATGAAAAAGTCGGCAAATAACACGCAGCGCCAGGCGGCGCAGACCAATCGGACGGCGCACGACAGTACCGCAAACGATCGCAGCAAATTGGGCAAGAGCCTCTTTGCCACCCTGCCACTGGTCTTGGTCGGCTCCCTGGCCATGTCGATGAACCTGACCGGGCCGATCGAGACCGCAGCTGCGAAACGGCCGGTCAAAGACAAGACCGCGGCGCCCACTGAGTTGGGCAAGTCAGTCCGTCAGGCAATGGCACAGGCAAAGGCAGAGCTTGCAGCTGCCCCCACTGCAGACCTCACTCCGACCGGCCAGCTCAGCGTCGCCGCGACGCCAACAACCTATACCGTCGCAGCTGGCGACACCATAAGCAGCATCGCGGGCCGCTACGGGCTTTCTACAGCCTCAGTCTTGGCACTCAACGGTCTGGGATGGAAGTCCCTTATCCACCCAGGCCAACGATTGATTCTGGCCAAAGGGGCCGCCCCGGTAGCATCGACCCCCACGGTCGCCCCACAGACAAGTGCTGCGCGATACACCATCGTTAAGGGCGACACCATCGGCAAGATCGCCGGCAAGTATGGCGTCACCACGCAAGCCCTCCTCACTGCTAACGGGCTGAAATGGTCAAGCATCATCTATCCCGGACAGACCCTGCTTGTACCGGGCAGCTCTGCCCCCGCCAACGTCGCGCCGGCTGCTGTTATCGCTCCACCTGCTGCGCAATCCCCCGCTGTCCAGTCGCATGCCACCAAGGCGCCAGTTGTAGCGGCCCCAGCCACACACGTCATCGCATCCGGTGACACCATAAGCGGCATCGCGGCAAGATACGGCGTCACCGCCCAGGCGCTCCTCACCGCCAACGGCCTGGGCTGGTCAAGCATTATCTACTCCGGCCGCTCGCTGGTTATCCCCGGCGCAGCAAGCACGGCGCCAGCGTCTTCGACAACTGTGACCCCCCTGACGGCTGAAATGGCGGCGAATGCGGCCATTATCGTCTCCGTCGGCAAATCGCTCGGCGTCAATGACTACGGATTGGTGATTGCCCTGGCCACCGCCATGCAGGAGTCAACGCTGCGTAATCTGAACTGGGGAGACCTCGACTCGCGCGGGCTCTTCCAGCAACGGCCGAGCACCGGTTGGGGCACCCCCGCCCAGGTGACAGACCCAGCCCATGCCAGCAGGCTCTTCTTCGGCGGTCCAAGCAACCCGAACAAGGGCGTTACGCGAGGTCTCCTCGACATACCTGGGTGGCAGGGCATGACGGTGACCCAGGCTGCGCAGGCTGTGCAGATCTCCGCCTACCCGGACGCCTATGCCAAGTGGGAAACCTCCGCCAGGTCCTGGCTGGCGCAGCTGCGCTAGCAAGCGACTTCCGTAACATCACGAAGCGGCCACGAAAGCGATCAGGTTACAGCGAAACCCTGTGTTGTGCCGGTGTCAGGCTGGTGGACAACTTTAGACTGGTGGGGTGACCACCCAGAGCGCCGACCCCATGATCGGCCGTCTTCTCGACGGCCGATACCAGGTGCGTTCACGCATCGCGCGGGGCGGAATGGCAACGGTCTACCTAGCCACTGATCTACGGCTGGAGCGACGCGTTGCCGTCAAGGTGATGCACGGTCATCTCGCAGATGACAGTGAGTACAAGGCCCGCTTCATCCAGGAGGCCCGCTCCGCTGCCAGGCTCGCACATCCCAATGTCGTCAATGTCTACGATCAAGGTCAAGACGAAGAAACCGCATACCTGGTGATGGAATATCTGCCGGGGATCACCCTTCGTGACTTGCTCAACGATCATAAGGTGCTCACCACTGTTCAGGCGCTGGACATCATGGAGGCCGTGCTGTCGGGGCTTGCTGCAGCGCATAAAAACGGCATCGTCCACCGAGATTTGAAGCCAGAGAACGTACTTCTGGCGGATGATGGCCGCATTAAGATCGGCGACTTTGGTTTAGCTAGGGCTGCACACGCCAATACCGCCACAGGTAACGCGCTACTGGGAACAATCGCGTATCTCTCCCCCGAGCTTGTCACCCGCGGCGTTGCGGATACCCGGAGCGATATTTATGCCATTGGCATCATGCTGTACGAGATGCTCGCTGGAGAACAACCGTTCAAGGGCGAGCAGGCGTTCCAGGTGGCACAGCAGCATGCCACCGATACGGTGCCAACGCCCAGCAGCAGAAACCCTCGGGTGCCAGCCGAACTTGACGAGCTCGTGTTGTGGGCTACGGCACGCGACCCGGAACAGCGTCCACGAGACGCTCGCGTCATGCTCGACCAACTTCTCGACACACAGCGCGTGCTCGAACTCGCCGATCCCGCCACGGCGGCGAACTCCTCGCAAAGAACCATGGTGATGCCCACCGCCACAGCCGCCTTTCCCGCCGCTTCTCCCGGCAACGCGGCGACGCAGGTGATAGCACCCGTGAAACGACAGCGCACGGATCCGGTGCAAGTGGACAAGACGTCCGCCCTAGCCCGCAAGAGCGAAAAACGCAAGACCAAAGGCTTCTGGCTTTTCGCCCTGATCATTTTGTTAGCGGGCGCGGCCGGAGGCGCAGGCTGGTATTTTGGCAATGGGCCTGGATCACTGGTAACCATCCCGGACGTGTCAAACCAAACCCCCGAAGCCGCAACCGCAACGTTGCAGAACGCCGACCTGCAGGTCTCACAGCAACGGCTCAGCGACTTCGACCCCGATGTTCCTGTCGACATGGTGATGGGTACCGATCCGGAGGCAGGAGCCGACATACCCCCCTCCGGCGTGGTTCACCTCATCATTTCTCAAGGCCCCGAACAGCTGCCGTTCCCCGACGTAGCCGGGAAGACAGAAGATGAAGCTAGTGATCTCATCACGGATGCACGGTTCACTCTCGCGGAATCCGTCTACCAATTCAATGAGGCTGCGGAAGGCATCGTCCTCGGCGCGGTCGGAACCGGTGACGTCGACCTGCCAGCGGGCGGCGTCTACGGCGAGAAGCAACCGGTCACCCTGATAGTTTCGCTCGGTCCCGTTCCTGATGTGGGCGGTCTCCCTCTCGATGAGGCGAAGAACATCCTTCTGAGCAAAAATTTGACCGGCGTCGAAGGTCACGAGGAGTACAGTGACACCGTTCCCCGCGGCAATGTCATCCGCACTCAGCCGCAGAGTGACGCGCCGCTGACCAGGGGCGGGAGCGTCAACCTGATTATTTCGAAAGGCATCGAACAGGTCACCGTCCCAGAGGTCGTCGGCAAGAGCTGGCGTCAGGCCAACATAGCCCTCAGTAACGCAGGCTTCGAGGTGAGGTTCAGTAACCCCATCAGCAAGTGGCTCTCCAGCGTTCCCGACAATGCCACAGTGAAAGCTATCGATCCACAGGCAGGCGCGCAGGTCGACAAAGGCTCGACCATCTCAGTATCGCTTCAGGCAGGCTAACGGCCTCGCGGAACTGGACAGGCTCGGTCAACGACGATCCGCTAAACGAGCCTGTCGGGAGCCACCGTCCGCCTTCGACGGGTTCGACTAACTCGTGCTAGCGAACGCCGAGCTCCTCAGCCACTAGGAACGCCAGCTCCAACGACTGCATGTGGTTGAGTCGGGGGTCGCACAGCGACTCATACCGGGTAGCCAAGGTGGCCTCGTCAATCATCTCGGAGCCGCCCAGGCACTCAGTGACATCGTCACCCGTGAGCTCGATGTGAATACCGCCGGGGTATGTGCCCACAGCTCGATGCGCTTCAAAGAAGCCCTTGACCTCGTCGACCACGTCATCGAAGCGCCGTGTCTTGTACCCGGTCGGCGTGGTCATGCCATTGCCGTGCATGGGGTCCGTCACCCACAACGGCGTTGCGTCCGTCTCTTTGATGGCCTCAAGCAACGGCGGCAGCGCGTCCCGCACCTTCTCCGCTCCCATACGAGTGATGAAAGTGAGACGACCAGGCTCCCGGTCTGGATCCAGTTTTTCAATTAATTCGCGCATCACGGCAGGAGTTGTCGTCGGGCCGAGCTTGACTCCGATCGGGTTACGAACCCGAGAGAAGTAGTCGACATGGGCCCCATCGAGGTCACGGGTGCGCTCTCCGATCCACAAGAAGTGGGCGGACGCATTGATAGCTGTACCGTTCCGCGAGTCGATGCGAGTCATGGGTCGTTCGTAGTCCATTAGCAAGCCCTCGTGGCCGGTGTAGAACTCGACCCGCTTCAGCTCGTCGAAGTCGGCCCCTGCAGCCTCCATGAACTTGATCGCCTTGTCGATGTCGCGAGCCATCTGCTCGTAACGAACATTGGCTGGGTTACGGGCGAAGCCCTGATTCCAGCTGTGGACCTGCCGAAGGTCTGCAAAGCCGCCCTGCGTGAACGCACGAATCAGGTTCAGCGTGGAGGCTGCCATGTGGTACCCCTGCACAAGTCGCCGCGGGTCGGCCTCACGCGACTCAGGAGTGAAGTCGTACCCATTGACAATGTCGCCACGGTACGCCGGAAGCGTGACATCGCCGCGCGTCTCGTTGTTACTTGAGCGGGGCTTGGCGAACTGCCCTGCCATCCGACCCATCTTGACTACCGGCATCGACGCACCGTAGGTGAGCACGACGGCCATCTGCAGGATCGTCTTCACACGGTTGCGGATTTGGTCTGCAGTTGCCCCCGCAAACGTCTCAGCACAGTCGCCACCCTGCAATAGGAAGGCTTTACCAGACGCCGCAGCGGCAAGTCGTTCACGGAGGATATCTACCTCGCCAGCGAACACCAGCGGAGGAAATGCAGCTATCTGCGCGCTTGCCTCACCGACGGCGTCGGCGTCCGGCCACTCAGGCTGTTGCTTAATGGGCAGTGTCCGCCAATAGTCGAGGCCCGCGATCACGGAAGGATCAGCTTGCACGACAGTGTCTTCGGACGGATTGACCACGAGAATTTCCTCAATGCGCATATGGATCGGGGCATCGAATGGCCCCAGAAACAAGCTTACCGGCTAGTGGCTGCCTGCTTTTCCTTGATTGCCTGCCTATCTCTAACGGCCTGCTTCTCTTTTACGGATGATGCGTAGACATCGACATACTCTTGGCCGCTCAGCTGGCTCAGCTCGTACATGATCTCGTCGGTGATGGAACGCAGGATGAAACGATCACCCTCCATGCCCTCAAATCTTGAAAAGTCGAGGGGCTCGCCAACAATCACTCCTACCCGGCGTACCTTGGGCAAGCGTCGGCCTATGGGCATGACTTTTTCGGTGTCAATCATCACGACGGGAAGCACGGGAACGTCACCTTCAAGAATCATGCGGGCCACCCCGGTCCGGCCGCGGTACAGCCGGCCGTCGGGACTGCGAGTGCCTTCGGGATAGATTCCCAGAACCTCGTTGCGCGCAAGTACCTGCAGCCCGGTGTTGAGGGAGGCTTCAGAGGCTTTGCCTCCTGAACGGTCGATAGGAATCATCCCGGCTGCCTTAAGGAAAGTCTTGATGAACCACCCTTTGGGGCCACGAGCCGTGTAGTAGTCGCTCTTTGCCAAGAAGGTGATGCGTCTATCCATGACAAGCGGCAAGAAAACCGAGTCGATGAATGAGAGGTGATTGCTCGCCAAAATGACGCCGCCCGTTGCGGGGATGTTCTCGTGCCCGGTAATCCACGGCCGAAAGGCGGTCTTCACTATTGGCCCAACAACCAGGTTCTTCATGAACCAATAGAACATCCGGATCCGCCCTTAAAAAGTCATGACCACTCTAGCGCTTTAGCTGGTGCAGCCTGGCGAGGTCCGCAGCACCGACCACGCCGGCATCGTTGACCAGCTCGGCGATCGCGAACGAAGGCTCCGGGTGATACCCACGGGCCGGAAGATGCGCCAGATACGACTCCCGGATCGGATCTAAAAGCAGGTCTCCCGCTACGGCCACCCCGCCGCCCAGCACGAAAAGCTGCGGGTCAAGCACCGCACTCAATGAGGCGCACGCCTGACCGAGCCATCCGCCAAGTTCCCTGAGGGCCTGTACAGCGCCAGCGTCGCCGGCAACGATGAGCTCGGCGACGTCGTGGCCGGTCAGCACCCCCGAAGATTTCCGCCTCGCAGCCAGCCCGATCCCAATACCGCCCATGTCTGCGATCTCGTTCGCCATTCTGAGCAGGGCACGACCGGAACCGTACTGTTCAATACAACCTCTTGCGCCACATCCGCATGGCAACCCATTCGGGACAACGCGCATGTGGCCGAGTTCCGCACCGGCGCCGAAGCCGCCGCGGAACAGCTCACCGTGAGTGACGATCGCTCCCCCGACACCCGTGCCGATAGTGAGCATCGTCATGTCCCTGACGTCGCGTCCGGCACCGAAGCGGAACTCCGCCCAGCCTGCCGCGTTGGCGTCGTTGTCAATTGTGATGTCGAGGTCGAGTCGCTCCGACAGGCGAGCCTGAAACGGCTCGTTGCGCCAATTGATGTTGGGTGCGTAGTACACGGTCGCTTGGGCGGCGTCAATGAACCCGGCGGCGGCGACGCCCGCTGCGCGAACGTCTTGCCCTGCCGAGAGTCGCTCGATCATCGCGACAACAATCTCGATGATGGCGGAGGGGCTACCTGCCGGGGTCGGCCGGCGATCCTCCCGCACAAGCTCACCCTTTTCGGAGACAAGTGCTCCGGCGATCTTGGTGCCGCCGATGTCGATGCCGATGGCGTGCATGGGGATATTCCTCGCTATGTCATGTGCCTAGTTTCAGCCGGGCGGGGGGCCAACTAGTAGAGTTTAGGCAACCGGGGGGTCTGAGGCTAATGACCCCTCCGTACCCTATTGATCATGGATATGGTTGTGAAATCCTATCCATACCGGTACCGAAGGAGTTGCCGTGGAACAGTACGACGTACCAGCCCTCGTCCAAGCCAACCCATCTGCGAACACCACCGACCTGCTCATTGATCGGGTCGCTGAAACTCCTGACCGGCCGCTGTTTGCTGTACCCACGAGCGGTGGGGGTTGGGCGGATGTCACTGCAGCTGAATTTCTGCGGCAGGTGCGCGCCCTAGCCAAAGGCTTTATAGCCGCCGGCATCGAACCAGGCGACAAGATCGCCTTCATGTGCAAGACCCGCTACGAGTGGACCCTCACTGACTTCGCCATCTGGTTTGCAGGCGGCGTGATGGTTCCTATCTATGAAACCTCAGCTCCGGCACAAATCGAGTGGTATCTCACTGACTCTGGAGCGACGGCGTTCATCGCTGAAACACCCGATCATTTCGCTCGTCT
>JAODMI010000015.1 GCA_025464755.1 Homoserinimonas sp.
CACGATGGCATCCGCATTCATGCCGTCCTGCCGCCGATATCTCCTGGCGGCGCGCTGCTATCGATTCGGTTTCCACGAGTCGATCGCCTGAGCCTCGATCTGATGAACGTCGCTGGTTTCTTCGACCACGTGTCAGTGCAGCACGTTCGCCAGTTGGTCGCCGATCGCGCCAATGTGCTCATCACCGGTGCCGGAGGCAGCGGTAAGACAACGTTTCTCGCGGCGTTGCTGGCAACGGCTTGCCCGACCGACCGCATTGTGGCGATCGAAGATGTCGCTGAGCTGCGCGTCAACCATCCCCATTTTGTTTCGTTGGAGACTCGGCAACCAAACCTGGAAGGAGTCGGGGAAGTGGGTCTGCAGCGCTTGGTACGGGAAGCTTTGCGGATGCGCCCGGACCGGCTAGTGCTGGGCGAATGCCGCGGAGCAGAGATCCGGGAACTTCTCACGGCGCTCAATACGGGTCACGACGGGGGAGCGGGTACCCTGCACGCGAACTCGCTCGCCGACGTACCGGCCAGGCTTGAGGCACTTGGTGCCCTGGCCGGCATGAGCGCAACAGCGGTCGCTCGCCAAACGGTCAGCGCTATTGGCACCGTGCTGCACCTGCGGCATGACGGTAAGGAGCGACGGTTAGCGCAGATGGGGCGGTTCGAGGTGGACCGCCGAGGGCGACTACGGATGTGTGAGGCCGCGGATGAGTAAACGGCCCGAGGAGGATGAGGCCCGTGTGCAGGCGCTTGAATCCGCGGCGTCCGTTGTCCAAAAATTGGCTGTGCTGCTGTCGGCCGGGGTAAGCCCTGCCTCGGCATGGAGATATCTGGCCGATGATGATCCGGGGGCTGTGTTGGAGGCCGTCGCCCACGCCGCGGGCTGCGGTGAGAGCATTACGGTGGCGCTGACCGATCTTGTTACGACGAACGCTGCCTTTTCGGATGCGGCGTGGCGGGCGCTTGCCGCAGCCTGGCTCGTTGCAACCGAATCCGGTGCGCCTTTGGCGCAGACGCTGCACGGTCTGGCCGCGTCGCTGCGAGACCTCGCCCAGACAAACCGCGAAGTGCAGGTAGCTCTAGCCGCGCCGCGGGCAACCGCCCGAATGGTCATGGTCCTTCCCGTGGTGGGCATCCTCTTCGGCGCGGCGCTTGGTTTCAACACCGTAGCGACGCTAATGACGACACTCCCAGGGCTTGTCTGCTTGGCCTCCGGTGCGGTGTTGATCTTTGCTGCACGACTGTGGAATGGCCGCCTGGTGCGAGCGGCACGGCCAGCCGATACTACGCCGGGGCTCGTCATGGACCTCACTGCGATTGCCATCTCTGGCGGCGTATCAACGGATCGCGCTAGGGCGATGGTTGCGCGGGCATCGGCAGCTTGTGGCATATCCCTGACGCAACACAGTGCTGTTGACGGTGTCCTCGCTCTGTCGAATCGTGCGGGTATTCCTGCTGCGGGCCTCCTGCGCAGCGCGGCAGAGCAGTCGCGCCGAACGTCTCGCAGCGACGGAGCCCGGAGCGCTGCAACACTGTCGGTGATGCTCATGCTGCCGCTGGGTTTGTGCATACTCCCGGCCTTCATGGTGCTCGGGGTTGCCCCGCTGTTGATTACCGTCATCTCGTCCACAGTCAGCGCAATCTGACACAGGACACGGATCGTATGTTTCGGGCCGATCCTTGAGACCTTCCTTGGAGACTTACGGAACCCCCAACCTCGACACCTTAAGGAACATCATGCGCCGAATACTGACCCGCCCAAGGGCCGCCGCAGAAGATGGCGCGGCGACAGCCGAATATGCCATCGCTACGATGGCAGCCGTAGGATTTGCCGGACTGCTCGTCATCATCATGCGCAGTGACGAAGTGCGGGGAATCCTCACCGAACTGGTCCATCGTGCTCTCACCTTTGCGGGGTGAGCGGGGCAGCGTCACAGCAGAGTTCGCAACCGTCATGCCGGCAGTCGTGCTCGTGCTGGTGTTCTGCCTAGGCGGCCTCCGCCTCGGCGCTGAACAATTGCGGTTGCAAGATGCCGCGGCCGAGGCTGCGCGGCAAATCTCGCGCGGCGAGCCGCTGGAATCCGTAGCCGAGAGGGTTCGAGGGTTGGTTCCGGGTGCCGCGCTGGCGACCGCAGACCGGCAGCAGCTCGTTTGCGTGTCGGTCGGCTCCGGCAACCGATTACTGGCTTTCGGTTCCGTGCTCACACTGGCGGCGACAAGCTGCGCCTTGCGTGTCGACCCGTGATGCCGTCGCCGACCAACCCGCCGGTGCACGGGCAATGTGGCGCCGGATCCGTACTTGCCGTGGCGATCCTCGGTGCCGTGTTATGTCTGCTCTCACTCGTGATACCTCTTTATATAGTGCTCGATGCGAAACAGCGAGCGGCTGATGCTGCTGATGCGTCGGCGCTCGCAGCAGCGGACTCGGCAGTGGGAATTGTCGCCGGTAATCCGTGCGCGGTAGCCGGCGTTGTGGCGTACGCAAACGGGGCCCAGATGGCCGGTTGTCGAGTGGATGGGCTGGTGGTCACGGTGCGCGTCGAAATCGCGCGCCGGGGGTTCTCAGTATCGGCCGTGGCGACTGCCGGGCCACCGGTATCCGCCATATTGAGACCTTCCTGAGAGCGCGGATACCGGCGCATGCGGTTTGTGTGTGTATGGTTTCGATGTCAAGCCCCAAGAAAACGCAATTGCAAGGAGTCCGGTGTCAGGCAAGAAAAAACTGGTCATAGTCGAGTCGCCCGCTAAGGCGAAGACGATCGGCCAGTATCTGGGAGATGGCTACGAGGTGCAGGCCTCGGTGGGCCATATCCGTGACCTGATCGAACCCAAAAACCTCCCGCCTGAGCTCAAAAAGGGTTCACTCGGCAAGTTCTCCATTGATGTCGAAAACGATTTCCTGCCGTACTACGTGGTGTCTGATCAGAAGAAGAAAACGGTCGCCGATCTCAAACGGGCGCTGAAGGATGCGGACGAACTGTACCTCGCAACTGATGAGGACCGCGAAGGGGAGGCGATCGCCTGGCACCTGCTGGAGGTGCTGAAGCCGAAGATCCCCGTCAAGCGCATGGTCTTTCACGAAATCACTAAGGAAGCGATCCAGCGCGCTCAGGAGAACCCTCGCGACCTTGACACCGCGCTTGTAGACGCTCAGGAAACTCGGCGCATACTTGACCGGCTTTACGGCTACGAAATTTCGCCCGTGCTGTGGCGCAAGATTGGGCCGGGGCTTTCCGCCGGCCGGGTACAGTCCGCAGCAACCCGTCTGGTCGTTGACCGGGAACGGGAGCGCCTCGCATTCGTCACCGCAAGCTACTGGGACCTGTCGGCACAACTGTCGCCGCTTGCCGAGGACCTGGGCAGTCGCACCGCCGACGGTTTCGAGTCTCGCCTCGCTCGGGTGAACGGTGTACGCGTCGCCACCGGTCGTGACTTCAGCGACAAGGGTGTGTTGAAAACAGATGCGACAGCGCTCGATGAGCAGGCGGCCGTGACGCTCGCGACGGCACTCCGCGAAAAGTCCACCACCCTCGTTGTGAGTTCCGTGGAATCTAAGCCGTACACGCGTCGCCCGGCGGCACCGTTCAGCACATCGACGTTGCAGCAGGAAGCGGCGCGCAAACTGCGCTTCTCGGCACGCCAAACCATGAGTGTTGCGCAAAGCCTGTACGAAAACGGGTACATCACGTACATGCGTACCGACTCCCTGAACCTGTCGCAGCAAGCAGTGTCTGCGGCGCGCTCGCAGGCAAGTGCGCTCTACGGTGCCGAAACCGTTCCCGATAAACCGCGTTCTTACGCCAGCAAAAGCAAGAACGCTCAGGAAGCGCACGAAGCCATCCGACCGGCAGGCGACACGTTCCGTACCCCGAGCGAACTGCAGGGCGTGCTGCGGGGCAACGACTGGAAGCTTTACGACCTCATCTGGAAGCGCACCATCGCCTCGCAGATGGCGGATGCGAAAGGTGCAACGGCATCCGTCGGCATCATCGCCACGGTCGCATCCGGAGACATCGCGGAGTTCGTTGCCACCGGAACGGTCATCACCTTCCGCGGTTTCTTGCAGGCCTACGAAGAAGGCCAAGACGAACAACGCAACGAACCAGCTGAAGCCAAGGAAGCGAAACTGCCTGTACTGACACAGGGGCAGACGCTCACAGTCGTCGACGTCGAAGCCAAAGGCCACGACACCAGCCCGCCGCCGCGCTACACAGAGGCGAGCCTTGTGAAGACGCTTGAAGAGCTCGGTATTGGTCGGCCGTCCACGTACGCGGCCATCATCTCCACCATCGTGGACCGTGGCTACGTGACCCCCCGCGGGCAGGCTCTCGTTCCGAACTGGATTGCCTTCTCCGTCGTCCGCCTGCTCGAGGAGTACTTCGGCGACCTGGTCGAATACGACTTCACAGCCGAAATGGAGAACGACCTCGACCGTATCGCCGGTGGCCAACAGAACCGGGTCGAATGGTTGCAAAGCTTCTATTTCGGCAGCGATCAGCACCGCGGGTTGCGCACCGTCATTGATAACCTCGGCGAAATTGACGCTAAAGAGATCAACTCGATCATCATCACCGAGGACATCACCCTGCGCATTGGCAAGTACGGCCCATACCTTGAGGTTCCGGCGGCTGCCGATGAGGCACCGGATGCTCCGCCTCGCCGCATCAACATCCCTGAAGATCTTGCACCGGACGAATTGACTGCGGCTAAGGCGCGAGAACTGGTCGACGCCCCTGTGGTCGGCGATCGTGTGATCGGGGTGAACCCTGAGAACGGCAAAAACATTGTGGCGAAAGACGGCCGTTTCGGCCCATACGTCACCGAGCTGGAACCGGAATCTGACACATCCGTGGCTGTCGAAAACGTCAATGCGGCGACCGGTGAAGTGGCTGACGTTCCGAAGAAGAAGGCGCCGAAGAAGGCTGCGGCGCCGAAACCGCGCACGGCCTCGCTGTTCAAATCTATGGACCTTGCCTCGGTCGACTTGGAGACAGCTTTGCGTCTGCTGGACCTGCCCCGTGTTGTCGGGCAAGATCCTGAAACCGGTGAAGAGATCACCGCGCAGAACGGTCGCTACGGCCCGTACATCAAAAAAGGTACCGACAGTCGCTCGCTGACTGAGGAAGACCAGATCTTCGACATTGAACTCGCTGCGGCTCTTGAGATTTTCACCCAGCCTAAGTACGGGGCACGCAAGGCATCCAGTGCGCTGAAAGAGTTCGAGGCGGACCCCGAGAGCGGTAAGCCGATCAAAATCAAGGATGGCCGGTTTGGCGCCTATGTGACGGATGGTGTCACCAACGCGACCATTCCGCGTGGCGAAACGGTGGAGGAGGTTGACTTCGACCGCGCTGTGCAACTGCTGGCTGATAAGCGGGCTAAGGGGCCAGCGAAGAAACCGGCGCCGAAGAAACCTGCGGCCAAGAAGGCGCCAGCTAAGAAGCCGGTTGCCAAGAAAGCACCCGTGAAGAAGACAGTTGCTAAGAAACCTGCGGTCAAGAAGGCGCCTGCACCTCAACCGGCGGCGACAAAGCCGGCAACGGTTAAGAAGCCGACAGTCAAGAAGCCCGCAGCCGAGAAGCCAGAGTAGTTCGGTGTCTGGCCTTTTCATAACTCTCGAAGGCGGCGACGGGTCGGGAAAGTCGACCCAGGCTGGACTTCTTGCCGACTGGCTGGTCGAATCCGGACACACCGTTCTTCGCTCCCGCGAGCCCGGTGGCACCGAACTGGGGCTCGAACTTCGTGAAATCGTGCTGCACCGCCGGGGCGACATTGCGCCGCGCGCAGAAGCTCTCATCTATGCTGCCGACCGAGCGCACAACATTGCCACCCAGGTACGGCCCGCCGTGGGGCGCGGCGAAATTGTCATCCAAGACCGGTACCTTGATTCTTCCATCGCCTACCAGGGTGCCGGCCGAGTGCTGGACGGCGAGGAGATTCGCAAAATCTCGGTGTGGGCAACTGAAGGTTTCATGCCGCATCTCACCGTGCTGCTTGACCTGGATGAGGAGATCGGGCGTACCCGCCTGGACGAATCGCGAACCCGATACGATCGCCTTGAGGCTGAGGCAAATACTTTCCATGCGCGCGTGCGCGCAAGCTACCTCGCCCTAGCCGAGGCGGATCCGGAACGGTTTCTTGTGCTCAGCGCGACAGACAGCATCGAGTCGATAGCTGCCGCCATCCGCCACCGCGTGCAAGCTTTGCTCCCTGTCGAACATTAACGCGTAGGATCCTGAATCACCCGGTAGGGCAGAAGTGACCACATGAGGGTGAACGCGCGCCCGCAACGGTGTGATGGTGCGCGGCCCCCGCGGAGCGGGACAAACGCCAGCCCTGCCCCGTTCTGTGGAATGCGGCAGCGTTGCAGCATCCGCACCCTAGGCTTGTGATCATGTCTGTGTGGGATGAGTTGACCGGCCAGGCTGAGGCGATCTCGATTTTTCGGGCCGCCGCGGAGTCTTCGGCCTTCGGTGCACCAACGGGCGCGTCGTCGATGACCCACGCCTGGCTCATCACCGGCCCTCCCGGCTCCGGGCGCTCCAACCTGGCGTACGCTTTCGCGACAGCCCTCTTGAGCCCCGGCAACCCGCAGGGCGACGAGACCACCCGTCGCCAGGTGGCCGCGCGAACGCACCCTGACCTATCCGTGCTCAGCACCGAGGGTGTCATCATCAAAATGGATGACGTGCGCAAACTGGTTGCAAGCTCGCAATACTCACCGTCGGTTGCCCGCTACCGTGTCATGGTCATCGAGGACGCGGACCGAATGGTCGAACGAACCTCGAACGTGCTTCTGAAGGCTTTGGAGGAACCGCCGCCGCGTACAGTGTGGATTCTTTGCGCCCCCAGTGAGGCCGACCTCATCCCAACAATTCGCTCACGCGTGCGTTCGGTGCGGTTGCGGGTGCCCTCCGTCATGGACGTGGCCGAACTGATTGCCAGACGCGACGGTGTTGATATCAATACGGCCACCCGAGCAGCCCGAGAAGCGCAGAGCCACATTGGAATGGCTCACCGCCTTGCCACCAATGACGAGGCAAGACGTCGCCGGCAGCAAACCCTTGAGATCGCTCTGGGTATCCGTTCGGTGTCCGACGCGGTCATCGCCGCGGCCACAATGCTCGAACTCGCCGGCCAGGACGCCAAAGCGATCACCGCAGAACGTGACGCAGAGGAACGCGAAAGCGCCATGCGCTCGCTGGGGATCGAACCGGGCGGCACAATTCCAGCCACCCTCCGATCACAGCTGAAGGCACTGGAAGAAGATCAGAAGCGACGTGCAACGCGAAGCCTGCGCGACGGACTTGACCGCATCATGGTGGACATGCTTTCGCTTTACCGCGATGTGCTTCTCCTTCAGCTCGGCGCCGACTTCGAACCGGTGAACCTCAGCATCCAGGCCGCACTGAGGACTGCCACCGAATCCTCAACCCCGGAGCAAACCCTCGCGACTATGGACGCCATCGCCACCGCACGCAAACGGATTGAAGGAAACGTGTCGCCAGCTCTCGCCCTGGAGGCAATGCTGGTTGCCGCAGTGAGGAAGGAACCACACAAGTGAAGTCAACGCGCCGAGCAGCCGCCGTGAGCGGAAGCCTGATTGCGGCTCTCCTTCTGAGCGGTTGCACAATGTTCGCACCTTCACCCGCATCCACGCCCACCGGTGAGAATGTGAGCGAGGATCTGCAGCCTTTCTACGACCAGGTTCTGGAGTGGAAGGCTTGCGATGACGGATTCCAGTGCGCCACGGCGGAGGCCCCGATGGACTGGAAAAACCCGCAACGCGAGTCAATCCAGATCGCCCTCATCCGCGCGGTGGCGACCGGTGACCGTCTCGGGTCGCTGCTGCTCAATCCTGGCGGCCCGGGGGCATCCGGTGTTGCCTTCGTGCGTGACAGCGTCGCATATGCTACTTCAGAGAAGCTGCGGTCAAGCTTCGACGTCGTCGGCTTCGACCCGCGTGGCGTTAACGAGTCCTCAGCTGTTGACTGCTACGAGGACCCCGACGAGCTGACCGCCTTCCTCTACGACTTGTCGCCCGAAGTGGTTGGCAGTGAAGCGTGGATTGACGATATGGAGCAGGCTGCGGCTGAGTTCGGCCAAGCCTGCCTCGAGCACACCGGCGACATGCTTGGGTATGTAGACACGGTCAGCGCCGCACGAGACCTGGACCTGCTGCGTGCTGTGCTTGGCGATGCGAAGCTCAACTACCTCGGATACTCGTATGGGACGCTGCTCGGCGCCACGTACGCAGATCTCTACCCAACCAAGACCGGCAAGTTGGTTTTGGATGGTGCGGTGGACCCGGCTACCACGGACTTTGAGGTTAGCGCCACCCAAGCTCAAGGCTTCGAGGGTGCTCTGCGTTCCTACCTCGAGAGCTGTTTGAGTGGCACGGAGTGCCCTTTCCGTGGGTCAGTGGATGAGGCCATGCTCGATATCCGTGCGCTTTTCGACAACCTGGATGCGAGCCCGCTGCTGGCCACTGATGGGCGCGAACTGGGCAGCAGCGCAATGTTCAGGGCACTGATTTTGCCTCTCTACAGCCAAACGACGTGGGAATATCTCACCCAGTTGCTGACCGACGTGATGCGGGGCAACGCCGATCTGGCTTTCCAACTTGCGGATTCATATTACGGGCGTAACCCAGACGGGACCTTCAACGACAACTCGACCCAAGGTTTCGTGGCGATCAACTGCCTGGACTACGAGTCGACGAGCACCCGGGAAAGTTTGCATGCTGAAGCGGCGGAGTTGGCTCGACTCGCACCCGTTCTCGGGCCGCAGATGTCGTACGGCGGCACGTCCTGCGACGAGTGGCCATTCCCGCCCACCCGTGACCGGGTGAAGATTACGGCATCCGGTTCCGGTCCCATCGTGGTGGTGGGAACAACAAACGATCCGGCGACACCCTACGCCTGGGCGGTCTCGCTGGCGGATCAATTGGAGAACGGCTACCTCGTGACGTACGAGGGTGAGGGGCACACGGCGTACAACAAGTCGAACGCTTGCGTCAACGACGCCGTAGACAACTACTTCATCAACGACCTCGTGCCGAAGTCTGATCCTCGCTGCTGAGCGCACGGCAAAGGCGGAATCATCGACTAAGCTTTCATGCTGTGCCACGGCGAATGTCGTGCACGCCGCCTTAGCTCAGTTGGTAGAGCATCTCACTCGTAATGAGAAGGTCGTCAGTTCGATTCTGACAGGCGGCTCCAGAAGATATAAGGGGAGTAGCCCCGTAGCCCCCGCGTCCACAGAAGCCGATACATGCTTTAGGACATGCATGAGGTGCGAAACCTTCCGAAACGGGCAGGCGCAGACTCCCACGCATGAAAGACGACACCGTTCCAACGTGCCCTCGGATGCAAGCATTATAGAAAGAATCTCCGCAAAACTTTCAGATTTGTTCTATGTGTCCATATATTTGAGGTATGCCACGTGGAACTAAGGGTGCGCCGGGCCCGCTTTCCTATGAGATCGCAGCGACGATTCGCGGCGAGTTGGCGCGTCAAAAAATGTCCAAGACACATCTCGCTCAAGAGGTAGGCATATCCCTGCCGCAGCTGAGCAAGATCGTTGCCGGCCTGAAGCGTGTAGACATTGAGGACCTCGAAGCAATCCTGACGACCCTTGGATTGAACCTGCGTCAGGTTCTTAGCAACGCTGAGGCTGCGACCCAAAGTCGACGCTTGGGTTAATCCCGAAAGTGGGGAGGCTCTCACGCCATGCCTGAATGTCGGTTCGCAGAATAATGGCCTTGTCCCCGTCGATGCGCCTGGCGATGAGACGTTTGGGCTTCACCGCTGCGATGATGACCTGCTCCCTGCTCCCTGCTCCCTGCTCCCTGC
>JAODMI010000030.1 GCA_025464755.1 Homoserinimonas sp.
TCGAGAAGCTCACTGGTTTGGAGATTCCGTTCGCGGCGAAGATAGAGTTCGACGGCGTCATCGAAATGTCAAATGCCGTTGGTGGAGTGCCTGTCTGCGTGGCTACCGCCATCAATGACCGCCAGATCGGATTTCAGCTGGAAGCTGGCGAGCACACGTTGTCTGGATTTGACGCCCTACAGTTTGTCCGCACCCGCTACGGTGTCGGCGACGGCAGCGATGTCAGCCGCATCAGCAATCAGCAAGTCTTTCTGTCCTCACTTGTCCGAACCATCAAAAGCGCTGATACGTTGTCCGACCCGGTGAAGGTGTACCGTCTCGCTCAGGCAGCCGTGAGCAATATGGAGCTGTCCAACAGTCTGCAAAACGTGACGACTTTGGCATCAATCGCCTTTGCTTTGAAGGACATCAATCTCAACGAAGTCGTTTTTCTGCAGTACCCGGGGACGATCGGCATGTCGGGCAGCCAGAGTGTGGTCTTTCCCAACACCGAAGACGCCGAAGTGCTCTTCGAAGCCCTGGCGGCTGACGAGCCGGTGCAGCTGACCGGATCAACGGGCGGAGGAGCGACCCTTGACCCTAATGCCCCGGCACCCGAAGCGCCGGTTGAAGAGGTACCATCCGAGACCGCCGCCCCAAGCGAACCGACGACACCTACAGAGGAGGGCGGGTCATCGGTGAACCTGCCCGATTCTATTCAGGGTCAGACGGCAGGCACTTACACCTGTTCCAAGGGCCAGTAACGGCGAAGGCCGCGAGTTGGGAAGACTCAGCAGACGCGCTTACTCGTCGAGTGCGAGTTCTTTCGGCAGTTCCAGCTCCTTGGAGCTGAGTTCCTCCACATTGACGTCCTTGAAGGTGAGCACTCGTACCGACTTGACGAAGCGGTCGGAGCGGTAGACGTCCCAAACCCACACGTCGTTCATGGTCAGTTCGAAGTAGAAGTCGTTGTCCGTGTCCTGCCGCACCAGTTCGACCTCATTGGCCAGGTAGAACCGACGCTCCGTCTCGACGACATAGCGAAACTGGGACACAACATCGCGGTACTCGCGAAACAGCGCAAGCTCGACCTCACGGTCGTAGTCTTCGAACTCGTCTTCTTCCATAGCGACTTAACTCTACGCGGTTTTAGGGATGACGCCGTCTGCGCAAAGGCGCGCTCTTAGCCCCCACTGGCGAACCACGCTGGTTACCTAAGCCATGTCCGACGATGGAAATCGGTGGCCCCGAGCTCGGTGATGGCGGCGTAATGGGCCGCGCTGCCATACCCCTTGTTGCCTGACCAGCCATAGCCTGGTGTGCCCGCATCCGCATCGATCATCAGCCGATCGCGATGCACTTTAGCCACAACAGATGCTGCGGCGACAGAGGCACAGTCACGATCGGCTTTCACTAGGGTGCGCACGGGAAGCGGCGAGCTGAGCGCCGGGTTCAGCCAGTCGAAGTGCCCGTCCAGTAGGACGATGCTTTCGCCAATGCTGGTACCGGCCTGGTGCAGAATGCCGAGGGCCCGTTTTCCCGCCAGGCCGAGTGCCGCAGAGATACCCAACTGGTCAACTTCGAGGGCGGTGGCCAGGCCGACAGCAGTGAAACGTGCCCAGTCTTCGCTGATGGGCGCCATCTGTTCGCGTCGCTTCTCGCTCAGCAGCTTGGAATCCCGCAGCCCAACCGGCACCGTGGCCATGGACTTCTCCACGACGCACATCCCCACGGCCACAGGTCCGGCTATTGCTCCACGCCCAACCTCATCGCAACCAATGACGTAACGGGCGCCTTGCGCGTGGAGACCCAGTTCGTAGTCAAGGGTGGGATCGACGACGCCCATCAGCGACCTGCTTCTTCAACACCTGCGAACACACTCGGGTAGTTGTCGAGCCAGCTCCAGTTGGAACTGGGCCAACTGATGAGGAACGCCCGCCCGACGACGTTGTCCAAAGGGACGAAGCCTTCGGTGGGTCCCGCTGTGTTGCACCGGGAATCGCACGAGTTGTAACGGTTGTCCCCCATCACCCATAGGGCGTTAGCCGGCACCTCTACTGCGAAGTCGTCTTTGGATACCTTGCTCACTCCCTCGGGCAACTTCAGGTAAGGCTCGTCAAGCGGGACACCGTTCACCGACATCTGCCCGAATGCGTTGCAGCATTCCACAGTGTCTCCGGGGAGCCCGATGACCCGTTTTATGAGATGGTCGTTGCTGTCCGGCGCGCTCAGCCCGATGACCGACAGCACCCAATCAATGGCTTCAATGATGGGGGCGCGGGTGTCTAGCGGAGGAGCGTGCAGCCAACCCCCCGGGTCCCTGAACACGGCGATGTCGCCGTGTTCGACTTCCATGACGTCGGGAACGAGCTGGTTGACAATAATTCGATCCTGAATTTGCAGAGTGTTCTCCATCGATGACGAGGGGATGTAGAACGAGCGGATCAGAAAGGTCTTGATACCGACGGAGATGATGATCGCTGCAAGGAATATGAGGACGATATCGCGTATGAAAAGTCTGACACCGCGTGTCTTGCGGCGCCTTTCGGATGCGTCGCGTTCGGTTCGCGAGGCAGGCTGCGTATCTGTCATTAAACCCCTGAGCTCCCCGCCAATATTACGTGGTGGGGAGCTCAGGTGATGTACCGCTCAGCGCGATGACAGGTCTTTTAGACCAGCGGGATTAGCGCTTTTCTTTGATCTTGGCCTTCTTGCCACGCAGGTTGCGCAGGTAGTAAAGCTTGGCGCGACGAACATCACCACGGGTGACGACCTCGATGTGGTCGATGACCGGGGAGTGCACCGGGAAGGTGCGCTCTACGCCAACCTGAAAGCTGACCTTGCGAACGCAGAACGTCTCGCGAACGCCCTCGCCGGAGCGGCCGATGACGACGCCCTGGAAAATCTGAATACGCGAACGCGTGCCTTCGATGATGTTTACGTGAACCTTGACAGTGTCTCCGGCACGGAACTCCGGGATGTCAGTGCGCAGTGAAGCCGCGTCAACGGCGTCGAGAATATGCATGGTGTTTCACTCTCTGCGGGCCGCCAACAGGTCGACCGCGTTCTAGGTACTGCTGAAAATGTGGGATGTGTCCTGAAGATTGCTGGCTCCCCTGTGGCAGAGCCTTGCGAAGGCACAAATGGTAATTCTGCCACACAAGCACCTCAGCCGCCAATCAGCAGCGTTACGAGGGATTGGGTGGGTCGATTCGGATGATACGACGGTCTTCTGGCACATCCATGCTCGGCTGCCTGCTTGCGTTGTACTGACCGAACTGCACCACGGTGGGGCCGATTCCGGCCATCACCCCTGTCACTCGGCGCCGGGTCTCGGTATACAGCTGCCATACCGCAGCCCAAAATGCCGCCACGGCGAACACTACAACCATGACGGCGACGGCGGTATGTGCAACAAACCCGGCCGCGATGATCATCAGATACCACGCACTAAGAACGCTCACATCCAGCCAGGACACGGCACCCTGTTGCCGCACCGTCTTACGCGCCAACGTGAGCCCGCCGACTGTGAGCATGGCCACCGCCAGAACAGGAGACACGAACAGCAGGAACACGAACTCCCAGCCCGGACCTTCGACAATAAGCCCACGGCCGATAAGCAACCACAGCGGGAGTGCGACAGCAGCTCCGAACTGGATGACCCTGAACCCTCTGCGCAACCACATGATCCAAGACTACGGCGTGGCTACTGCGGGTTGTCTTGGGCGCTGCCAGAAGCTTCGCCTCCCACACACCTAGCAGACGGTATGTATCTTCTCGGGCCTGCGACAACAGGAAAACCCATCACATGCCGAGCGGAGCTAACCCCAGGCGAGTACGGAGCTACGCCAGAAGGTCTGGCCGCACCCGACGCGTGCGCTCTCGCTGCTGCTCTAGGCGCCACGCAGCGATCGCTGCGTGATTTCCACTCAAAAGCACCGGCGGAACGTCAAGCCCTCGCCACTGGGATGGCTTGGTATAGCTGGGGTATTCAAGCAGACCCCCCTCATGACTCTCCTCGACAAGGCTCAGCGGGTTCCCGACAACCCCCGGAATAAGGCGTCCCAGCGCTTCGATCATCGCCATGGTGGCCACTTCTCCCCCATTGAGAACGTAGTCGCCGAGGCTGATAAGCCGCACGCGAGCTCGGGTTCCGGCGTACTCTACGACGCGCTGGTCGATGCCTTCGTACCGACCGCACCCGAAAATGAGGTGTCGTTCTGTTGCCAACTGTTGTGCCGTCGCTTGGGTGAACACTTCGCCGGCAGGGGAAGGAAAAATGACGACAGGATCAGTTGCTTCAGCGCCGTCGAGGACTGCATCGAGCGATTCCCCCCACGGTTCTGGCTTCATCACCATGCCGGCCCCGCCGCCGTACGGAGTGTCGTCGACGGTGCGGTGACGGTCATGCGTGAAGTCGCGCAAGTTGTGAACAGAAAGATCGATGACACCACTCTGGCGGGCTTTGCCGAGCAAAGAAACGTCGAGCACGGAAAAGAATTCCGGAAAGATCGTGACAATGTCGATGCGCACGCTAAGACCTCAATCCAGTTACGTGGTCAGTTAGCTCGAGGGCGGCGTTTCGGCCGAATCCAGGGACTCCCCTTCGGTAGCTGCATCATCGTCCAGCTCGTCCGGGAGTTCCTCGAAAAGTCCTGCTGGTGGTGTTACGGTCAGCGTACCCGCCTCTATATCGACCGACGGAACGATCGCCTTGACGAAGGGAACAAGTACCTCTCCGGCAGGCGTAGTGACGTGCAGGAGGTCTTGAGCCGGCAGGTGATCAACCAAGCTGACTTTGCCAACTATGACCCCATCACGGATGACTTCCAGTCCGACAAGCTGGTGGTCGAACCACGCGTCTTCCTCGGTCGGAGCCTCATTCAGGTCTTGATCAACCCACAGGATCGCCTTGATAAGCGTCTCCGCCGCCGACCGGTCAGG
This sequence comes from Homoserinimonas sp., assembly GCA_025464755.1. GTDB lineage: Bacteria > Actinomycetota > Actinomycetes > Actinomycetales > Microbacteriaceae > RYN-87. The sequence goes on from JAODMI010000030.1 coordinate 4,924, forward strand.
AACATCTTTGAAGAACGCCACGGGATGCATGTTGTACCACTTGAGCTCAATGAGTTCAAGAGTTTTACCGTGCCATGGAGACGACTCGGGAACTTGAAGAGTGAACACGGAGCCCGGCGCGAAACGTCGGTCCGGGTCATCCGTGTACATCTCAATCTTGATCGCTCCCTTCAGGCCATGAGCCTTAGTGAGCCGACCAACCCGGAGTTGGGTGTTGCTGGGTACTGAATCTTTAGAAATCGGTGTCCACCACGTCGACTCGCACCTTGCGGCCATCGGCCAGGGCCGTGATCAGGGTGCGAAGCGCTTTCGCCGTCCGGCCAGCACGACCAATCACGCGGCCGAGGTCCTCGGGGTGCACGCGCACCTCGAGAACCTCACCGCGTGGAGAGTCCTTAGCTACAACCTGCACTTCTTCCGGGTGATCCACAATCCCCTTTACGAGGTGCTCAAGAGCAGGTGCGAGCACGTGTTACGCCTTGTCTGCGTCGGAAGCTGTGGCAGCGTCGACGGCGCTGTTGTCAACGGCGTCGGCAGCAGCAGTGTCAGACGCCGCTGGCGTAGCTTCGGCCTTCGCCGCGGGAACCTCAGCCTTGGGCTTGAGTACAGCCTTCTTCTTCTCGTCTGCGACGAAAGCTACTTTTGCTTCTTTCACCTTGACAGTTGAGACGGCGTTCTTGTCGCCCTTGAAGATGCCCCAGTCGCCAGTGAGTTTGAGGAGTGCAGCAACCTGTTCGGTCGGCTGAGCGCCAACGCTGAGCCAGTACTGCGCACGGTCAGATTTGACCTCGATGAACGAGGGCTCCTCGGTGGGGTGGTACTTGCCGATTTCCTCGATGACACGACCATCGCGCTTGGTGCGCGAGTCGGCAACGACGATGCGGTAGTACGGTGCACGGATCTTGCCCATGCGCTTCAAACGAATTTTTACAGCCACAATTCTCCTGTGTTACTAGATATGGGAGCGAACTGACAGCCGTGAGCGTGGGGGCACACTCGGCAGAAAGGTCTAAGAGGAATCTTGCGCCGTCTGATTAGAGGGTCGGATGACGCGGACTCAACTCACTATTCTGCCAGAGTTTTGGAGGGATGAGTACCGGCACTGCGCTTGTTCACCTCAAGACCCCACTTGGCGCGGCTCTTGCGCCGACTGAGCGCAACGCCTGCAAGGCACACCGCTCCCCCAACGATGGCGAGCGGAGTGGGAATCTCGTGGAAAGCGACGTAGCCCAAAAGTACGACGATGGCGGGAACGATGTAGGTGGTGACTCCGAGCTGGCCTGCTGGCATCCTAGCCAGGGCGTACCCCCACGTGCTGAAGGCCAGCGTGGTAGGCACCACGCCGAGGTAAATCATGCCCACAATGGCAGCGGACGGAGCTGCCTGCAGTTCGGCTATCAGTGGCCCCGCGAAGGGCAGACAGGCCACAGCTCCGATTGCGCAGGCCAGCCAAGTGACTTGAGGGGCAGGGATACGACGCAACAGCGGTTTTTGACACAGGACCCCTATCGCGTACGTGATGGCAGCCGTCAAGGCCCAGAAAAGGCCGATTCCCGATCCGACCCCAGCCGCTCCCATTCCGAAACCGATCAGGATTACGCCGAAGAAAGCCACAGCCGCGCCAATAGCCAGCCACTTCGGGATACCTTCACCCAAAAATAAGCCCGCGCCTAAGGCAATGAGAAGAGGGCCAATGTTAACCAGCATGGCGGTCGTCCCGGCATCAAGAGTTTGCTCAGCGATGTTGAGAACGACGTTGTAGACGGCAAACCAGGAGAGGCCGCAGAGGACGATCAACAGCCACTCATGCTTCGTCGGTGGGACCCACCGTCGGCCGATCAGCAGCAAAGCCAGAAGCGCGGTTCCGATGACCAGTCGACCTAGCGCGAGGCCAGTCCCGGAGAAATAGGGCATGACTCCCCGGATCACGACGAAAGCGCTTGCCCAGGCGAGCACGGTGACTGTTATAGCAGCGACAACCAGCAGTTTGGTTGCGGGAAGCCGTGTCTTTGTCGTCATTGCCATACGCTATCGCCGACATCCAAGACACGACGACCGACCGGCAAAGAATGGCAGCCCTTTCACGGTCTACAGCTAAAACCGGTCAGGCGTTGCCCGCACCTCCCGCACCATTCCGCAACCCGCGCTATGTCGTAGTGTCGACTACTCGGACCTGCGCCAAAGCCGAACAGGCCGACACCGCTCCAATGCGCTGATGTGGTCAATAAACAGCTAGCGCCCGAGGAACTTCTGCAACGAAGCGAGTTCCTCTTCGCTCGGCCCACCCTCAGCGTTCTTGAGCCCACCAAGCCCGAAGCCCTTACCTCCACCCGAGGTAGGTGTCTGCGGTGCGGCGAGCGCCGCATTCTCCGCGGCGCGTTTGGCAGGGTTTCCCGACTTCGAACCCTTCTTTTTGGGTTGCGCTTTGGCACGTCCGCCGGTGAAGCTTCCCGGCATGGGCCCCATACCCGGAATTTGGGGCATTCCGCCCTTAGCCACGGTCTTCATCATTTTGGCTGCTTGCTCGAATCGGTTGACGAGTGCGTTAACTTCGGTCACCGTCGTTCCCGAGCCCCTGGCGATGCGCGCGCGGCGTGACCCGTTGAGCAGCTTGGGCTGGCGCCGCTCCTGCAGGGTCATCGACTGGATGATCGCCTCGGTGCGCGTGATCTCCGACTCATCGAAGTTGTCCAGCTGCTGGCGCATACCCTTGGCACCGGGGAGCATCCCGAGCATGCTCTTGATCGAACCCATGTTTTTGAGCTGTTGCATCTGGCCGAGGAAGTCTTCGAGAGTGAAGGTGTCCGTCGCGAACTTCTCGGCGACCTTTTTCGCTTCTTCCTCGTCGAAGTTCTTTTGCGCCTGTTCGATCAGGGTGAGAATGTCACCAAGGTCGAGGATACGGCTGGCCATGCGGTCGGGGTGGAAAGGCTCGAAGTCCTCCAGTCGCTCACCCGTGCTGGCGAAAATGATGGGCCGGCCGGTGACGGATGCGACAGAAAGTGCAGCGCCACCGCGGGCGTCGCCATCAAGCTTCGTCAGGACTACAGCCGTGAAATCTACACCATCCTGGAACGCGCGGGCCGTCGCGACAGCATCCTGACCAGTCAACGAGTCGATGACGAACAGCACCTCATCTGGCTCGATCGCCTTGCGAATGTCGGACGCCTGCTTCATCAGCTCGGCATCCACACCCAGTCGACCGGCTGTGTCAACGATGACAACGTCGTACTGCTTGTCCTTGGCGAACTTCATCGCGCTCTTGGCTACCTTGACAGGGTTTCCCACACCGTTGCCAGGCTCAGGCGCGTAGACGTGAACGCCCGCCTGCTCGCCTACTACCTGCAGCTGCGTTACGGCGTTCGGACGCTGAAGGTCGGCCGCGACGAGCAGAGGTGCATGGTTCTGATCGGCAAGCCATTTCGCCAGCTTGCCCGCAAGGGTCGTTTTGCCGGCACCCTGAAGGCCGGCAAGCATGATGACGGTTGGACCAGTCTTGGCGAAACGTAGTCGTCGCTGTTCACCGCCGAGAATGGCGACCAGTTCATCGTTGACAATCTGAACGACCTGCTGGGCGGGGTTCAGCGCTTTGGAGACCTCGTCGCTGAGGGAACGCTCGCGCACCTTCCCGGTGAATTCTTTGACGACTTCAAGAGCGACGTCGGCGTCCAACAGGGCACGACGAATCTCGCGGACGGTGCCATCGACATCCGCTGCGCTCAGCTTGCCCTTACCGCGTAGGTTCTTAAAGGTTTCCGCTAGGCGGTCGGTGAGGTTTCCAAATGTGGCCATGGTGCCTCTAGTTTATTCTCATGACCACGTCACCATTGATCGTCACCATTGCCGGATTCACCCCGCAGGTGTCCGAAACCGCCTGGGTGGCTCCGAACGCCACCCTGATCGGCCAGGTGAGCCTTGCGGAAAGCTCAAGCATTTTTTACGGTGCCGTGCTTCGCGGGGATGTGGACAGCATCCGTGTTGGCGCCGGAAGCAACCTGCAAGACAACGTGACGGTGCACTGCGATGGGGGAAAGCCGACAACGATCGGCGCAGGAGTGAGCGTGGGCCACGCCGCCGTACTGCACGGGTGCACGATTGAGGATGACTGCCTCATCGGCATGAGCGCCACGGTCTTGAATGGGGCGGTGATCGGTGCCGGGTCGCTGGTTGCCGCCGGAGCAGTCGTGCTGGAGGGTACGGTTGTGCCACCGGGTTCGCTGGTTGCCGGGGTTCCGGCGAAGGTGCGTCGCGAACTCAGCCACGACGAGGTGGCCGCCCTCAAAGACAACGCACGCCGCTACCTCGGGTACGCCGCCAGCCACCGGGAAGCAACCGCCTGATCTAGCCCAGCAGCCCCGCGACGAAAACGTGCGGAGTGAAGCCGGTGAGGTCATTTATCCCCTCCCCCTGCCCGACCAGCTTGATCGGAATACCGGTACGTTCCTGCACGGCCAGCACGAAGCCACCTTTCGCCGAACCGTCGAGTTTTGTGAGCACAAGCCCTGTAACTCCGGCATGCTCGATAAATGCTTCCGCCTGCACCAAGCCATTCTGGCCCGTCGTGGCATCCAAAACCAGCAGCACCTCGGCGATGTCCGTTTGCTTTTCAATGACGCGTCGAATTTTGGTCAACTCATCCATCAGCCCACTTTTGTTTTGCAGCCGGCCAGCCGTGTCGATGAGAACAATTTCGATGCCTTCGCGTTGCGCCTTTTCCACTGTTTGGTAGGCAACCGATGCCGGATCTTGGCCTGGCTGCAGCGGTCTAACAATCTGTGCTCCCCCGCGATCCGCCCAAGTCGCAAGCTGTTCGACGGCTGCGGCGCGGAAAGTGTCCGCAGCGCCAACAACAACAGAGCGACCATAGGTGCCAAGAAATTTAGCGAACTTGCCAA
>JAODMI010000043.1 GCA_025464755.1 Homoserinimonas sp.
CGAGTACCGCTATGTACGCTTGCGCTTCTCCCGCACACGCATGTTGACGTTGATGGGGCTACCCTCGAAGCCGAAGATTTCGCGCAGGCGACGGGTGATGAACCGGCGGTACTGCGGGTCGAGAAATCCGGTAGTGAACAGCACGAATGTTGGCGGGCGACTGGTCGCCTGGGTGCCGAACAGAATGCGCGGCTGCTTGCCACTGCGAACCGGGTGCGGGTGCTCCATGGTGAGTTCGGCCAGCAACGCGTTGAACTTGCCGGTCGGAACACGGGTATCCCATGACTCGAGAGCAAGTTCCAGCGCGGGAACCAGCTTCTCCAGGTGGCGCCCGGTTTTGGCTGACATGTTGACGCGCGGAGCCCAGGCGACATGCGAAAGGTCCCGCTCGATCTCCTTCTCCAGGTAGATGCGGCGTTCCTCGTCGAGCAGGTCCCATTTGTTGAACGCGAGCACGAGGGCACGGCCCGACTCGAGCACCAGGTCGATAATCTTCAAGTCCTGCACAGAAACCGGTTCAGTCACATCCAAAACGACAATGGCAACTTCAGCTTTCTCAAGCGCGGCACTGGTGCGAAGTGACGCATAGAAGTCTGCACCCTGGGCAAGGTTCACCCGACGACGGATGCCAGCGGTGTCAACGAACCGCCAAACCTTTCCACCGATCTCAACCTGCTCATCTACCGGGTCTCGGGTAGTACCAGCTAGGTCATTGACGACCACCCGCTCTTCACCGGCGGCACGGTTGAGCAGGCTCGACTTACCGACATTGGGGCGACCGAGGATCGCAACGCGACGCGGACCGCCCACCTCGTCTTTAGCGACGGCAGAAACTTCGGGAAGGATTTCCAGCACATGGTCGAGCAGGTCGGCGACGCCGCGTCCATGCAGGGCCGAAACGGTCCATGGCTGGCCAAGGCCAAGGCTCCACAGCACCGAGGCGTTAGCCTCCTGGCGAGCATCATCCACCTTGTTGGCAACCAGGATGACCGGTTTCTTGGTCTTCCGCAGCATCCGCACCACATGCTCATCGGTCGATGTCGCGCCAACATTGGCGTCCACAACGAAAAGCACGGCGTCCGCCAGGTCGACGGCGATCTCCGCCTGCATGGCGACGGATGCGTCGATGCCCCTGGCATCCGGCTCCCATCCGCCGGTGTCCACCAGCGTGAACCGGCGTTCGTTCCACTCGCCTTTGTAGGTGACACGGTCACGTGTCACGCCCGGTGTGTCTTCGACTACCGCTTCACGGCGGCCGAGGATCCGGTTTACCAGCGCAGATTTGCCTACGTTCGGCCGTCCGACGATCGCCAGGACCGGCATGGCGGGAAGGTAGACGATCGCATCCGGGTCGTCAGACGCGGAGTCGAGGATGTCGAGGTCTTCGTCATCCAGGTCATAATCGGTGAGACCGGCGCGGAGGGCGTTGGCCCGCATTGTGGCGTCGTTCTCATCGATTGCGGCGATGCGCTCGACGAGCTTCTCGTCGAGTTCTGGGAAGTTGTCCTGTTCAGACATGTTGATCCTTTTAGGGTTTGTGCGTGCTGCTCAGCCAGTGGTCCGGTGCACGAGATCGACCATCGCCTGGATGGTTTCGTCGAAGTTGAGCTGGGTGGAATCGATGGTGATCACACCATCTGCGGCGTTCATGAAGTCGATCACCCGGGAATCCTGGGCGTCCCGCGCGGTGAGTTGCTTCGCAACATCCTCGGCCGACTGGCCGGAAACTTCGGCTGCACGCCTCCCCATTCTAGCTTCCTCGGAGGCTGTCAGCAGAATTCGCACCTGAGCATCGGGCGAAACCACCGTCGTAATGTCGCGGCCTTCGGTGATGATCCCCGGTTTTGTGGTTGCGGCGATGGTGCGCCGGAACAGTTCCACCAGGTGGGCTCGCACCGGAAGCACCCGGGCAATGTGGCTGACAACGGCAGAAACGCGTGGTTCCCGGATGGCGGTCTCGACATCTGTTTCGCCAACCCGCACAAAATAATTGTCTGGATCAACACCCAGTCGGTAAGTGAACTGTGGCAGCAAAGCGGAAACCGCGTCGGCATCTTCGGTGTCTATTCCCCGTTCCAGCGCAAACCATGCCAGGGCGCGGTAGGCGGCACCCGTGTCTTGGTAATCGAAGCCGAGCTTACGCGCGGCCGCCCGGCTCACACTGGATTTGCCGCTACCGGCGGGGCCGTCCACGGCGACAACGAGGGCGCTCACGCGTACGCTCCGGCGATCTTCCACCCGCGCGCATCCAGTTCGCGGGCAAGGCGCTCCTCAACTTCGGGCAGCACCGAAATCTCGGCCAGGCCGATCTGGGCTCCGGGAGAGTGCTCCAGCCTAAGGTCTTCCATGTTGATGTCAACCTCTCCGATGTCGGTTAGTAGCCTGGCAAGTTCGCCCGGACGGTCGTCAATTTTAACGACGAGCTGCGAGAAACGGCGGTCCTGGCCGTGCTTACCTGGCAGGCGTGCGACGCCGTCATTTCCGGCCGCTATGGTGTCCGCGATCCCGCGACGGGAGCCCGATGCCACCGGATGTTCCAACGCGTCGATGACCGCGTCCAGATCCGTCCGGAAGTCTCTCAAAATATTGGCGACCGGTATCGCGTTGGCGGCGAGAATCTGCACCCAGAGCGCCGGGTCGCTTGCGGCGATGCGCGTGACATCCCGAACACCTTGGCCTGCCAACGCTAGTGCACCATTTTTACCGTCACCGAGCCGGGCAGCCATAAGACTGGCAACAACCTGCGGCACATGGGAGACCAGGGCGACAGCGGCGTCATGGTCTTCGACAGCCATTTCGACCGGTACCGCACCCAGGTCGAGAATCATGTCCTCGATGGCCCCCGCACGGCGGTAAGTGATGTCGTCGTGTCCGGCGATCACCCACGGACGGCCGAGGAACAGGTCGGCGCGGGCGGCAATAGGTCCACCCCTTTCGCGCCCGGCCATAGGGTGAGTGCCAAGGTAGCGGCTGAGGTCGGCGCCGAGGGCCCGAAGCTCGTTAAGCGGCGCAGTTTTGACGCTGGCAACATCGGTGACCAGGGCCTCCGGAAAATTTGCAAGTTCACGCGCCACCACTGTTGCGGTCACATCCGGCGGAACGCACACCACAATCAGTGCGGGACTGTCAGTTTCGGCCGACACGCGACCGGCACCGTAGTCGACAGCCAAACGCAGCGACGATGGCGATGCGTCGTCAAGGATGACATCCACGCCGTGCTGGCGCAGTCCCAAGCCAATGCTGGCGCCGAGCAGGCCGCTGCCGACGATGCGCACCTGTTCGTTGAGGCGACGCTCAGCCACTAGGCGTCGTCCCCTTCGTCGCCGGGAGCGTGCTCGGTGTGCGCGGCGCCACCTTTCGCGTTACGGGAGATGGTCAGCAGCTGACCCAGTTCGTCCTTACTGAGGTCTCGGATCTCGCCGGGCGCGAGAGTACCGAGATGCAGCGGTCCAAACTGGCGGCGAACAAGGTCGATCACAGGGTGACCGACTTCTTCCAGCATCCGCCTCACGATACGGTTGCGGCCAGAGTGCAGGGTGATTTCCACCATCGTCTCCTCACGCCCCGTGTGGCTGTCCGCCCCCTGGCCGAGGAGGCGCGCCTTGTCGGCGGCGATGGGGCCATCCTCCAGGTCAATACCGGAAGTGAGCTGGCCGATCGTTTTTGCCGACACACGCCCCTCAACTTTGGCAATGTATGTCTTCATCACCCCGAATGACGGGTGCGCGAGCACATGCGCCAGCTCGCCATCGTTGGTGAGGATCAGAAGACCGGAAGTTTGCGCGTCCAGTCGCCCGACGTTGAACAGCCGTTCTTCGTAGCGGGAAACATAGCGGCTCAGATCGGGACGCCCACGATCGTCTTGCAGGGAGCTCACGATTCCGACCGGCTTGTTCAGCATGAGGTAGCGACGTGAGGTGTCAAGCTGGATGGCGACACCATCGACGGCAACACGGTCGGTGTCTGAGACACGACGGCCGAGTTCTGTGACGACTTCGCCGTTGACCTCGACGCGACCGGCGGAGATCAGGTCTTCGGAAACACGCCGGGAGGCGATCCCGGCGGCGGCCATCAGCTTTTGCAGACGGATGCCCTCTGGCTCCCCAGGTTCAAACCTCGGCTCTTGCCGCGAAGCGCGGGGCTCTTGTTGCGAAGTGTGGCTATCGGACATCGTCGAACCCATCTGATCCATCTGCGAGTAGTGGTGAAATATGCGGCAACTCGTCGAGAGAGTTGATGCCGAGCTGGGCCAGCATGAGATCCGTCGTCGCGTAGTTGATGGCACCGGTCTCGCTGTCGGTGAACGACTCGGTGATCAGGCCACGGCCCAGGAGGGTCCGCACGACGGAGTCGACATTGACCGCCCGGATCGAGGCTACCGCGCCGCGGCTGATCGGCTGCTTATAGGCGATCACCGCGAGCGTCTCGAGAGCGGCTTGCGACAGCCTGGTGGGGTTCTGTGTGAGCACGAAGTCCTGCACCACGTCGTCGAATTCACTACGCACGTAGATGCGCCAACCCCCGCCAACCTCACGCAGTTCGAAGCCGCGACGGATGCCACCACCCTCACCATCGAAGTCGGCAATCAGGCCGTCGATGGCTGCCCGTACCGCCTTCACTGGTGCGGCAAGGGCCATTGCCAGGCTTACGACACTCTGTGGCTCGTCGGCGACCATCAGAATCGCCTCGAGACGACGATCGAGGTTGGTGGTCGTGGGCGCGGGCGGCCGCTCGGTGTCTCGTGGTGCGTCAATTGCCATAGTTGGTTCCCAGGTTTGCGAGGCTCTCTTCGGACCACTGCTCTGCCGTCCAGCGCACCGTCAGCTCCCCGAGCGGCTCCAGCTGTTCAAACGAAATCGATGCCGAGCGGTACAGCTCGAGCACGGCGAGGAAGCGTGCAACTACAACACCTTTGTGTTCCACACCGGCAATCAGCTGGCGGAATGTCAACGGCTCCCCCCGGCGCAGCAGGGCGACGACGTGCGCCGCCTGCTCTCGGATGCTCACCAGTGGGGCGTGCAGGTGGTCTAGTCCCACAGTGGGTAACTCTCGGGGGGTCATCGCCAATGTCGCCAACGCGGCGAAGTCCTGCAGCGACAACGTCCACACCAGTTCGGGCGCGCGTGCGCGGTACTTATCCTCCAGCCGCACCGACCGCACGTGGCGGTTCGCCTCCGCGTCCAGGCGTGCGGCAAACCAGCCAGATGCTTCCTTGAACGCGCGGTACTGCAGCAAGCGTGCGAAAAGCAGGTCGCGGGCCTCCAACAGGGCAACATCTTCCGCATCGACCAGCTCCCCCTGCGGAAGGAGACCTGCCACCTTCAGGTCGAGCAGCGTCGCGGCGACCACCAGAAATTCGGTGGCCTCGTCGAGTTCTTCGGACGAGTTCAGGCCACGAAGGTAGGCGATGAATTCGCCGGTCACCAGACTCAGTGAGACATCCGTGATGTCAAGTTCGTGCTGGGAGATTAGCGACAGAAGCAGGTCGAACGGCCCGCTGAAGTTACCGAGGCTGACGGAGAAGCCGGCGGTGGAGCTGGTGTCCACCGCCTCAGCACTCAGCGCTTCAGCATGCACTGTTTGAGCGCGGTCACGCCTAGGCGACGGCGCCACGGGAGATCAACTCTCGTGCGAGCTGACGGTATGCCTCCGCTGAGGGGTGCTCGGGAGCGAACTGGGTGATCGGGGCCGCAGCCACCGACGCATCCGGAAACTTCACGGTACGACCAATGACTGTCTCGAAGACCCGGTCACCGAAAGTCTCGACGACACGCTCCAGCACTTCACGCGAGTGCAGAGTTCGGGAATCGTACATGGTCGCCAAAATGCCGTCGAGCTTCAGTGACGGGTTCAGACGGTCGGTGACCTTGTCGATGGTCTCCACGAGCAGTGCAACACCGCGCAGCGCGAAGAATTCGCACTCAAGGGGAATGAGGACACCATGGCTGGCCGTCAGAGCGTTCACCGTGAGCAAACCGAGCGACGGCTGGCAGTCGATCAAAATGATGTCGTAGTCGTTGCTGACTTTGCGCAAAACTCCGGCCAGTATCTGTTCGCGCGCGACTTCGTTGACGAGGTGCACCTCTGCAGCAGACAGGTCGATGTTCGCCGGGATGATGTCAAAACCGGGAGTCGATGTGGTCTGGATGGCCTCGTTGGGGTCTTTGACGGTTCCCAGCAGCAAGTCGTAAATGTTCGGCACATCATGCGTAGGCACGCCGAGACCGGCAGACAGAGCACCCTGCGGGTCGAAGTCGATGGCGAGCACCCGCCGTCCGTAGTCGGCCAGAGCAGCACCAAGGCTGATGGTGGTTGTCGTCTTCCCGACGCCACCCTTCTGGTTGCACAGTGCGATGATGCGCGCCGGGCCGTGGCCCTTCAACGGTTCTGGAACAGGAAAACTGGTGACTGGACGACCGGTCGGTCCGTTGCGAGGAACCGTCAACCCTTCGAGTTCGACCGTGTCGCGCCGTTTTGCTGTCATGCGGGCAAGTCTATTCGCGCTATTCGACGCAGAATGCTCACCACGCGTGGGCGTGTGCGAGGTCACCTCGACCATGAGTTGAAGGTTAGTGTCGCGCTCTGGGGTGCGCCTGAGAGTACATGTCACGCAAGGAGTCCGCTGTCACGAGGGTGTACAGCTGAGTTGTGGCGACGGAGGAATGCCCGAGCAGCTCCTGCACGACGCGAATGTCTGCACCACCCGTGAGCAGGTGGGTGGCGAAAGAGTGTCGGAAGGTGTGCGGTGAGATCTCCACACCAATCCCGGCCTGCGCCGCCCTGGCCCGGATGATCAGCCAGGCATTCTGCCGCGACATCCGCTGCCCCCTGGCCCCGAGGAAAAGTGCCGGCGTCGCCTTGCCTTTCGAGGACATGCCCGGTCGTGCACGCACCAGGTATGCGCTGATAGCCGTGCGCGCATAGCTTCCCACCGGCACCAGACGCTGTTTTCCGCCTTTTCCGAGCAAGCGTACGATGTCGCCGCTGACATCGTCGGTGCTGAGCACGTCATCCACATTCAAAGCGACCGCTTCCGAAATTCTCGCGCCGGTCGCATAGAGCAGCTCGAGCAGTGCCCGGTCACGTAACGCTTGAGGGTCGTCACCGCTGGCAGCGTCGAGCACGCTCGCCATCTGCTCGATGGTGATGGCCTTCGGCAGGCGCTGAACCACTTTCGGTGGCTTGGCTTCGGCTGCGACATCCGTCACAACCAGACCCTCATCGAGCAGAAATTTGTGAAAGCTGCGCACCGAAGACAACATTCGCGCAACCGTGGACGCGGACAGGGCACCACCCTCCCTCGCCCGAAGGGCCTGCACGAATGCGGAGACGTCAGCACGGGAGACGTCGGCAGGCTTGACAATATCTCGCTCCACGAGGGAGGCGAGGTAAGCCGTGAGGTCACGTCGGTAGGCGGCCAGCGTGTTGGTGGCAAGTCCACGTTCAATGGCCACGTGCCGCAGATACTGCTCCACCGTCCGCTGCAGTTCCGTTTTCCCGGTGCCGGCAGTGGGCCGGTCAGTCATGGCAGGTTGCGGAATTTGGGATGCTGCGGCCACGGCGCATCCGCATCGCCCAGGCCAACCCAGCCGCGGCTTTCCAGAGCCTGCGCCGCCAGCACGGCTACGCACACGATCGCGTTGCCGATCCGGCGGTCGAGTACGGCGTCGACGGCTTCGAGGAGGGGAACCCACCGCAACTCCATGTCGGCTTCCTCATCGGTACGGTCAAAGGCCGGTGTGGAGCTGAGACCGCGGGCGAGATAAACCCGGATTGCCTCATTGCTTCCGCCAGGCGAGTTGTGAAACTCGGTCAGCAGCGACCAGTCCGCAGCAGCGAGGTCGGTTTCTTCAGCAAGTTCACGCTGGGCGGCGATGAGGGGTGACTCACCGTGGATATCCAAAAGCCCGGCCGGGAGCTCCCAGTCCCGGGTTCCGATGGGGTGCCGGTACTGCTTGATCAGCAGCACGTTGTCGTCGTCATCGAGAGCGAGCACGGCTACCGCCCCGGTGTGGTCGACAAAATCGCGGGCGATATTCTGCCCGCCGTACTCGAAGGTGTCCCGCCGAATGTCCCACACTCGACCGCGAAAGACGATCTCACTGTCGATGACCGGAACCTCAACGAAGTCGTCGCGGAGGAGATCGCGTCCCTCGGGCACCGATGACACGGTTACGCCTCTACCGGCTCGGCAACCTCAAACAACCGGGATGACTGCTGACGGTGGAGTGCCGCCGCCACCAGCCCACGAAACAACGGGTGCGCCCGGTTCGGACGCGACCGCAGCTCGGGATGCGCCTGCGTGCCCACATAGAAAGGGTGCACGTCGCGCGGCAATTCAACAAACTCGACCAGCTTGCCATCCGGGGACGTTCCGGAGAAGCTGAGGCCAGCCTCGGCGATCTGCGGGCGGTAGACGTTGTTCACCTCGTATCGGTGGCGGTGGCGTTCAGAAATTTCGGCCGCTCCGTAAAGCTCTTCGACGAGAGAACCTGGTGCCAAGGCTGCCGGGTAAAGCCCCAGTCGCATGGTTCCGCCCAAGTCTCCACCGGCGATGATGTCGACCTGCTCTGCCATTGTTGCGATAACAGGAAACTGGCTTTCCGGGTCGAACTCTGACGATGACGCATCCGTTAGACCAACCACGTTCTGTGCGTATTCGACGACCATGCATTGCAAGCCCAGACACAGCCCCAGCACGGGAATGCCATTCTCGCGGGCGAAGCGCAAAGCCCCAAGTTTGCCTTCGATTCCGCGGACCCCGAAACCGCCAGGAACACAAATGCCGTCTAGGTCGCGGAGGTAATGCGCGGCGCCTTCCGCGGTTTTGCACTCGTCGGAGGGGATCCAGTTGATCTTCACTTTGGTCTGCTGCGCAAACCCGCCGGCCTTCAGCGCTTCAGTGACGGAGAGGTAGGCGTCTGGCAGGTCAATATATTTTCCGACCAGGCCGATGGTCACCTCATGTTTCGGTTCGTGCACAGCTTCCAGCAAGGAGCTCCACCCTGACCAGTCAACACTGGCAGTTTCGAGCCCGAAATGGTTGATGATGTACGAGTCGAGCCCCTGGTCGTGAAGCATGGTGGGGATGTCATAGATGCTTGCAACATCGGGGCAGTTAACAACTGCTTCAGGGTCGACATCGCACATGAGTGCAATTTTGCGATTCATCGACTCGGGTACCGGGCGGTCAGAGCGCAGCACGATCGCATCCGGCTGGATTCCCAGCGAGCGCAACGCCGCCACTGAGTGTTGTGTCGGCTTTGTCTTCTGCTCGCCGGCTGCATTGAGGTAAGGCACCAGGGAGACGTGCACAAAGAAGCAGTTGTTGCGTCCGATCTCGTGGCGAACCTGGCGTGCTGCTTCGATGAACGGCTGCGACTCGATGTCGCCGACGGTGCCGCCGACTTCGGTGATGATGACATCTGGTCGCGGCTCTTCACTTGCCTGCAGTCGCATGCGTCGCTTGATTTCGTCGGTGATGTGCGGAATGACTTGGACGGTGTCGCCAAGGTATTCGCCGCGACGCTCGCGTGCGATCACCTGCGAGTAGATCTGCCCGGTCGTGACGTTCGCCGCCTGGCTCAGGTTGATGTCGAGGAACCGCTCGTAATGCCCGATGTCGAGATCGGTTTCGGCACCGTCGTCGGTGACGAAGACTTCGCCGTGCTGGAACGGGTTCATCGTTCCGGGATCAACGTTCAGATACGGATCCAGTTTCTGCATGGCGACACGCACACCGCGAGCCGTGAGCAGATTGCCCAGACTGGCTGCGGTCAGCCCCTTACCGAGGGAGGAGACGACTCCTCCGGTTACGAAAATATGCTTTGTCACGCCCGCTTGAGAATTGTCCACCACGGAGTTGTAGCCTATCACCCGCGTTGGCGGGCGGGTCTAACCTGAACGCGGTGGCTCCGCGGCGGCAGCGACCTCAAGCAGTTCTCGGGCGTGCGCAAGCCCACTGGCGGAGTCCGGCAGTCCAGAGAGCAGCCTGGCCATTTCAGCGACGCGATTTTCGCCGCTTAATTGCTGAACGCTGCTGACCGTCACGGAGCCGTCACTGTCTTTAACGACGCGCAGGTGATTTGTTGAGAAGGCGGCAACCTGCGCCAAATGCGTGACGACGATAACCTGCGCTGTTTCCGCGAGGCGCGCCAGGCGGCGGCCAATTTCAATGGCGGAGGCACCGCCGACGCCGGCATCCACTTCGTCGAAAATGAATGTCGGTACCGGGTCGTTGCCTGCGATGACGACCTCGATGGCGAGCATCACACGGGAGAGCTCCCCTCCGGACGCTCCGCGACCAAGTGCCCGCGGTTCGGCACCCGGATGCGGTTTCAGCATGATCGATACCTGGTCTTTGCCGCTGAGCGAGAACTCGGTGCGGTCCTCCACGGTGACCTCAAGCCGGGCGTCAGGCATGGCCAGTGCCGCCAACTCGTCCGTCACCTGGCGCGCCAACAACACTGCGGATGCGCGTCGCAACACGCTCAGCCGCTCAGCCAGCACCTCGATCGCACGGCGATCCTCGTCCAGCTCTGCGCGTAGCGTGTCGATTCGGTCGGCGTCGTTGTCGAGTTCGAGCAGCCGGCTGCTCCCGCTGTCCAGGTAGTCGATGGTGTCATCGAGGGTGGGCCCGTATTTGCGGGTGAGGACGGCAAGTTCAGCCCGTCGCTCCTGGACGACCTCCAACTCCCGGGCACCGTCCCCGTCGAGGCCGCTAAGGTAACTGGAAAGTTGCACGGCAACGTCAGCCACGATGAAGGAGGCGTGCGCGATCGACTCTGCGAACGGGTTCAGTGCAGCGTCATGTCCGGCCACCCTCTCCAGCTGCCGTTTGGCTGAATCGAGCAGGCCAATGGCGTCCGGTGCATCTTCGGCGCTGTCAGAGGAGAGCAGATCGTGCGCCTGCGCGGCTGCCAGACGCAAATCTTCGATATTGCCCAAGCGGTTCGCACGCTCGGCAAGTTCGACGTCTTCGCCTGGTTGAGGCGCCATTGCCTCGATTTCGTCGAGCGCCGCCCGCAGATCGTCTGCTTCTCGGGTACGGCGGTCCTGTTCGGCGATGAGCACATCCAGTTCGCTCTGCACGTCTTGCCATCGGCGGTACCTGTCTTGGTACTCGGCCAGCACCGCCGCAACTTCTGCCCCGGCGAAACGATCGAGCGCCTCGCGCTGGGCTGTCGCTGAACGAAGTCGCATCTGATCAGATTGGCCGTGCACGACAACCAGTTGCTGCCCAATTTCGCCGAGCACGCCAATGGGGGCGGTACGTCCGCCGACAACAGCGCGGCTTCGGCCTTCGGGGGTGATCGATCGGCTGAGGATCAGCTGCGCGCGTCCGTCTCCTGCCGGGTCGAGTTCACCGCCCGCGTCGCGGACACGCTCTGACACGGCCCCCTTCTCCGGAACGAGCCAGTGCCCTTCCACTTCGGCACCGCCACTACCCTGCCGCACCACCGAACTGTCTGAGCGATCGCCGAGGAGCAGGCCGAGGGCTGAGACGACCATGGTCTTGCCTGCACCCGTCTCCCCGGTCAGCGCGGTGAAGCCAGGACCCAGTGGCAACCGTGCCTCCCCGATGACTCCGAGGTTGCGGATGAAGATCTCCTCGATCACGCGGGTGTTGCCTCGCCGTTGGCCGGTCCGCGCCACCCCGCAACTGGGAGATGGAATTTGTTGACGAGCCGGTCGGTGAACGGTCCCTGGTGTAGCCGGGCAAGCCGAACCGGGACGGGTGAACGGCGAACGACGACGCGTGCCCCTCTCGGGAGGTCATGCGCTCGTCGGCCGTCGCACCAGAGAACTCCGGTCCCTTGGGTCCGGTCCAGAACTTCGACGGCGAAGACGGAGTTGGGCCCGACGACGAGGGGGCGGGAGAACAGGGCGTGCGGGCTGAGCGGTACGAGCAGCATTGCATCCAACTCTGGCCAGACGATCGGCCCTCCAGCGGAGAACGCGTAGGCGGTTGATCCGGTCGGCGTCGACATCACCACTCCGTCGCAGCCGAAGGAGGACACCGGCCGCCGGTCGACTTCGATAACGACTTCCAGCATCCGCTCACGACTGGCCTTCTCCACGGTCGCCTCATTTAGCGCCCATGTTTCGAAGATGACTTTGGTGTTCTGTTTCACGCGCACGTCGAGAGTCATGCGCTCCTCTACCAGGTAGTCGCGGGCGACAGCGCGGTGCACCGTTTCGGTCAGAGCGCTGCGTTCACTTTCTGCGAGGAAGCCGACGTGCCCGAGGTTAACACCCAGCAGGGCCGCAGATGATCCACGCGCGAGTTCAGCGGCCCGCAGAATTGTTCCGTCTCCCCCAAGTACGATCACCAGTTCAATGTCGCCGAGGGAGACGTGGTTCTCCAAAACCTGCACATAGTGCAGCTCAGGGTCATGGGCGAGGATGTCGTCACGCTCTTCCGCGGTGGTGACGGGGGTGACGCCTGCCTCGTTCAGTTGACGGCACACCTCAACGGCGGCTTGCAACGAGTCGTCGCGCCCGGTGTGCGAGACCACGAGCATGTACCGCGCGGCCATGCTTTGTGCTGCAGACACTGGGTTACTCCTTGCACTCATACGGGCTGGCACAGTACCGCGACGCGGTCTAACCATTGTGTCGGATTGCTGCCAACATCGGCGTTCAACCACAACAGATATTCACGGTTGCCGGCGGATCCTACGAGGGGTGAGGGAATGATGCCGGCGGTCGACAGACCAAGATCCCAAGCAGCCCACATGACTCCGGTGACGGCATCCGTTCGCAAACCGGCATCATGCACGATGCCTTCTCGAATGCCGGTGCGTCCCACCTCGAACTGTGGTTTGACGAGCACGATGTAGTCCGCTTGCGGGCCGACCGTTCCAACCACAGCGGGAAGTACGGTGGGAAGCGATATGAAGGAAAGATCCGCGACGATCAGGCTCGCACATACAGGATGACCGGCAGCGGTTTCCAGCGATTCTTTGGTCATTTCGCGCGCATTGAAACCTTCAATGACGCTCACCCGTTGGTCAGCCGCGATGGTGCCGGCCAGCTGACCATGACCGACGTCGAGGGCCACGACACTGGCAGCGCCGCGCTCGAGCAGCACCTGCGTGAAACCGCCAGTTGATGCGCCGATGTCCAAGGCATGACGGCCAGCCGCTGGGACGCCGAAGGTGTCCAGGGCTGCAATGAGTTTATGAGCGGCCCGGCTGACATAGTGGTCGGGGGCCGTCACCGCGAGAACTTGGGCGTCCTGAATTCTCGTCGACGCTTTGATCACAGTGGAGCCGTCAACGGTCACGACACCGTCGGCGATCAGGCGTGCAGCGTGCGTTCGTGACCGCGCAATCCCTCGCTCCGACAGGGCAGCATCTAGTCGTACGCCCGGCTCAGTCATGGTGCTGCGGGGTGTCTCCGCCTTCCAGCGCGTGCTGGAGTTTGTCATGGATTTGGGCGAACGCGACCGCTCGTTGTTCTAGTGGCTGGTCCTCGATTACGCGGAGGCGTGACAGCAGTTCACCGTCGCCCTGCGCAGGCACGTTCGACTGGTTAGAAGTCATCACTCGACAAGGCTAACCTGCCGCCCGGTCAGGCGTCAGCGTAGAGGCCAGGATCAACCTCAAGCCCGTAAATCGCCAGCCCTGACCCCCAGATGGCGGCCGATCCTGCACGAAGTACATCAATGAACCGGTCTCCTGCTTTTTCGATAGTGACAACGTTGCCAGCCATGCGCACGACAGCCTCGCCAACCTGAATGAGACGGTGCCCGGTCACCGGGTCGACAGCTTCACGTGTCTCAGGATATGGCTCGTGCAGCTGCCTCAGGTCGTCAATGATGAAGGTAGGGCGGGAGTGTTTGTCTGCTGCCAACACTTGCTTCGCACGGTCAATGCCAGTGAGGACGAGAGCGGATTGTATTCCCGCCCGGTTGGCCCCCATGATGTCCGTGTCGAGTCGGTCGCCAATGAACAGGGCATGTGACGTGCCGAACCGGGCGAACGCTTCCTCGAAGATGGCAACCTCCGGCTTACCGGCAACGACAGGCAGGCGCCCTACGGCGGTGTGAACAGCAGAAACTAACGTTCCATTGCCTGGAGCGACGCCACGGGCCACGGGGATCGTCCAGTCGGTGTTGGTCGCCACCCACGGAATGCCCGCGTGTAGCGCGAAGGATGCCTCGGCCAGTTGCTTCCAGTCGACGTCTGGGGCGAACCCCTGAATGACGGCTGCGGGTGAGTCGTCGGCCGACCGAGTGACGACAAATCCGGCTTTTTCTACTTCGGAGGTGAGGCCTTCGCCGCCGACCACCAGAATCACTGATTCGGCTGGCACCATTCCGGCTAAAAGTCTCACTGCAGCCTGGGGTGAGGTGACCACTTCTTCCACCGTTACCGTAAGGCCCAACTGCATCAGCTGCTCAGCAACCGAGTGCGGAGTGCGTGAGGCATTATTCGTGATGTAGCCAACGCGCATCTGCTCAGCAGCCCGGGTGATACTTTCTACCGCATGGGGAATGGCCAAAGCACCCGTGTAGACGACGCCGTCCAGGTCAGCAAGTAGCAGGTTCATACCGTCAAGCGGTGATGTGTCCCTACTGGTCATCGCGGGAGCGATTTTCGTCTGGATGGGCATCATCTTCCGCAGCCACCACGTCAGCTTCGACAGCACCGTCATGGTCAGGCTCCTGATGCTCTGAGTCGTCG
>JAODMI010000049.1 GCA_025464755.1 Homoserinimonas sp.
CAAGGCGCAGCACGGCCGGATGCCACGGGTCTTGGTAAGCGGCGACCGAGCCGAGCATTCGGTCTGCAGCAAGGGTGTACTGGGTGAGGTCGTTGGTTCCGATGCTGACGAAGTCGGAGGCCGCAGCAACCTGCTCAGCCATCAGCGCCAGTGCCGGAATTTCAGCCATCACGCCCGCAGTTGCGATGCCGAGTTCCTTGGCGAGTGTGACAAAATACTCGCTTTCCGCAGCATCTGCCACCATCGGCGCCATAACCCAGAGCTCGGCTTCAGTAGCTTGCTGTGCTATTGCCAGTGCGGTCAGTTGGTCGCGCAAGATCTGCTCGTTGGCGCGGAGTGAACGGAGCCCGCGCAGCCCCAGAGCCGGATTTTGTTCCTCAGCGTCGTTAAGGAAGCTCAACGGCTTATCTGCGCCGGCATCCAGGCAGCGCACCACAACCTTCTTGCCGGGGAACGCTTCGAGTACTGCCGTGTAGTCGGTGACCTGCTCCTGCACAGTGGGTGCCGTCTTGGCATCAAGGAACAGGAACTCGGTGCGGAACAGGCCAACGCCTTCTGCGCCGAGCTTCACCGCCTCAGCGGCATCTTTCGGCGATCCGAGGTTGGCCAGCAGGGGAATCTTCTCCCCATCGGAGAGAGCCCCATCCGTGATCGGCGCGTTAACGATCGCCTTCAGCTGCGCCGTGCGTGTCTGGGCTGCGGCGATTTCGGTGGCACTCGGGTCGACGGTCACAGTTCCTGCCGCAGCGTCGACGATCACTGTCGTGCCGTCGGTCAGCTCGTCTGCACCTTCGACGCCGACGATCGCCGTGATCGACTTGGATCGGGCCAGGATGGCGGTGTGTGAGGTGGGCCCCCCGTCGCGGGTGACGAGGGCGACAACCTTGTCGAGATCGAGAAGGGCTGTGTCAGCGGGCGCGAGGTCGCGGGCAACCAGCACGAACGGCACGTCGGAGGTCGGCACTCCTGGGGCTGCCACTCCGCGCAGGTGGGCGATGATTCGCTGGGACACGTCGCCCAGGTCCGCTGCCCGCTCCGCCATATAGCCGCCCATGCCGATCAGAAGTTCCTGAAAGGCCGCGAAAGCTTCAAAGACCGCGCGCTCACCGGTGAGCCCACTTTCGATCCGCGCGTTAACGTCCTCTACGAGACCGGGATCTTGCGCCATCATGGCTTGGGCGTCGAGAACGGATTGCGCATCGCCTCCGGCTTTCGCCCCCTTGGTTTGCAGATCCGCAGCGACCGCAGCCAACGCCGTGGTTACAGCCTCGCGTTCGATTTCCGCGGAGGCGGTTCGTGGGTTGGTGCCTGGCTCCGGCAGCGGCTCCGGCATGCGTATCACCGGGCCGTTGGCGACACCTCGCCCAACACCGATTCCACGCAACTCTTGCATCACAGAACTCCTTTTTGGGCGTGCTCGGACCGCTTATCTGACCCCGACAGTACTACTAACCGGTTTGACAAACAAACGGAATCGGAGATAAAACTAAGCACTCAAACATTTGTTTGTGATGGTTCGCCTCAACATCGGAGATCTGCAATGTACGCACCAGAGCGTCATCAGGCCATCCTCGAGCAGGCGAGAACGAACGGCCGGGTCGATGTGCGCGATCTGGCAGAACTCCTCGCCGTCACCCCGGAAACAATTCGTCGGGATCTCACCAGCCTCGAACGGCGCGGGTTCGTACGTCGTGCACACGGCGGCGCCATCCCCGTCGACCACATGTCAATCATCCACGCTGTATCCGATCGCAACGAAATCTTCGCAACGGAGAAGGTTGCCATAGCAACAGCGGCCCTCGCCGAGGTACCGGAGGGCGGGTCCATCATCATCGACGCAGGAACCACCACCATCAAGCTTGCCGAGCTTCTGCCTCTCGACCGCCAACTCACCGTCGTCACCCACTCTCTTCCCGTGGCGATGTCGTTGGCGGGGCATCCCCACGTCGAACTGCATGTGCTGGGCGGAACTGTTCGATCGTCATCACGCGCAGCGGTCGGCACTTGGACGCACCAGATGGTGAGCATGGTGAGCGTGGATGTTGCATTCCTCAGCGTTAACGGGATAACCCCAGAACGCGGACTCACCACGCACAACATCGCCGAAGCTGCGATCAAATCGGCGATGATTAAGGCGGCACGGCGCAGTATCGTCTTGGCAGATCACAGCAAGTTTGGTCGCGAAGAGTTCGGCCGCATCGCGCCCCTCGCAGCGATCGACACCATCATCACCGATGCAGGAGTCAACCTCGACCTGGCCCAGGAAGTCGAGGCTTCAGGCCCCGACGTCATGCTGGTCGGCCAGCAGTAGCATTATTTACAATCCCCAGGAGGTACAGTCCATGTCCGAAGCCCAGCGCACGGTCACCTTTGGATCAGCAGTCGGGCTCCACGCCCGGCCAGCATCCACCATCGCCAAGGCAGCGGCAGACAGCGGCCACGCGGTCACGCTCGAGTCGTCCGCGGGCAAAAAGGCGAATGCGGCCAGTGTGCTTTTGCTGCTTGCTATGGGAGTTTCCGCCGGCGACGAGCTCGTGCTCACCGTTTCGGGCGACGACGCCGAGGCGAAAGCAGACGAGCTGGCTGAGCTGATTGGCTCGGAGCTCGACGCTAAATAACCGACCCCCCGAAGATCTGACGCTCGGGAAGTGGTCTCTGGCTACGCTGGTCGAATGGCCACTATTGCCGCCATCGGGGCACGCATCCAAAAGCTGAAGCCTGTGCGCGTTTTTCAGCATTACGCAGTCAATCGCGGACCGCTTCTGGCCGGCGGGCTTGCCTATCAGGCAATCTTCGCGGTCTTCGCTGCGCTCTGGGTTGGGTTCTCTGTCGCCGGACTGTTGCTGGAATCGAACCCTCGACTACAGGACGCCTTCTTCTCCTTCGTCAGCGCCTCGGTCCCCGGGCTGATAGACACCGGCTCTGGCGAAGGCGCCATCGAACCAGACGACCTTCTGCAGGCCGAAATTCTCGGCTGGACAGGCGCACTTGCGGCCGTCGGAGTGATTGTCACCGCGCTCAATTTTCTTGCCTCGTGTCGCGATGCCGTGCGAGTGATGTTCGACCTGCCGGGTGAGCTGCTGAACTTTTTCCTGCTCAAGCTGAAAGATTTGGGGCTTGCCATAGCGTTCGGCGTGGCCCTCATCGTCTCAGCCGCCCTGTCTGTTCTCAGCACTCAGGCTCTCGATGGCACGCTTGATTTCCTCGGCCTCGACAGTGAATCTTTGATGTCGGCACTTGGTGCCCGCGTCACCGGTCTGGCTCTGATGTATCTCCTCGACGTGGCTGTACTTGCTGGCCTGTACCGCGCTCTGTCTGGTCTGAGCATCCCATTCCGGCGACTTATTGGCGGATCCCTCCTCGGGGCTGCTGCCCTGGGAATACTGAAAGTACTCGGAAACGCTCTGCTCGGTGGCGCGACCAACAATCCGCTTCTGGCGTCATTCGCCGTCATCATCGGGTTATTGATTTGGTTCAACCTCATCTGCCAGGTGCTGCTGGCAGCTGCCGCCTGGATTGCCATGGGCATGGCCGACGCCAACCTGATCGCAGACCCGAAAGTACATGCGGCCAAGCTGGAGGCCGACCGAGTTGAGGCGGAGAAAATCGCCGAGGCGCGCGCCGCTGCCGAAACCCAAGGGGCGGTAGCACCTGGGGCGGCCAAGAAACACCGGTGGAAGCGGATCTTCCGACGTCGATGATGCACCGACCGGCCGAGGGACCTTAGTAGCCCTCACTAAACTTGGATGATGCCCACGCCCCTACGCATCGCCACCATCAACACGAACGGCGTTCGCGCCGCCTACCGCAAAGGGATGGGCGACTGGCTGGACAATCGTGGCGTGGACATCCTCGCCATCCAAGAAGTACGGGCATCAACGGAGGACCTGGAAAACCTTCTCGGCTCGGAATGGGACATCCTCCACGACCCTGCAACGGCGAAAGGTCGCGCTGGCGTCGCGCTGGCCAGCCGGAACAAAGCAACCATTCACCGCGTCGAACTAGGCGCCACCGACTTCGATAGCGCCGGGCGCTGGCTGGAAGCAGATTACGAGGTCGGCGACAGTATCGTCACCGTGGTGAGTACTTACGTGCACTCCGGCGAAGTGGACACCGTCAAGCAGGTTGAGAAGTACAAGTTCCTCGACGCTATGAGCCAGCGGCTCCCAGAGATCGCAGCGCACAGCCAGTACGCCGTCGTTCTCGGTGACCTGAACGTCGGCCACACGCAGTTGGACATCAAAAACTGGAAAGGCAATGTTAAGCGCGCCGGATTCCTGCCCCAGGAGCGCGCCTACTTCGACCGTTTCCTCGGCCCGCTCGGCCAGACCGTGACGTGCGCCGACGGGTCAACCGGCAGCGGGCTCGGCTGGGTCGACGTTGGCCGTCAGCAGGCGGGTGAGGTCGAAGGCCCATACACCTGGTGGTCGTGGCGCGGCAAAGCATTCGACACAGACACCGGATGGCGCATCGACTACCAACTGGCAACCGCAGCAATGGCGGCCACCGTTACGGGTTACTCCGTTGACCGTGCCGCCGCATACGACCAGCGCTGGTCGGACCACACCCCTGTGGTCGTGGACTACGCCCTCTAGCCTCCCCCGGTCTCGACAAGGTCACCCACGATATGGCTCGACCGAAGAACTCTGAAAGAATTCACTCCATGACCGCCAAACCTCGCCTCTTCTCCGGCATGCAACCATCCGCAGACTCGCTTCACGCGGGCAACTACGTTGGTGCGTTGCTGCAGTGGAAGGAAATGCAAGAGGCCAACGATGCGCTGTTCTGCGTCGTCGACCTGCACGCGATCACCGTTGCGCAGGAGCCGGCCTTGCTGCGCGAGCAAACCCGCCGGACGGCCGCCCAGTACATCGCGGCGGGGATCGACCCGTCGCTGTCGACCCTGTACGTGCAATCCCACGTACCCGCGCATGCCCAACTGGCGTGGGTGTTGAACACCATCACCGGATTCGGCGAAGCAAGCCGGATGACACAGTTCAAGGACAAGTCCTCGCGGCAGGGCGCGGAGTCGGCCACTGTCGGCCTCTTCGCTTACCCCATCCTCATGGCGGCAGACATTCTGCTGTATGACACCGCACTGGTACCGGTTGGTGACGATCAAAAGCAACATGTCGAACTGACGCGTGATCTGGCGAACAGGTTCAACTCCCGATTCGGCGACACCTTCGTGGTGCCGAAGCCGGTCATCGTGAAAGAAACCGCACGCATCTACGATCTGCAAAACCCCTCTGACAAGATGAGCAAGTCAGCCGCTTCTGACGCTGGCCTAATCTGGTTGCTCGACGAACCGTCGAGGACCGCGAAAAAAATCAAGTCCGCAGTCACCGACGGTGAGCGAGAAATTCGCTTCGACCGCGGTGAAAAAGCCGGTGTCTCCAACCTGCTGACCATCCTGTCGGCATTCACCGCAACAGGCATCCCCCAGCTGGAGACCCAGTATGAGGGCAGAGGCTACGGGGATCTGAAAAAGGATGTTGCCGAAGCCGTGGTCGAAACCTTCGGTCCCATCCGTGAACGCACCCTGGAGCTCCTCGACGACCCGGCCGAACTAGACCGGGTTCTTGCCATCAACGCCGACCGAGCCACCGAGATCGCAGAAGCCACACTGGCCCGCGTCTACGAGCGGGTCGGCTTTCTACCGCGCCGCTGAACGTGAAACCGTTCGTCCTCGAATCCGCCCGTCTCCGCCTCGACTCGCTGCAGGCATCCGACTCAGCGCGCGTCCACCAGTACTGCCAAGACCCGCAATTTGAACGATTCCTGACCATCCCGTGGCCTTACCGGCCACATGACGCCGACTTCTACATAAACGAGCATGTCCCGCGCGGCTGGACTGGTGGCTCTGAACTTACCTGGGCGCTGCGCGCCACCGGCGGTGACTTCCTCGGGGTGCTCTGCCTACGGTTACCGCGCGGAGACGTTGGTTACTGGCTGGGGGCCGAGCACCGGGGGAACGGTTTCATGCCAGAAGCGCTGTCGGCTTTGGCGGATTGGGTGTTCACGACACGTTTCGCCGAGCTGGAGCAGCTCAGCTGGGAAGCCATGACAGGCAACTTCGCGTCGATGGCCGTGGCCCGCAAGGCCGGCTTCACCTACACCGGGACAGCGCCCGCACGGCTCCCGGTACGCGACGGGTCGCATCCGCCTGCCTGGAACGGCGTTCTGCGGGCTGGCGACGACCGCTCGGTGAAACCCGGCTGGCCCGACCCGCCCAAAACGCAGGAGTAGTCACCACATGGCGACCGCTTGTGTCGTTGCGGTGCCGCAGACGGCGGGAGTCCTGCGTTTTCGTGGTGCAGCCGGAGTTTACGGCGGCCAGGAATACTTACAGTCACGGAGCGTTGACTATGCTGAAACAAAGAACGTGCTCCGGGGTCGGTGAAAATCCGAACCGGCGGTTATAGTCCGCGACCCGTTGCCTGCAGTCTGGGCGATGGTTGAGCCGGTGAAATTCCGGCACCGACGGTAATGAGATCGCAAGGTCTCTCAGTCCGGATGAGAGGAAGCACGCGAACTCTGCCTTCGGGCGAGTTCGGCACCATCAGTGGTGGCAGTATCCCCGGGGCCCGTCTCGCAACGAGACAGAGGACCGGATGACCGAAGCAGACGCGAAGATCGAGGCAGCCATGCGGCACGCCCTTTCACTCGCAGCACACGGCCCGGCATACGGGGTGAACCCGCAAGTGGGTTGCGTCATTCTCGACGACGAGGGCCGCACGCTCGCCGAAGGCTGGCACCGAGGTGCCGGCACAGCACACGCCGAAGTGGACGCCCTCAGCAAATTGCCCGCAAAAGCGGCGATCGGCAGCACCGCCGTCGTCACACTCGAACCCTGCAACCACAGCGGAATGACCGGCCCGTGCAGCGAGGCGCTCATTTCGGCCGGTGTTGCGCGCGTGATCTACGCAGTCGCTGACCCTGGGAAATACTCCGGTGGCGGCGCGGAACGATTGCAGGCGGCCGGCATAGAGGTAACGCACGGTGTACTTGCCCGTGAAGCAGCCGACTTTTTGCACATCTGGCTGACCGCAACAAGTCTTGGCCGTCCCTTCGTCACAGTGAAGTGGGCGTCAAGCCTCGACGGTCGCGCAGCAGCATCAGACGGCACCAGTCAGTGGATCACCGGAACTGCGGCGCGCCAGCGCGTGCACGAGCAACGCGCGCAGGCAGACGCCATTTTGGTCGGTACCGGAACCGTGCTGGCCGACAACCCGGCGTTGACCGCCCGCGGTGACGCCGGCGAACTGATGGCGCATCAGCCAATCCCCGTGATCATGGGCGAGACTCCTCTTCCCCCAGATGCGCGCGTGTTCTCGCACCCCGAACAGGCCATCCTCACCGGCAGCCGCGACCTGCTCGCCACCCTCGTGGTGCTGTTCGGCCGGGGCATCCGTCACATCTTCGTGGAAGGCGGACCGACCCTGGCAAGCGCCATCATCGCCGCCGGCCTGGCCGACCAGTACCTGATCTATCTCGCACCGGTACTGATCGGTGGTGAGCGTCTAGCCATCGACACCATCGGGGTCGACACAATCGGCGACGCCCGCCGGCTGACCATTCGAACCGTCGAAAGCCTCGGCGAGGACATCCTTATCACCGCCCGGCCCACCGAAAGGCACCACTGATGTTCACCGGAATCATTGAGGAGCTGGGAGAAATCCTGGGCTGGGAGTCTCAGTCGGATGCTGCCCGCCTCACCGTTCGCGGGCCCCTCGCCGTCTCAGACGCCCGCCATGGCGATTCCATATCTGTCAGCGGCGTATGTCTCACGGTTGTCGACAAAGGCGAAGATTGGTTTACCGCTGATGTGATGGCGCAGACCATCGCCACCAGTACGCTCAAGAACCCGGTTGCGGGAACTCGCGTCAACCTGGAGCGCGCCGCGCAGGTGGGCGACCGCCTCGGCGGGCACATTGTTCAGGGCCACATCGATGGGACGAGCCAACTGCTCAGCGTCACAGCGGGCGGCGCCTGGCGCGTGCTGCGTTTCACCCTGTCGCCGGAGCTGGCACCGCTGGTGACAGGCAAGGGATCGATCGCCATCGACGGGGTCTCCCTCACCGTCAGCGCTGTCGGAGATGACTGGTTCGAGGTCTCACTCATCCCAGAAACTTTGACGGCGACCACACTCGGCGAGCGGTCCCCCGGAGATCTGGTCAACATCGAAACCGACATCCTGGCGCGGCATGTGGCGCGGATGCTGCAGCTCGGGTCACAACTGACGAACAACGAAAGGAGCGAGCCATGAGTCTCGCTGACATCCCCACCGCCCTGGACGCACTGCGTGCCGGCAAGCCCGTCATCGTGGTCGATGACGAGGGCCGCGAGAACGAAGGCGACGTCGTCATCTCGGCGCAACTCGCAAGCCAGGAATGGCTCGCCTGGATGGTGCGTAACTCCTCAGGATTTATTTGCGCCCCAATGACCAACGAGATAGCGGACCGGCTGGAACTGCCGGTCATGGTTGTCAACAATGAAGACCCTCGGGGAACCAATTACACCGTCTCCGTCGACGCCGCCGACCGTATCAGCACCGGGATCAGCGCCGCCGACCGCGCCCACACCCTCCGGGTGCTGGCCGACATGGACTCGCTGCCAGCAAATCTCAACCGTCCCGGCCACATCATGCCGCTGCGGGCTGCCCCCGGCGGGGTCCGCGAGCGCGACGGGCACACCGAGGCCACAGTTGATTTGATGAAGCTGGCAGGACTGGTACCGGTCGGGGCTATCTCCGAAATCGTCGAAGACACTGGGGAGATGATGCGCCTGCCCGGCCTCATCCACCTTGGCGAACGTGACAACGTGCCGGTAATCACTATCGCTGCACTGATCGAGTATTTACAGGAAACCCACTGCGACTCTGAAGTGCCTGTTATCGCTGCGATCCCCGAAACGTCACGCGTAATTTTCGAGGTGGAAACCACTATCCCCACCCTGCACGGCGTTTTCCAGGTGCGGGCGTACCGTGACCGGATGACTGGCGCAGACCATGTGGCCATCATTTCGGGTGAGCCGCGCACCGGAGCGCTCGTGCGCGTCCATTCCGAGTGCCTCACGGGCGAAGTATTCGGTTCACTCAAGTGCGAGTGCGGACCCCAACTCGACGCGGCGCTGGAACTGATCGAACGCGAAGGCGGCGTAGTCATTTACCTGCGCGGGCACGAAGGTCGCGGCATCGGCCTGATCAATAAGCTCAAGGCTTACCGCCTGCAGGAAGCGGGGCTCGACACCCTCGACGCGAATATTGCCCTCGGGTTCCCTATCGATGACCGCGAATATGGTGCCGCTGTCTCCATTCTCGAAGAGCTTGATCTGGACACGGTTCGCATCATCACCAACAATCCGGACAAAATCCGCCAGCTCACTGACCGCGGCATCACCGTGCTGGAGCAGGTCCCCCTCCTCGTCGGAGTCGACTCCTTCAACGAGGGCTACCTGGAAACCAAGCGGGACCGGATGGGGCACACTCTGCCCGACGACATCCAGATCAATGAGGCGATCATCGCCGAACAGACACTGAAGGAACAAGCACTATGAGCGGCGACGGTTCACCAACAATCACCACGGACGGCGCCGGCCTCAAAGTTACCATCGTCGCAGGGCGCTGGCACGAGACGATCACTGACGGGCTGATAGCTGGCGCGCGTCGGGTGCTGGCCGCATCCGGGGCTGAAGTGTCGGAGCTCCGAATCCCCGGAAGCTTCGAGCTTCCCGTCGTCTGCAAAGCGGTGCTTGAGGGTGGCGCGGATGCTGTGGTCGCACTGGGTGTGATCATCCGCGGCGGAACACCGCACTTCGAGTACGTCTCGGCTGCCGCAACGGATGGGTTGACACGTGTCGCGCTTGACACGGGCAAGCCTGTCGGTTTTGGGCTGCTCACCCTCGACGACGAACAACAGGGGCTCGACCGTGCTGGGCTGGCTGGTTCCAAGGAAGATAAGGGTGCTGAGGCAGCGGAGGCGGCCCTGTCCACAGCTGCCATTATCCGCTCGCTTCGGAGCTGATACCCCCGTCTGACGCTCGCGAAAAACAGGCGTACAGTAAATTGGCAGCCGCCACAAGCGGCACCCAATCCTTCTCCCCATGGTTCCGCACGAAAATTTGTCGCGCCTATCAGCGCCTTTCGACGGACACCACGCCATCTTCTCCGGAGCACCCCTCATGACATCCACAACCGCGCCAGCTGAGGCCCCCGCAAATCCGCGCTCACGCGTCATCCTTGCAAGCCTTGTCGGTACCACGATCGAGTTCTACGACTTCTATGTGTACGCGACCGCGGCCGTACTCGTTTTCCCCCACCTCTTCTTCCCTGCTGGCAATGAGACGACGGCACTACTTTCATCGTTCGCCATTTTCGGCGCGGCTATGGTGGCCCGCCCTGTCGGCGCCGTCTTCTTCGGCCACCTTGGCGACAAAGTCGGGCGCAAAACGACTCTGGTCGCAGCCTTACTCACGATGGGAATTGCAACCTTCCTGATCGGCGTGCTGCCGACTTATCTCGTCATCGGCTGGATTGCCCCGCTGCTGCTGGTCATCCTCCGCCTCGCGCAGGGCTTCGCCCTCGGAGGCGAGTGGAGCGGTGCAGCACTGGTCGCTACCGAGAACGCGCCGAAAGGAAAACGTGCCATGTACGGCACCTTCCCCCAGCTGGGTGCCCCCATTGGTTTCATCATCGCCAACGGTCTTTTCCTGCTCATCGCCTTTGCGCTGCCGTCGGAGGACCCGTCGCGCCCCTCCGACGCTTTCCTTGAGTGGGGCTGGCGCATTCCCTTCCTGTTCTCGGCCGTCATGGTGATCGTTGGCCTCTGGGTTCGGCTACGCCTGGTCGAGAGCACGTCGTTTGCTAAGACGGTCAGCTCCGGCAAGGTTGTGAAACTTCCCCTCGCCCGTGTGATGAAAACGAACTGGCGTGAGCTCATTCTCGGCACATTCTTCATGCTCGCAACTTACGTGCTCTTCTACCTGATGACCACGTTCTCGCTCAGCTACGGACGTGCGCCGGTCGAACCGGCAGATGACACCGTGCTACCAGGGCTGGGCTACATGTACAACAATTTCGTGCTGATGATGATCGTCGGCGTGGTGTTCTTCGGAATTTTCACGCTGGTCTCCGGCCCGTTGGCAGACAAGTTTGGCCGCCGCAAGACGCTGATTTGGGTCACCCTCGGCATCATCGTCTTCGGCCTGCTCTGGGTACCGATACTGAACGCCGGGTTTGTTGGCGTCATGGTGTGGCTCATTCTCGGTTTCTCCCTGATGGGTATGACGTTTGGTCCGATGGGCGCGCTGCTCCCCGAACTGTTTCCGACCAACGTGCGCTACACCGGCTCAGGCATCTCCTACAACGTCAGCTCGATCCTTGGTGCAGCTGTTGCCCCGTTCATCGCCGTGTGGTTGTGGGGCATGGCCGACGGCAGCCCATTCCTCGTCGGGGTGTACCTGTCGTCGATGGCTGTGATCACGCTCGTCGCCCTGATTATCGGCAAGGAAACTAAGAACGTCGATATAGAGCGCTAATCGCAGTCTCAGCCCCCGCATCCGTCACCCTGCCGCAGCCTTCCCACAAAACGCAGGAGATTTCATCGGATGCGGGGGCTTTTCGCGCATTTTGGCGCGGGAACCGGCGTGCGTCCTGCGTTTTGGTGGTCACGGGTGCCACGGTGACCGTCGATAGAATCGAGTCATGGTGAAAAGTAACGGTCCTCGCGGCGCTGTCGCAGTCTGGTCCTGGGTTATTGTCGGCATCGCGGTTGCCCTGTTTGTGGCTTTCGTCGTGGTCGCGGGCGTGCTCAACTAACATATGAGCACCACGGCACCACGTACACGGGCCGGCAAGCGCGGCGCACCTGACGACGGGCCTCGGGCGACCTTCAGGCAGTTGCTGCCGTACCTGCTAGAGCACAAGAAAGTGCTTTCCTGGGTAGTTTTGATCAGCATTGTTGGCGCGGCGGCCTCACTCGCGCAGCCGGTCCTGGTGAGCCAGGTCATTGCCGCTGTTCAATCAGGAGACACCCTCGGCAACCTGGTTGGGGTCCTCATCGTCCTCGTCGTCGTTTCGGGCCTACTGAGCGGGTTCCAGCACTACCTCCTACAGCGCACCGGCACAAGCGTCGTCCTGTCTGCGCGGCGTCGCCTGGTGCAGCGCATGCTGCGGCTTCCCATCAGCGAATTCGACACGCGGCGCACCGGCGACCTGGTATCACGTGTCGGCTCAGACACCACGCTTCTCTACGCAGTTATGACTCAGGGGCTTATCGACGCCGTGGGAGGATCCCTGCTTTTCATCGGCGCGCTCATCGCCATGTTCATCATCGACCCTGTACTGCTAGGGCTGACCGCCCTGGTCATCGCGGTATCAATTGTCGGCGTCGTGGTGCTCTCGGGGCGTATCCGCGCTGCCAGCCAGCAACAACAAGAAAAGGTCGGAGATCTGGCAGCCAGCGTGGAGCGTGCGCTGAGCGCCATCCGCACCGTCCGAGCCGCCGGAGCAACCGAACGCGAAACATCCGCCATTGATCGGCAAGCTGTCGGTGCCTGGAAAATGGGCATCCGAGTAGCGAAAGTCTCATCCCTGGTCGTTCCGATCGCCGGAATAGCCATGCAGGTGTCGCTGCTCACCGTCCTCGGCGTTGGCGGATTCCGGGTCGCCAACGGCGACATCACCGTCGCATCGTTGGTCTCCTTCATCCTCTTCCTGTTCATGATCATCATGCCGCTTGGCACCGCATTCGGCGCGGTCACATCCGTGAACCAGGCGCTCGGCGCGCTCGGACGGATCCAGGAAATCATCGACCTCCCCAGCGAGGACGAGACAGATGCCGCAATCGCTCCCGCCGCGGACGTTCCGACCACCGACGCGATCACGTTCCAGGACGTCGAGTTTCGGTATCCGGAGGGTGCGGTTCCGCCTGGAACGGCAGCGACCTCCGCCGTGGCGGGCATCTCGCTCAGCTCCGGTGACTCGATCGGCGACACAACTGAACGCGACCGCACCGTACTCCGCGGGGTGTCATTCTCAGTTCCCCGCGGGCACCGCATCGCCTTGGTGGGCCCGTCAGGTGCAGGCAAGTCCACAATCCTGGCACTCATTGAGCGGTTCTACGATCCAACGGGAGGAACCGTCCGGCTCGGCGGCAGGGACATCCGAAGCCTCGATCGCACCGCCCTGCGCGCGCACATCGGATACGTCGAACAGGACGCCCCTGTACTCGCCGGTACCATCCGCGACAACCTAACATTGGGTGCGCCGGATGCCTCTGACAACGAGTGCATGAGCGTGCTGCGTTCCGTCAACCTCATGTCGGTTTTCGACCGAGACGAGCGGGGACTCGACGCGCAGGTCGGCGAAGACGGTGTCATGCTCTCCGGCGGCGAGCGTCAACGCCTGGCCATCGCCCGCACGCTGTTGTCGGCTCCGCCGATCCTGCTGCTCGACGAATCAACCTCATCGCTAGATGGGCTCAACGAACAGTTGCTGCGTGAGGCCATCGACGCTGTCGCCCAGGATCGCACGCTGATCGTCATCGCACACCGGCTGTCCACGGTCGTCGACTCCGACCAAATCGTCGTTCTCGAGGACGGCCGCGTCGTCGGAGTGGGCACCCATTCGGAGTTGGTGGCGTCCACACCGCTGTACAAGGAACTTGCTAAACACCAACTGTTGGTGTGAGTCGCGCCCGGTGAGCTCTTTCGGCGCGACTGCACCGACAGAACCCACATGTGGAGCTCGTTAAAGCGCCAGTGCGTACATTGCGACAGCACTTGCCGCGGCGACGTTCAGACTGTCGATGCCGTGCCGCATCGGAATCTGCACCACGGAGTCGGCAGCCGCGATCGCCTCCTCGGTGAGCCCATCACCCTCGGCACCCAGTACGAGAGCCACCCGGGCGGGTGCGACTGCAGCGAACTGGCGCAAGGGCACCGCAGCATCCGTCAGCGCCAGGGCAGCGATATGGAACCCGTATCCTGCCAGTATCCGTTTCGTATCGGCCCAGTCGCCGACGCGGGTCCACGGAACCTGTAATACGGTCCCCATGCTCACTCGGATCGCCCTGCGGTAGAACGGGTCGGAGCAGCGCGGCGTGACGAGCACGGCATCGGCCCCAATGGCGGCGACCGAGCGGAAGATCGCCCCCACATTGGTGGGGTCGACGATGTTTTCAAGGATGACCACCCTTTGGGCATCGGCGAGAAGCGACTCGACTGTGGGCAGCGGTGGGCGATGCATTGAGGCGATCAGCCCGCGGTGCAGCACGTAACCGGTCAGCTCTGCGAGCAGTTCCCCTGGTCCGGAGAAGACGGGGACGACGTCGCCTACTAGTCTCACGGCCTCATCGACGGTGTTGCCCAGCGCGAGAACAGACCGGGGACGGTGCCCGGCGCGTAGTGCGCGCTCCAGCACCAGGGCAGACTCGGCAATGTACAGTCCATGCTCCGTGCCGCGGGCTTTCTTCAGCGCAACATCCGTCAGGTGCGCGAAGTCGGCCAGCCGCGGGTCGCTCAGGTCGGTGATGTCTATGACGGGCATCCGTCAATCTTCCCGCACCAGCCTCCCCCTAAAACGCAGGAGAATCGCGCCTAAACGACGCTCTGGGCGATACTACGGCCGCAATCACGAAAAGACCTGCGTTTTGGGGTGGCTTTACGCGAACGGATCGGGCGTCAACGTGTACTTCGGAGACAGATACTCGTGGATACCCTCCAGCCCGCCCTCACGCCCCAGCCCGGACTGCTTAACTCCCCCGAACGGCGCCGCCGCGTTGGATAGCATCCCGATGTTCAGCCCCATCATTCCTGTTTCCAACGAGTCGATCAGACGTTGCCCACGGGCCAAGTCGCGTGTGAAAACGTATCCGACCAGACCGTATTGAGTGTCGTTTGCCGTGCGCACAGCATCCGCTTCATCTGTGAACGTCGTTATCGACATCACCGGCCCGAAAATCTCTTCACTCAGGATGTCGCTGCCCGGTTTAACACCCGAAATAACGGTCGGTTCGAAAAAGGTTCCCTCCCGGTCGATGGCGGAACCGCCCGTGTGCACTTTCGCGCCACGCGCCACTGCATCTTCAAGCAGCGCAGAAACTTTGGCGATGGCCCGTTCATCGATCAGCGGCCCGACGGCAACGCCTTCCTCAGTACCGCGGCCTACTTTCAGCGCTTTGACCCGCTCGGTGACGCGCGCGGTGAATTCTTCGGCGATCGACGCCTGCACGATGAACCGGTTACCGGCCGTGCATGCCTGCCCAATGTTGCGGAATTTCGCCGACATCGCACCATCCACGGCCCGGCCCAAGTCCGCATCTTCAAACACGATGAACGGGGCATTGCCACCCAGCTCCATCGAGGTGCGCAGCACGCCGTCTGCTGCCTGCTTGAGAAGGGACACCCCGACGGGCGTAGAACCGGTGAAGCTCAGCTTGCGCAGCCGCGGGTCAGCCAGGATCGGCTCAGAAATGTCACCCGATGATGCTGTCGTCACAACGTTCACTACGCCGGCGGGCAGACCCACCTCTTCAAGCAGCTTGGCGAAGTAGAGAGTCGTCAGCGGGGTGAGCGAGGCCGGTTTGATGATGACGGTGCATCCCGCCGCGAGCGCCGGTGCAATTTTGCGTGTGGCCATTGCAAGCGGGAAGTTCCACGGGGTGATGAGATAGCACGGCCCGACCGGTCGGTGAGTGACGATGACGCGCCCGGTACCCTCAGGGTTAGTTCCGTAGCGGCCACTGATCCGCACCGCTTCCTCGCTGAACCAACGCAAGAACTCTCCACCGTAGGCGACTTCGCTGAGAGCCTCCGCGACCGGTTTACCCATCTCGAGAGTCATCAGCAGAGCGAACTGGTCCTTGCGTTCCTGCAAGAGATCGAAGGCCCGTCGCAGCAGTTCGCCTCGCTGCCGCGCTGGCGTTGTCGCCCAGTCGGCTTGGGCATCGGCCGCGGCGTCCATCGCGGCGCGGGCATCACCAGCTGAGGCATCCGCTATCGATTTGATGGTCGTGCCGGTCGAGGGGTCCGCCACGTCGAGGGTTGACCCGGTCAATGACGCGACCCATTTTCCGCCAATGAACAGCTGATCTGGTACACCGGCGAGGAGGTCTGATTCGGACAACGCAGCCATGCGGTTGATTTTAGCTATGCGGTTGGCAGCGCACACCCCTCCCCCGCTACCAAACCCTCAGGATGAGCTTCAGCCCCACCTGCCGTCAAGGGCGGCGCGAACACTTTGAGCCCGGTGTGCGCTCACAGGGTCAGCAGCACGCAGTCACACCGGTACACGCATCAACTGTGCTCGATCGCCGCGCCAGCCTTCGCAAGTTCGGCCAGCGCCTCCGCACTGGAGCCCGGAGCCACCCCGGCCACCAGGTCGCGGAGAACCCGCACGCTGCGCCCGGCGTTGATAGCGTCTTTCGCTGAGGCGAGCACGCAGTAATCGGTGGCGATACCGACCACATCAATTTCGGTGATCGCCAGAATGTCCAGTTCCTCAGTCAGGGTGCGTCCAGCGTTCGTCACCCCCTCGAAGACCGAGTAGGCGGGCCTGCCCTGGCCTTTCAGGATGTGCACGTTGACGCGCGAAGTGTCGAGTTCAGGGTGGTACTCCGCACCCTGGGTGTCTGCCACGCAGTGAGCGGGCCACGTCTCGATGAAGTCTGGCGCCGCATCCGTCGCAAAATGTCCGCCATTGTCGCTTTCGGCATCATGCCAGTCACGGGAGGCGAAGATGTGGGCGTAGCGCTTGTGGTGCACTTGCAGATACTGCGAGATACCGGATGCGACGGCTGCGCCGCCGACCACGCCGAGGGCCCCTCCTTCCGTGAAGTCGTTCTGCACGTCGATGATGAACAGGGCCCGAGTCATGCTGCCAGTCTAGATTCCGGTAAGCCGGTCGGCTTCGTACGCCAACCCGATCTGCTTACGCACCTCGTCAAGGGTTGCCATGATTTCCAGCGACTCGGACGGTGGCATGATCTCGCCGGCGATCTGACCGCCCTGTACCAGGCGCTCCAGCTCCCACGCTTGGTAGTGCATTCCCCGGCCGCCTCCCTGTGGGCTTTCGAACCGCTCAACGACTCGGCCGGAGCCGTCAAACAGCGTGAAGCTGGTCGGCGTGTACCAGACGGAGTCAATGTGGATCCGCCCGCCCGTTCCGATGATATCTGCGGTGTTTGGTCCACGGGCGTCGAGGGCGGTGTGCAGCACCGCCTGTTGACCTTCAGCAAAGCTGAGCAATATCGCTGTCTGGCGGTCCACACCGGTTGCCGACAACGTGCCGACGGCTTTGATTTCGTTCGGCGCACCGAAGAGGTGATGTGCGAAAGAAACCGGATAGATTCCCAAATCGAGGAGCGCCCCACCGGCCAGCGCCCAGTTGTTGATACGGTGTTGCGGGTCACTGGGCAGCAGCTGGTTGTGGTCGGCAATCAGGGTGCGTACTTCACCGAGCGCCCCAGCGGCGATGATCTCGCGGATGCGTTGCACGTGCGGGAGGAACCGCGTCCACATGGCTTCGAGGACCACCAATTCGTTTTCTGCCGCTAGCTCAGCAACTTCCCTCGCCTCACGGGCGTTGACAGTGAAGGGCTTCTCCAACAACACGTGCTTGCCTGCCTGCAGGGCCAGCTTCGCCCCGGACGCATGGAACGGATGCGGGGTGGAGACGTAGACGATATCCACTTCAGGGTCTTCAACCAGAGCCTGATAACTGGCGTGGATGTTGGGGATGCCGAATTCTTGCGCGAAAGCGGCAGCGGATGCTTGGCTGCGTGAGCCCACCGCCGTTACGGTGAACCCGTTGGACACCAGATCGGAAGTCTGCAGGTGGGCGATGCCGCCCGTGCCCATGATGCCCCAGCGAAGTGCCTCAGTCATACGACCCTCTCCCGGCCAACCCCCGTTTGGGTGCCTCTGAAAGGAATGCTACCCACGCAGGCTTACTGCAGCTCAGAGCTGACAACTCGAAGCGTGGCGACGAGTGCTCACCTCACCGCTGATGTGGCGCTACAACGTCGCAGTACACGAGCATGAGTTATCCCCATGTTTACTCACAGGTATGAGAACTTCTCACGAGTTGGCCCCGTCGGTGCGGCCAAATGTGACACACAGCCTCCCCCACCCCCAGCGGCCTTGCGTGTTAGCGCGCTTTTGCGCACCCAAACTTTTTCTTCCATCCCTTATTTGAGCTTGGGAACCACAAGCGATGGTTGCTCAATGCGCGCGCAGGGCTTGAAGCGGCCACAGAATGTCTTCATGCTTCTATTCGTGCGCGTACATCTAAGCGATTGTGAAATCAGTCGACGAACACAAGCTGGGGCATGGCCTCGGAAGGAGAAATAGCATGGGAAGACTTGACGGAAAAGTTGCGATTATCACCGGGGGCGCGCAGGGGATGGGTGAGGCGCACGCGCGCCTGTTCGTTGCCGAGGGGGCGAAGGTGCTGCTGACGGACATCAACGACGCGCAGGGCAACGAGGTTGTGAGCGAGCTGGGTGAGAATGCCCGTTTCCTGAGGCATGACGTGACGTCGCTGGCCGGGTGGCAGACGGTCGTCGACACTGCCGAGAAAGAATTTGGACCGGTCACCGTACTCGTGAACAACGCAGGCATCATTGGCCCCGTTACCGAGACGGTCGAACTCAGCGAAGAGGATTACCTCCAGATCGTCGCGGTGAACCAGCACTCGCAGTTCTTCGGCATGAAGACGGTCATTCCGTCAATGAGGAAGGCCGGCGGCGGATCAATCATCAACATCTCATCCATTGCGGGCATGCTGGCCGTGGTTGGCTCGCCTAACCTCGCCTATGTGGGCAGCAAGTACGCCTCCCGCGGCATGACAAAGCACGTCGCGGTGCAGTACGGGCCCGACAACATCCGGGTGAATTCGGTACACCCCGGCTACATCAAGACACCGATGATGGCCGCAGCCACCGACGAGACGGGAGGTGGGATTGCGGCGGCTGTACCGCTGCGCCGCATGGCGGAACCAAACGAGGTGTCGGAACTGGTGTTGTTCCTCGCCTCGAACGCGGCGTCCTACATCAGCGGCACCGAGCATGTTATCGACGGCGGGCTCATCGCCGGCTAATGCACTAGCTCGCAGCGCAGAACGCTCCTGCGACCGCAGGAGCGTTCTGCCTGTTACCACCGACTGTGTTCACGCCCGCGACAAGTTAGCCGGACGCCAGACGATGCGCACGCACCAACAACGCCTCTCGGGCATCCCGCCAGTCCATGGGCTGAGCTTCCCCCGCCTGGTCACCCTACGTCGTCTACAGCTCGACGGGCGGCCTGGGCTCCGTCTCGGCAATCTCCGGGTGCCGGGCCAGGTTGATGATGGCGGCGACTAACCCACCCCACACAGTGACCATGGCGACAATCATCATGACAATGGACGTCGGCGTCATGAGTGTTCTCCATTCTTCGGCGACGCATGCACGCGCACGGTGTCGGTCTCCGAATCCGGCTCGTAGTGTTCCTCGGCGAGGAACTCGTCATACTCCGGATCGTCCTTGGCGCGCGAGCGCCCGCTCCACGGCAGAAGCGAGAGAACGATCGCGAGGATGACGAGGGCGATCACCATCCCCCAGCCGAAAACGCCAAGGAACCAGGTCGGATATCCGCTGTAGGGATCGGACATTTTTGCGATGAGCTCACTGACAAACAGGTAGCCGAGCACGATCGGTGCGAGCCCTGCAATGAGAATTTTCCACAGTAGTCCGATGCGGAAGCTTGATCGTTCGTTGAGATGTGCCTGCAGTGTCGGCAACTTATGCAGCAGCCAAGCAACCACGATGACGGAGATGAATGCCACGGCCATGATGCCGAACGCGTTGATGAAGGCATCCGTTGTGTCGAGCACCGCGAGTGCTGTGGTCGTCGAGAACAGCGCCATCGACACGATGGCCAACGGGATCGAGACGGTGAGTGTTGTGCGGATACGTGTCCAACCGAGCTTGTCTTGCAGCGCGGCGACGATCACCTCGAGAATGGAAATGAGCGAGGTGACGCCGGCGAAGACCAGCGCGCCAAAGAACAGAACCCCGATGATCGTGCCACCCGCCGCCTGCGAGACGATGGTCGGGAAGGCGATGAACGCAAGGCCGATACCGGATGTTGCAACTCCCGCCACATCCGTTCCCTGCGCCTGCGCCATGAAACCCAGGGCCGCGAAGACGCCGATACCCGCGAGAATTTCGAACCCAGAGTTGGCGAAGGCGACGACGAGACCTGAGCCGGTGAGGTCGGTCTTGCGCTTGAGGTAGGAAGCGTAGGTCACCATGATGCCGAATGCGACCGACAGCGAGAAGAAGATGTGACCGTACGCAGATGCCCACACGCCGGGGTCGCTGAGGGCCTCCCAGTTGGGGGTGAAGAAGGCGTTCAACCCGTCCATCGCACCGGGCAAAAACAGCGACTGCACGACGAGAATGGTGAACATTACAAGCAGCAGCGGCATCAGCACCATGTTCACCCGGCCGATACCGCGCCTGACCCCGAGAGCCATGATCGCGATAACGACGACCCAGACAACCAGTAGCGGGATACCCACCTGCGGCACAAACGTCGTTGATACGCCCACTTCGGCGACGTCCGCCATCTGCAGAAAGTCGGTAAAGAAGAAATCTTCCTCGTTGCCCTTGCCCCAGGTGAGCTCCGCTGAGAACCACGTGTACATGGCCGCCCAGGCAATGATGACGGCGTAATACACAGCGATGACGACGCAGATGAGCACCTGCCACCACCCGAGCGGCTCGGCCGCCCGATGCAACCTTCGGAATGCCAGCGGTGCCGAACCTCGAAAACGGTGCCCGATCGCGTAGTCGAAGAAAAGCAACGGGATGCCGGCGGTCAGCAAAGCGCAAAGGTAGGGAATGAGGAAGGCGCCGCCGCCGCCCTCGTACGCCACGTACGGGAACCGCCAGATGTTGCCGAGACCTACCGCGGAGCCTATGGCCGAGAGGATGAACACGTTCCGTGAGCCGAATGCTTCGCGTGCAGGAGTCTGCGTCGTTACGATCGCCATCCCGCGACCCTACCCCACAGAAGCCCGGAGGAAAAAAGATGCCTCCACCTGACCGCGACCACTACCACCACGTAGCCGCTGCTAGTCACGCGGTAGGAGTTCGAGAGCTATTGAGGCAGCGGACGAAAATACGCAAAAAAATGTCATACCGACGGTCGACCTGGCCGGCAACTTCCGGCATCATGGGCCGCCATCGAAGAAACATGAACGATGCCCAGCCCGGTTTGCGGCCCTTCTCCCGACTCAGGCGAAGGCGATGCGGAACGACAAACTTCCGGCAGAGTTGCCGTTGACGCCCCTGCATGCTCCGTGTTGCACTTCGCCAATTAATGGCGCAACACATTCGATCGGCGTGGTCCCGATGCGCGGGCACGACCTCGAGAAAAAGAAAGCCCACATGGTTGAGGAGGTTTTCAGTGGAGCCGCCTGTCAGAATCGAACTGACGACCTTCTCATTACGAGTGCGATGGTTCAGGTGAAACGGCCCCCATTCTTGTATAGAAAACCCCGAATCTACGGGGATTTGAGCCACCCAGAACTTTCCGGAACGTCCGGGTAATGCATGTGCTGATGAATATGCTTGTATTGCGTTCTATATAGAACGCAATAAGGCCAAGTACATGCAGTCACTGTCATCGGGAAGAAGATCCGCCTGCATGATGCACGCCACACCGGGGCGTCTCTGTTCCTGCAAGCTGGTGTTTCGGAGAAAATCATCATGGAGCCAATGGGGCACAACTCGTTCGCTGTCACCCGGGGATATCAGCACGTCTCAACCGATCAGCACAAGGATGCGATGGAGCGGATGTCAGCAGTGGTGAACTTCGGGCTAGACCCCAATAAGCGGGACACGAGCCTGTTTCAAGTGGGCCTTATGGGGGTCTAGTTGGGGACAGGGCACCCCGAATTGTCCCCCGAAGTGGGGACCCATTAATTCC
>JAODMI010000051.1 GCA_025464755.1 Homoserinimonas sp.
GACCGGGCCGAACGTTGCTGCTTCCATAGGCAGACGACCGTAGGCGATCACCTCAATGATGCTGACAACGGTGCGCAGGGCAAGACCAAGGAAGAGGCCCACGAGGATGTCCAGACCGGTGATGCGAAACCCGAAATCGCGGGCAAGGGAAGAACTGCCGCGCACGAAAGTGGCTAACAGCACAGCGCCCAACAGGGGAACCCAGATGATAAGCAGACCCACAAGCGTGGACCAAGGCTCTGGCAGCCGCAGATTCGGCGCGAGAGCCAGAAGCAGCACAGTGAGGAGGAGGGCCGCTGCGGCATCCGTAACACCCCACCGTCTTTCCGGGCTGGGCGCGCGTTTGTGCATGGGGACAACGCTATCGGAGCCGGTGCGGAC
Organism: Homoserinimonas sp.; assembly: GCA_025464755.1. Classification (GTDB taxonomy): domain Bacteria; phylum Actinomycetota; class Actinomycetes; order Actinomycetales; family Microbacteriaceae; genus RYN-87. The sequence continues at coordinate 382 of JAODMI010000051.1, forward strand.
TCCGCCGGTAGGACCGCGAGCAGGTTCGACCCGTTCGACAGCGCAAGCTCGCGTTATCCGCGGGGGATAAGAGCGACCGCGACCAGGATGAGGGTGATGACGGCCATAACAGCAGTGAAGCCGATCGCGATCTTGTGGCCGAGCCCACTGTTGCGCAGATAGCGGCGAAGGCGCCGCGTCTCCCGCTTCCTGGATGCATACACGCTGCCAGCGTAGGGGATGTGAAAGTGAATCACATATCTTATTTTTGATTGTGAGGCAGCGTTCAGGTTTTAGCGAACGCACGGCCACATCTGCTGCGGCCCCATAAGGCTCACCCTGATAAGTCGCCGACCTTGGTAGCCCTGGCCGAGCCTGCTCACGGCGCGATCGTGAAGAAGATAGAGGGAAGTGCGAGCGGTAGCGTGCGCCGCGGACGCGGAAGGTCCCCGCTCAGCTCAGCGAACGGGGACCTTCGGTGACGACACGTTCGACCAGCGGGTGGTTAGGCGGTTAGGCCGTCCACGTACTCCTGGTTGTCTGCAATCCACTTGGCGATGATGGGCGCGTAATCTTGGCCGTCGTAGTTCACGAACATGGCGTTTTCGAGGTCATACAGGCGGTCGAGGTCCAGCTCGAACCCAGCGAACCACTCCGTGACCTCCGGGAACTCGGTTGCGAAGTCAGACTTGCCATACGCGTGAATGGTCTCCGTGGCGCCGAGACTGCCCTCCGGGTCTTCAAGGTTCTTCAGGTCGAAGCTGCCGTACGCCCAGTGCGGCTCCCAAAGAGTTACGGCAATGTTTTCACCGGCTTTTGTCGCCGCGGTCAGCTCTGCGAGCATGGCAGCAGTCGAGGAGGTCAGGTATTCCATGTCCTCAAGGCCGTAGGTGGGAATCGTCTCGGTGGTGACAGCCTCGGTCAAACCAGCACCCGGTTCAATGCCGACGATCTGGTTGTTGAAGAGGTCGGCGTTTGCAGCCAACTCCGCAAGAGAATCGATCGGAGCATCCGCGTTCACGGCGATGGTGTTCTTCGCCTCACCGTTCCATGCGGCGAGCTCGACGATGTCGTCACCGTACTCCTCAAGGTAGGAAGCGTGAGTGGTCGGCAGCCATACGTCGAAGTTCACGTCGTAGTCGCCGGTCGACAGGCCGGCGAAGACGGGAGCCGGGTCGGCGTACTCCAACTCGACGGTGTAGCCCCTCTCTTCGAGGATGGCCTTCCACAGCTCGGACACCGCAATGCCCTCGTCCCAGCCGTTGAAGACGGCGATCGTGAGATTTTTGTTCTCGCCGTCGCCGGCGGCGGTGTCGTCGCCCGCTGCGCAACCGGTGAGGGCGAGGAGCGCGACGGCTCCCAAGGAGATTGCGACTCTTGTGTGCTTCTTCATGTGTGTCTTCCTTTCGTGCCACCTGCTGTGGTGACTGGGGTTGACGATTGGTGCGCGCGGGTATTCGCGTGCGGTGTCACGGATGCACGTCGCATCCGCAAGTTTTTCTAGACCCGAAGCGCTTGCGGCTGAGCTTCTACCTTCTGCTGCTTACGCGAGGCAACGAAACGTCCGAGGGGTGTGCCGCCCCTGCCCAGAGCTGCGGTCAGGCGATCGAGATAGATCGCGAGGATCACCACGGCAAGCCCCGCCTCGAAGCCGAGTGCGACATCGATGCGGTTGAGGGCCATGACCACCTGGGAACCCAATCCGCCAGCACCGACCATGCCAGAGATGACAACCATCGACAGCGAAAGCATGATGACCTGATTGATGCCGGCCATGATGGTAGGTAGGGCAAGCGGCAACTGGATTTGACGCAGGATGCGCCAGGGCGACGCACCGAATGCCTGGCCGGCTTCGACGACCTCGCGGTCAACTCCGCGAATGCCGAGCTCGGTCAAGCGAACGCCGGGGGCCATCGCAAAAATGATGGTTGCCACGATGCCGGGCACCACGCCGACGCGGAACAGGATGAGGGCGGGAATCAGGTAGACAAAGGCCGGCATGGTTTGCATGAAGTCGAGAACCGGTCGGATGATGCTCGACGCCACCGGAGACTTGGCGGCCAGGATGCCGAGCGGAACGCTGATGAGGATGGCGAGCGCGCTGGCAACCAGTACCAATGCGAGCGTGTCCATGGCGTTGCCCCACTGGTCGACACCAACAATGATGATCAGGCCGATAACGGCGCCAACAGCGAACTTCCACCCACGGGTAAGAAAAGCTAGAACCGCGGCGATCGCGATGATCACCCAGAACGGGGGAGAGGCGAGCATGTAGTCGACACCCTCATACGCGCCGTCGAAGATGACCCGTATGAAATCGAACAGGAATCCCAACGTGTCGGTGACCCAGTCAACGAAAACGTCGACCCATTTTCCCAGGGGAATGCGGAAGTCGCTCATGACTGGGCTCCAATTTCGGCGGTTTCACGCAGGGTTTCGGTGATGACGTTGACGGGAATCGTCGCGGGCGGCTGGCTCGCCGGCAAGTCGACCGTGTCTGCGCTGACATTGCCGAGAGCGGCGAGCAGGGTGATTCGGGGGATCACCCCGAGAAGGCGACGCTTCTCATCCACCACCGCTATCGGCAAATCTGACCCGACAGACAATTCGACAAGGTCGACGAGCAGGACGTCCGGGCTGACCGACGCGACATCATCCGTTGGTAGCAACTGTGTCTCACCGGCCTTCACCTGGCGCATGACCTCGCGATCGCGGACCACCCCGTTGAAGGTGCGGCCGCGGCCCACCACCAGTGCTGCTGACGTTTGGAAGTCGCGCATAACGCGAAGTGCGGCCCGCGGGCCGGCGCTTGCGTTGACGACGGAGAGGGCCGGTTCCATGACGCTCGACGCAGTCAGCACCCGCGCGCGGTCGACATCCTGCACGAACTGGGCGACATAGTCGTTCGCCGGGTCGGTGAGAATCTCTTCCGGCGTGCCAATCTGCACAATTCGACCATCGCGCATGACCGCAATCCGGTCGCCGAGGAACATCGCCTCGTTCAGGTCGTGGGTGATGAAGATGATCGTTTTGCCGAGGTCAGCCTGCAGCTCCACCAGCTGTTCCTGCATCTCGCGACGGATGAGCGGGTCGAGCGCCGAGAAGGCCTCATCCATCAGAAGGATGTCCGTGTCTGTGGCAAGTGCCCGGCCGAGGCCCACCCGTTGCTGCATGCCGCCGGAAAGCTCGGCAGGGAGGTGGTCAGCCCAGCCATCGAGCCCCACCAGGTTGATGATTTTTAGAGCGCGCTGCATCCGCTCATGTCGGCTGACGCCCTGGATTTCGAGGCCATAAGCGACATTGTCGATGACAGTGCGGTGCGGCAACAAGGCAAAGTGCTGGAAGACCATGGAGATGCTACGGCGGCGAATCTCGCGCAACTGTTTGGCCGGGATTCCCATGATCGGCTTGTCGGCCACCGTGACGTTGCCGGAGGTTGCCTCGAGAAGTCCGTTGAGCATCCGGATCAACGTCGACTTGCCAGAACCGGATAGGCCCATGACGACGAAGATTTCACCACGCTTGACGTCGAAAGAGGCGTCGATGACGGCGGCGGTGCCCAGTGGCGCCACATCGGCTCTGCTGGCACCTGCCTTGAGTTTCTTGACCATTTCGAGTGGTCGTTTGCCAAACGCTTTGTAAAGTTTTTCCGCCTTGAGGGCGATGATGTCGGTCACTTGCTACTCCAAGGCACCCCACGCAGCCGCCACGAGGACGGCGAAATTGGGATGCTCTTACTGGCGGACGGGTAGGCCGTGAGTGTCTCCGGCGCCGTTAACGGCGGGAGCGGGAGCGATCATTGGAATCGCTCCGTCAGAGCCTCACCGTACGCACACGAGAGGCCTCTAGGGAGAGAGTCTGCGTGGTCGCGTCCTGGGTGAATGGGTCGTAAGACCGGTATCTACGCTAGCGTGGCTGAGAGATTGCCGCTAATCGACTATGCGCTTTTTTGCCGGTTCACAGCCGTACGCACCAGCGCATCCCAATGGTTAGCTGGCGTGAGTCGTTGTTGCTTCGTTACCTTCGATAGGTTATAGAAATGCTTCCCTACCATCGCGCTGCCCGATCCTGGACCGGATACCGGTGGTGGAAGCCGCTGGTCACGGGTGTCATCGCGGTCGCGTTCTACCTCATCTTCACCGTCTCTATCCTGGTGTTCTTCTTTGGGCTGTCCTTTGCGTTCCCGGATAACGTGGGCGATCCCTTTGACGCTCTCGTGAACGGTGGGGTGGTGGATCTCAGTGACCCAGTGGTTCTCCTCTTCACCCTCGGGTCGGTTGCGATCATGCTTCCCGCGTTGCTACTTGCGACCGCCATCATGGGGGCACGCCCGCTCGGGTTGCTGTCTTCAGTCACGGGCCGGCTGCGTTGGCGATGGATGCTGCGCCTGGTCGTTCCAGCGCTGTTAACATTTTCCGCATCCTTCGCCCTGTACCTGCTCATCCTGCCGCCGCTAGTGGGGGAGCCCCTACCTGCCCCCGACGTATCCGATCGCACCTGGATACTGCTGGTGATTGTGCTGCTGCTTGTACCGTTGCAGGCCACCGCAGAGGAGTACGTGTTTCGCGGCTACCTGATGCAAACCATCGGGGGTTGGTTGCGTCATCCACTTTTCGCAATTTTGCTTCCCGTTCCCCTTTTCGTGCTCGGCCACCTTTACGACATCTGGGGGCTTTTGGATGTTGCTGTCTTCGGCGTTTTTGCCGCCTGGCTGACCGTGCGCACCGGTGGGCTCGAGGCGGCGATTGTCGTGCACGTCGTCAACAACGCCAGCCTGTTCGCTTTAGGCGCGTTCGGTCTCATTGATATGAACGCGGCAGCAGGAAGCCCCATCGGAGTAGTCGTCACGGCGGGCACGCTTGCGTTGTACAGCTGGGTGGTGCTGCGCCAGGCGCGTAAGCAGTCCTTAGTTGTGGAGACCCAACCGGCGCCAGCGCCGCCGGTTGTAGGTATCCACAGTCATGGTGCGCTCCCCTCGGGTGAATCTTTGTAGGCGCGTCACTGCGGAGTTTGGCTGCGGGGCTGTCGTCTCTACGGTGGAGACACGTTCAGCTGTTCCATTCGAGGGTCGAGGGCATCATGGTTGACATTGCACCGCACACGAACACGCTTGGGTCCGTTCCACCGGCAAGCACGTCGATTGAGGCAGAAGTTGACGGGCACCTCGATGAGGCGGCGCAAGGCATCACACCCTCTGTCGATGTTGCTTCCCTGCGCTGGCAGCTGCTCGGGACCTGGGCAGATGTGCGCCTGAAGGCCCGCGAGTTCACTAAGCGCCCGGATTTGCATCGGATCGAAGGTCAAACACTCGCGGAGCAGCGTGAACGGGTGCGTGCGCAGATGCAAATCTTGGCCAGTGAAGGCGAGGTCAATCGTCCGTTCCCGCGCGCGGTCGGCGGTTTGGAAGACAATGGCGGCAACATCACCGCCTTCGAAGAGCTGGTCGCAGCTGATCCGTCACTGCAGATCAAGGCGGGTGTGCAGTGGGGGCTATTTGGTTCTGCCGTTCTCCAACTGGGTACCAGCTACCACCACACGACATTCCTGCCCGACATCCTAAGCTTCACGGTCCCGGGCGCTTTCGCCATGACGGAGACCGGGCACGGGTCCGATGTCGCCTCCATGGCCACGACCGCCACTTACGATGAACGAACGCAGGAATTTGTTCTGAACACGCCGTTCCGCGGGGCGTGGAAGGACTACCTCGGCAATGCGGGCCAGCACGGTACTGCGGCGGCCGTGTTCGCCCAGCTGATCACGCGTGGAGTCAACCATGGCGTGCACTGCTTCTACGTTCCCATCCGAGACGAGAACCTGAACTTCCTGGCCGGCATCGGCGGGGAAGATGACGGCTACAAGGGTGGGCTGAACGGCATCGACAACGGACGTCTGCACTTCACCGACGTGCGCGTACCCCGCATGAACCTGTTGAACAAGTACGGTGATGTCGCAGAAGACGGCACCTACACGTCTTCCATCGACAGCCCCGGCCGCCGCTTCTTCACCATGCTCGGAACTCTTGTGCAGGGGCGCGTTTCGCTTGACGGTGCTGCCACGGTGGCATCAGCCATGGGGCTGGCCATCGCCGTCACGTACGGCAATCAGCGGCGTCAGTTTGCCGCCGGAAGCGACACTGACGAAGAAATGCTGATGGATTACCAGCGCCACCAGCGTCGACTCATCCCTCGCCTTGCCACCACGTATGCGCAGACGTTCGCGCACGATGACTTCCTGGTGAAGTTCGACTCGGTCTTCAGCGGTAAAACGGACACGGATGAAGACCGACAAGACTTGGAAACGCTGGCGGCAGCGTTGAAGCCGATGTCTACCTGGCACGCTCTCGACACGCTTCAGGAAGCGCGCGAAGCCTGCGGCGGTGCCGGTTTTTTGGCCGAGAACAGGCTGGTTGGCCTTCGGGCAGACCTCGACGTGTACGTGACCTTCGAAGGCGACAACAATGTGCTCTTGCAGCTGGTCGCCAAACGTCTGCTGACCGATTACGGTTTGAAATTCGAGGGTGCTGATGCCGGCGTCCTTGCCCGCTACGCTGTGGGGCAGGCCGCGGATAAGGCATACCACGGCACTGGTAGGCGCTCGCTGGCCCAGACCGGTCGTGATTTCGGGTCCACGGCTCGCTCCGTGCATGAGCTGCGTTCCCCCGCGGTCCAGCGTGAACTTCTCACCGACCGGGTCGAGACGATGATTGCCGACATAGCCGGCAAGCTGCGGCCCGCGTCCAAGATGTCGAAGAAGGCGGCGGCCGCCCTCTTCAACTCGCAGCAGAATGAGCTGATCGCAGCTGCCCGTGCCCACGCCGAACTGCTGCAATGGGAGTCCTTCACGCGTGCCGTCGACGCTGTCGCTGACCCCGGAACGAAGCAGGTGTTGGCCTGGTTGCACGGTGTGTTTGGCCTCGGGCTGGTGGAGAAACACCTGGCTTGGTACCTCATAAACGGTCGTCTCTCGCCGCAGCGCGCTCAAGCCGTCACCGCGTACATCGATCGGCTTATTGCGCGGCTGCGTCCGCACGCACAAGATCTTGTGGATGCGTTCGGCTTCGCGCCGGAGCACCTCCGTGCTGCCATTGCGAGTGGTGCGGAGGCTGAGCGCCAGGACGAAGCACGCGCCTACTACTCGACGCTCAGGGCATCCGGCACCGCACCGCTTGACGAGAAGACGCTCAAGAGGGGCGCGCAGAAGCGGTAAGACTTGTGCGCGTACCCTGGCCGGTAGCAGTGCATTCCGGTGATGGCCCGTGTTGCCGCCGAAGGGCCGCGTGCCCACAGGAGCTTGCTTCTTGGCTGTGCGACCAGGCGACCCGGCTACCCTGGGGAGATGGCTCCGAGCACAGACCAGGCGATGCGTGAGCTACCGGTGTCGGATCCAACCGTGGCGCCTGAAAACGCCATCGACGTTTTGCGACGAGTTTTCGGCTACGACGACTTTCGCGGCAATCAGGCTGACATCATCCGTCACGTCATCGACGGCGGTGACGCTCTGGTCCTCATGCCCACAGGGGGCGGCAAGTCGCTCTGCTACCAGGTGCCGGCACTCGTTCGGGCCGGTACTGGAGTGGTCATTTCGCCGCTGATTGCCCTCATGCAAGATCAGGTGGATGCGCTGTCGGCAGTCGGAGCCCGCGCAGCTTTCCTCAACTCCACCCAAGATGCTGAGGAGCGACGGCGAGTTGAGGCGGCTTTCGTTGCCGGAGAGCTGGATTTGCTCTACCTCGCCCCTGAACGGCTGCGGGTAGCGGCGACCGTGGACCTGCTGAACAGGGGCACCATCGCACTTTTTGCCATCGATGAGGCTCATTGTGTTTCGCAATGGGGGCACGATTTTCGCCCCGACTACCTGCAGCTGTCGGTGTTGCATGAGCGCTGGCCTGCCGTCCCTCGCATCGCGCTGACCGCCACCGCAACCGAAACGACGCACGGCGAGATTGCCCGCCGTCTCCAGCTCGAGGACGCCAGGCACTTCGTTGCCAGCTTCGACCGGCCTAATATTCAATATCGCATCGTGGCGAAGAACGATCCGAAGTCACAGCTACTCGCCCTGATAAGGGCAGAGCACGACGGAGATGCTGGCATTGTCTACTGCCTTTCCCGTGCCTCCGTGGAATCTACCGCGCAGTACCTGGTCGATCGGGGGATCGCTGCGCTTCCCTACCATGCGGGGCTTCCCGCTGACGTCCGGGCAGCCAATCAGTCTCGCTTTCTGCGTGAAGACGGCATGATTATGGTCGCCACGATCGCCTTCGGTATGGGCATTGACAAGCCCGATGTCCGTTTTGTCGCACACCTCGACTTGCCCAAATCGGTCGAGGGGTACTACCAGGAGACGGGCCGTGCCGGCCGTGACGGGCTACCCTCCACCGCCTGGCTCGCCTACGGACTTCAGGATGTCGTGCAACAGCGACGCATGATCGATCAGTCGGAGGGTGATGCTGAACACCGCCGCCGTCTGGGTTCGCACCTTGACGCAATGCTGGCCCTCTGCGAAACCATTCAGTGCCGTCGGATGCAGTTGCTCGCCTATTTCGGGGAAACCAGCAGCCCGTGCGGCAACTGCGACACCTGCATTACTCCGCCGCAAGCGTGGGACGGTACTGTTCCGGCGCAGAAGCTGCTCTCGACCGTCGTACGGTTGCAGCGCGAGCGGGGGCAGAAGTTCGGGGCAGGCCAGTCGATCGATATTCTGCTCGGCCGGCAAACCCCGAAGGTCACGCAGAACAACCATCACTCGCTCAGCACGTTCGGCATTGGAACCGATTTGAGCGAACAGGAATGGCGCGGAATCGTGCGGCAACTTCTGGCGCAGGGCTTGTTGGCCGTAGGGTCTGACGGATTCGGCACGCTTGTTTTGACTGCCCAGAGCGCAGCCGTGCTGAACGGCTCCCGTCCTGTCTTACTGCGGCGGGAGCCGGAGCGTGCGCCGAGGGCATCGAAGCGCTCATCCACCCAGGCCGCGGTGAGCAACCTTTCCGGGGAGGCGCTTGACCTGTTCGAACGGTTGCGGATGTGGCGTGCCGCCCAGGCGCGGGAGCAGGGCGTACCCGCTTACATCGTGTTCGGAGATGCCACTCTGCGGGCCATAGCCACGTCACGCCCAGTCTCGCTGGAGGGTCTGTCAGCGGTTAGCGGCGTCGGCGAGAACAAGCTGGCGAAGTATGGGGAAGCGCTACTGCAGACACTGGCCGAGTAGGCGCCTCAAGTTCGGTCAGGCGCGCGACGTTTGGTTCTGTTCAGCGATCTTGGCGTGCACGTCGTCC
>JAODMI010000053.1 GCA_025464755.1 Homoserinimonas sp.
CATCCGGCAACAGCTGGGCAGTGCAGCGCGGTGGAGAACTCATCAACAACTGGGACGACCTTATCGTCGCAGACGACGACCACGAGGACGTTGAGGAGAACGACGAAGAAGCCCCTCCCGAATATGAGAAGGAGCAAGCCCCACCCGTCGCACTGGATGACGAGTTCGGCGCGCGCGCCGGCCGCAGTACGGTGCTGCCCGTCGTGCTGAACGACTTCGATCCCAACGGAGACGTACTGGTCATCACCGCCGTTGCCGCTATCGACGAGAACGTCGGCAGCCTGGACCTGATAAACAACCGCCAGCAGTTGCAGCTCACTCTCATCGCAGGCTCCACTGGGGAACTGACCTTCACCTACGACATCAGTGATGGTCGGGGAGGAAGCGCAAGCGCAGCCGTTCGGGTGGTAATCCGAGCTGATGGCGAGAACTCGGCCCCGGTGCAGGTGCGCAAGACCAAGGCAACCGTGGCCGAGAACGGCCGGGTGACTGCCTCTGTGCTGGGCGACTGGGTTGACCCGGACGGCGACGCGTTCTACCTGACAGGCGCAGCAGTGGCCGCCCCTGACGGGGTAAGTCACCGGCCTGAAGGAAGCGTCGTCTTCCAAGAGGGCGGGGCTTCGGCGGGCATCCGGGCAGTCGCCTTATCCGTCTCAGATGGGCAGGCGGAAGGCGCTGGGACGCTTGCTGTCACTGTGCGTGCCGCAGGGGAGGTTCCCATCGTGGCAGAGGAATTCGTTGTGCTCGCCTATGCCGGCCAGACGGCTACCGTTACGCCACTGGAGCATGTTCGCGGCGGTACCGGAGTCTTGCGCCTTAGCGGTGTCCCGGCCAAGACAGGTGCAACGATCAGCCCAAGCTACGAGGCCGGGACCTTCACCTTTGCCAGCGACCAGATTCGAACGCACCTCCTCGAGTATGTCGTCACGGATGGGGACCAGACCGTGACCGGGATCGTGCGAGTCGAGGTCGAGGTTCCCCCCGAGGCGAATACCGAGCCCATCACTATTCCGAAAACGGTTTTTGTGAAGACGCTGAGCAGTGAGACCCTGCAGGTTGCGGCGATGGACATCGATCCAGCCGGGGGTGTGTTGCTCGTAACTGGAGTGGCCAATCTGGATCCCCATACCGGCGTGCGTGCCGACGTGCTCCAACAACGCGCGATCCGCGTGACCCTGATCGCGCCACTGGAAAACGGCCCAGTCTCTTTCACCTACGGCATCAGCAACGGTCTGGCCGAAGTGCAGGGCCTGGTCACCGTTATTGAGATTCCACACCCAGACCAGTTGCAGAGCCCTGTGGCAACTGATGACTCCGTCACGGTGCGGGTCGGCGATGCGATCGACGTGCCAGTTCTTGAGAACGATGCACATCCAGACGGCGAAGCGCTCACCCTCAACCCTCAGCTCACAACTGGTCTGACCGCAGGATCCGGACTGCTCTTCGCCTCCGGAAGCAGGCTCCGTTATTTGGCACCAGAGCAGACCGGTAACTTCACCGCCGTCTACGAAGTAGCCGGACCGGACGGCCAGGTGGCCCAGGCGCAGGTGCGAATCGCTGTTCGTGAAGCAGTCCAGGAGACCAACAACGCTCCGGTGCCATCAGTCGTGACCGCCCGGGTCCTCGCCGGTGAAACGGTCAGCATCCGCATCCCGCTCGGCGGCATAGACCCCGACGGTGACTCGGTGCAACTGCTAGGCCAGGAGTCGAGCCCCGAGAAAGGTGCTGTGACGCGGGTAGGCACAGACTTTATTGAATATGAGGCCGGAGGGTATTCGGCGGGTACTGACACCTTTAGCTACACCGTAATGGATGCTTTAGGTGCCCGCGCATCCGGTACTGTCCGCGTGGGCATCAGTGCGCCAGCCGACGGAGCACGGAACCCGGTGGCCATCGAGGATGAGGTTGAGGCGCGACCGGGCAGCTCCGTCTCTGTGCGCGTCCTGGCCAACGACTCTGACCCGGACGGAGGGCAGCTCACGGTGACATCCGTCGAGCCGAACAGCCCGGACATCACAGCCACTATCGATAACAACATCGTCACCATCACGCCCCCTTCCGCGGTGGGGCGGTATGGGCTTGTTTATACAATCGAAAACCAGTTCGGGGGAACAAGCTCCAATTTCATCGCCGTAAACGTGGATCCTGAAGCTGCGCGGGCGTATCCCATCGCCACTGACACAGTGCTCACACTCTCCGACATCCTTGATCGCGAGGTCGTACCCGTTGATGTGCTGAGCAATGTGTTCTTCGCTGATGGAGATTCCCGAGAACTCGACCTCGCTTTGCTTTCCGGTTATGCAGACGCGGCCGCAGTCACCGTCGACAAAAAAATCGAAGTAACGGTTGGCGACAAGAGCCAAATCATCCCGTTCGCCGTCACACACCCGGACGATGAGACGGTGGTCTCCTACGCGTTTGTCTGGGTTCCCGGTTATGACGACGCCCTCCCGCAGCTGGACCGCCGCGCCAAACGCATCAAGGTGCCCAGTGAGGCCACCGTGACCATAGAACTGAGCGAATATGTCGTGGCTATCGGCGGAGCCGATGTGCAACTAACCGACACGACCACCGTCCAGGCGACCCACTCCAACGGTGACAGCCTCATCGTCGACAACGACACTCTTCGATTCACCTCCGCCGATAAGTATTTCGGCCCCGCCTCCGTATCCTTCGAAGTGACAGATGGTGATACGCCATCCGATCCCCACGGTCGCACGGCGACCCTGGTTCTTCCCATCGAGGTGACGCCGCGCGAAAATCAGCCGCCCGTGTTCACCGGGGGCGTTATCGAGTTCGAGCCGGGGGAGGAGAAGGTTCTGGATCTGCTGAAGCTGACAACGTACCCGTACCCGGACGATCTGCACGAGCTCTCCTACACGGCGCTCCAACCGCTGCCCACTAATTTCAGCTACAGCCTCAGCGGCAGCACCCTGACCCTCAGAGCCGACGAGGAAGCCCGAAAAGGACTCAGCACGGCGTTGACCTTGGCCGTGCGGGATGATTTGTCCGATGGTCGATCCGGCCGCATCCAAGTGAACGTTGTCGCCTCCAGCCGACCACTGGCTAAGCCCGCTACAGATGCCCAAGTCGTCCCACGCGGGCAGACAACAGTCGTCGATGTGCTAGCCAACGATGAGGCGACCAACCCCTTCCCGGGTAAACCGCTGCAGGTCGTGGCCATCAGGGGCATCGACGGCGGTCAGTTGCCTGCCGGAGTTCAGGTTGTCCCAAGTGCAGACCGGAGCCGGCTTTCGGTAACCGTGTCTGAGGAAGCTTCGCCCGCGGATACGCGGCTGCAATATCAGGTTTCTGACGCGACAAAAGACGCCGAGCGCCTGGTTTGGGGAACCGTGACGCTGTCGGTGCAGGATGCGCCGGATGCGCCACCGCCGCCCTCCCGGGCGACCGGCGCGTATGTCGGAGGAGTCCTTACGCTGCGCCTCACCGCGCCCGCCTTCAACAACTCAGCCATCACCCGGTATGAGGTGATCAGTGCCAACAATGGCGGCTACCGCAAGGACTGCGGGATGCAATTGCGCTGCGAGCTGACCGATCTGTCCATCGGCGCCCAATATGAGTTCCGCGTCGTGGCCACCAACGGCATAGGAGCTTCAGAACCCAGCGCGCTGAGCGAACCCATGAGTGCTGACTATCTTCCCGATGCGCCAGCATCCGTCACCGCAGCCCCATCATCAAGCACGCCCGCCGCCATCAATGTGAGTTGGGAGGCGGCGCGCGTGCAGGCTCCCGGAACGGCTGTGAACGGTTACACCGTAACGATTACGGGGCCCAATGTGTCCAAAACGCTCAGTGCCGGACGCGCGACCTCCCTCGCCATCACGAGCGGCCTCCAGCCGAACCAGGACTACGCGGTGACGGTGCACGCGCGAAACAGTGCCGACGTCTCCGAGGCGGAATGGAACCGCAGCTCCCCAGTCACGGTGAAGACTGTTGGTGCCCCTTCGGCGGTAACCGGTCTCGCAGCTGTTGTGCACAACGCCGCCGGCCACGTTCGCGTGAGTTGGACCGGCGATGCCGACTGGAACGGTGCAGCATCTGGCACCTATCGGATCGGAAGGTTCGATTCACATGACCGAAACATCCCCACTGACTGCACGCACGGCAACTATCCCCATGCCATCCCGGGCGCCACAACTAATCCATGGACCGACACGGACGTCTCGGACGGTGACACATTTGTTTACGTTGTCTACGCCGACAACGGGCTTTTCTGCACCCCCACAACTTCTGGGGCGGTAGAAGTGAAAGAGACCCCGGGAAAGGCGACTGGGACCGCCACGGTTGAGCAGAACGGCACCACCGGCCAATACGACATACGCGCGGGTGTGATCACTCCGGCCGCAGTCAGGTATCAATACCAGTTCAACAACGCCGGCGCCTGGCGCGATGTTGTTCCCGGTCAGTGGCTCACCTCCGCGGAAGACGCCTCCGTGTACGGCAACCCTCAGACCGTGACCTTCCGGGCCTGCCGCGACGCAGTAGTCGACGACTATTGCGGTGCGCCGTCCGATGGAACCACGGTCACCCCGGTCAACAGCCGGGCGACACTCACCAGCTGCGTTGTTGGATCGTTGCCCGTATCCAACGATCCGCGCAACGGCGGCTCTCCGACCGTGACGTTCTGGTACTCCTACAATCCGGGAAACGGCGCGGGAGTGCACCAACAGAACGGATGGACCGCATACTCTACAACCGAGCCTGCACCGCAGCCTGCAGCGGAGGACGGAACAACGCTTGTGCGAGTGCAAGCCGAGGTCACCTACGGAGCCGAGTCTTACCGGGATCCAGGATTCGCAGAAGGCTCCTGCACGACACCGTGACAGCCGACACTCTAAAGACAGCTGTGACGTACATCAGACGAAAGCCGGAAAGGCAACGCAATGACTATGACACCAGAGCAAGCCGACTGGTTCTCCGACATCTTCAACCGCCTGGTCTCCAACGTCGACCAGGTACTGCTCGGAAAGAGCTTCGTCATCCGGTTGTCCTTCACTGCATTGCTGAGCGAAGGGCACCTTCTGCTGGAGGACTTCCCGGGAACGGGCAAAACATCACTGGCGCGGGCTATGGCGCAAAGCGTCAAAGGTAGCTCCAGCCGTATCCAGTTCACGCCCGACCTGCTGCCGGGGGACATCACTGGGGTGAGCGTTTATGACCAGCGCAGCGGTACCTTCGACTTCCACTCCGGACCGATCTTCGCGAACATCGTGCTGGCTGATGAAATCAACCGGGCCAGCCCGAAGACGCAAGCAGCTCTGTTAGAGGTTATGGAGGAGAACCAGGTGACCGTCGACGGTGTCACACATCCAGTCGGTGCACCGTTCATGGTCATCGCAACGCAGAACCCCATCGAGCAGGCCGGCACCTACCGGCTCCCCGAAGCGCAACTCGACCGGTTCATCATGAAGACGTCCATCGGCTACCCAGACCATGCCTCCACCCTACGCATCCTCGAAGGTGCCGGAGTTAAGGCGCACGAAACTGAAGTACCGGCCATAATCCCGGCCGATGCGGTAGTCGAGATGGCCGCGCTCGCCCGCACCGTGCATGTCGACCCGACCATCAACGACTACGTTTCCCGTCTGGTTGAAGCTACTCGCGGCGCGACGGAGGTGCGCCTCGGCGCGAGCGTGCGCGGTGCTCTGGCGCTTATCCGCACAGCCAAGACGCTCGCCGCATCCAACGGACGCCACTATGTCATCCCAGACGACATCAAGGCCCTGGCCGAACCGGTCCTCGCTCACCGGCTCGTCCTCGACGCAGAAGCAGAATTTGACGGGGTCACTGCGTCGAGCATGATTGGCCAGATCCTGATGGAAACATCGCCGCCCAGCGACAGGCAAGCGGTGTGAGCCCGAAAGTTTCCCCGACAACCAAAAGCGCTGCCCGCCAGTATCTGACGAGCACCCGCGCAGAAGTTCCTGACACGGCGACGATAGGGCTCACCAACGCCAGAACGCGGATCGTCGGCAATCGTGATGGTGTGCTGGCAGACGGCATAGTGTCAGTCGTACGTACCATGAGAGTCGCCGGGGCAGTACTGACCAGCTGGGGGAAGCGGATAGGTTCGGTCGTCACACCGCTTGGCTGGGTGCTGGCGTTGTTCGTACCACTCGCCTTTCTTTTCGGCTACAGCTTCGCTTGGACGGAACTGATTGCGGTTGGATATGCGGGGGTAGTGCTGATCGCCATTGCCTCCGTGTACCTTGTCGGCCGCAACGCATTCACCATCACGCTGGTGCTCCGACACCGCCGGGTTGTCGTCGGCGAGCCTGCGGAGGCCGTCATCTCGCTCACCAACCCATCGCGGCACCGAGTCCTCGGAGTCAAGGTCGAAGTCCCCGTCGGCCCAGGGCTGGCAGAAATCGCCATGCCGTCGCTTGCCAGCGGTGCCACATTCGACGACACCGTCAGTATCCCCACAGGCCAGCGTGGCGTGATGCGAGTCGGCCCCATCCGCACGGTTAGGGCAGACCCGATCGGCTTGGTTCGCCGCGAACTTGTCTGGACAGACGCCAGCGAACTTGTCGTACATCCCCGTACCATCGCCATCCCGAGCACGAGCACCGGACTTATCCGCGACCTCGAGGGAAGCCCAACCCGAGACCTTACCAACAGCGACATCTCCTTTCATGCGCTGCGCGAATACGTCGCAGGTGACGAGCGCCGTTACATCCACTGGAAAAGCACGGCCAAGACAGGCACATACATGGTGCGCCAGTTCGAGGAGACCCGCCGCAGCCATCTGGTTATCGCACTGAGCTCCGCCTCGGCGGACTACGCCACCGAAGAAGAATTCGAACTGGCAGTTAGTGTTGCCGGATCGCTGGGTGTGCGCGCCATTCGAGAGGTGCGCAATGTTTCTGTGGTGACGGGAGAGCGCACACCAGAATTCGCCAAGCGCAAAGTGCTGGCAGTGAAGCAGCTCAGCACCTTAACAAGAACACGGTTGCTCGACGAGCTGGCTGTCGTGCACCATTCCGAAGCGGCGATCGCCATCACAGATGTCGCTCGCATAGCGGCCGAGCAGGTCACGGGCGTTTCGGTTGCTTACCTCATCACCGGATCCATGCCTTCCCCCGCGCAACTGAGAGCTGCCTCCACCACGTTTCCGCTCGGGGTTGATGTCGTTGCAATTGTCTGCGATCCGGAGGCCGTGCCAGGGCTACGAGCCGTGAGCGGACTAAGTGTTCTCACGATCGGCTATCTGGAGGACCTCAAGAAGAGCCTGTCCAGGCTGGCAGCAGCATGAGGAAGCGTAGGCGGGCTCCTCTCGCGTTCATCGTCATCAACACTGGGATGCTGTGGCTGACCACCGCAATAGGAGCAGCGGCCCTATGGCCGATCTACGAGTCGATGCACCTGGTCCTCCTTGTCTTCGTCGTCCTCGTCGTTGGGTCGGCGGTTGCCATCCTGGGCGCTGTTCTGCGGCTGCCTAGTCCTGTGGTTCTGATCGCTACCCTCGCGTCCTACCTCCTGCTTGGCGTGCCGCTGGCCGTGCCCGGTGAATCGGCGTACGCGATACTCCCCACCGGTGACGGACTGCTCGAGCTCGTGCGCGGCACTGCATTCGGCTGGAAGCAGCTGCTTACCATTACACTGCCGGTTGGTGACTACGAGTCGTTGCTCGTACCCGCATTCATCCTCGTGCTCCTCACCGTGGTGATCGGACTCTCGGTCGCACTGCGCGCGAAGAACACTGAGCTGGCTGTAATTGCCCCCGTTGTCCTCTTCCTCACCGCGGTACTCTTCGGGCGAACAACCGAAGCACTTCCGCTGTGGCACTCTCTAGCGCTGCTTGTGATGATTCTCATCTGGCTGATGTGGTTGCGCTGGTATCGGCGTCGAGAGTCCATCCAACGTCTCAGCGCCAGATCCGCGGGCGCCGGCAGCAAGTCAACGCCGGTCGGCGACAGCCGCCTCGGCTCGCGAGCCATCCTCGGGGCGGTGATCACCATGGCGGCGGCGGCGGCGGTGGCTGTTGTCGTAACAACGATCGTGCCGCCTTCCAGTGAGCGCCAAGTTTTGCGCACATCGATCGAGCAACCATTCGATCCGCGCCACTACGCCAGCCCGCTCAGCGGTTTCCGGGCCTACCACCAGGAGCCGATGGCGGGGCGCACCATGTTTACGGTGCAAGGGCTGCCAGCCGAAGGTCGTATTCGAATCGCGACGCTCGACACGTACGACGGCATTGTCTATTCCGTCGGTAGCGCTGTCCTCAGCAGTGAATCCGGCTCCTTCACCCGGGTGCCGACCACCGTAGACCAGTCAGCGGTGGTGGGGGAGTCAGCCGAGGTCGAGGTGGTCATCGACCAGTACGAAGGAGTCTGGGTACCGACAATCGGCAAACTCAAGCGGGCGACCTTCACCAGTGGCAACAGCGACCAGTTGCAGGGTTCGTTTTTCTACAACGACGTCACCGGCACCGCGGCGGTCTTGCGCGGGCTACGGAACGGTGACTCGTATTCGCTGCAAGCGGTGGTTCCGACGGAGCCGACCCCGGCCGAGCTAAGGGATGTCGAACCCGGTACGGCTGAAGTGCCGCCGAGAAGAGAGCTTCCTGAAGAAGTGGCAGCGACTCTAACGCGCTACGTCGGAGCGACGCAAGGCAATGGAGAGCGGCTACAGGCAATGCTCGCCGGTCTCCGAGCGGACGGATACATCAGCCATGGTGTCGCCGAAGATGACCCCTTGAGCAGGTCGGGTCACGCGGCCGACCGCATCAGCGAGCTACTCAGTGACCAGCGCATGATTGGTGACCAAGAGCAGTACGCCGTGACCGCAGCGTTGATGGCTGGCGAGCTCGGATTCCCCGCACGCGTTGTTGTCGGATTCTTCCCCGAAAAAGCAAACACAGATGGCGTCACCGTTGTTCGCGGCGATGACATCTCCGCCTGGATCGAAGTCAACACGACTCGCGATGGGTGGATTCCCATAGATCCAACCCCGCCGGAGCGCGAAATCCCGGCGGAGGAACCAGAGGACCCGGCGCAGGTGGCACGGCCCCAGTCGCCCGTACAGCCACCCATCATCGAACCGGATGTCAGCGATGACCTGCTACAGCCAGACAGCACGCAGGACGCGCCGGAGCTCCCCAACGAGCTGCTCGCCGCGCTGATGGTTGTGCTGCGCGTACTGGGGTGGACGCTTATCGGCGCGGCAATAGTGCTCGCCCCGTTCTTGGCTATCGTGGCCGCCAAGGTGCGTCGTCGCATTTTGCGCCGACGTGCCAGATCAGCTGCCCAACGAATCGCGGGAGGGTGGCGAGAGTTCGTGGACGCTGTTGTCGACCACGGTTACAGCCCGCCGCCCTCGGCGACCCGGACCGAAGTTGCCGAGACGATTGGTGGGCTCCGGCCGCTCGTGCTCGCATCGGTGGTGGACAGGGCTGTCTTTTCTCCAGAGCGGGCAGAGGACGACGAGGCCGACCAAGTCTGGGAATCGGTCGCAGAACTGCGAAAAACGCTGGCCGAGGGCACAAGTCGATGGCACCGGATTAGGGCGTTGGTCTCGATCCGCTCTCTTGGTGGTTATAGTGTCAGGGACCTGTTCAAGCGCTAGGACAAGGTCGTACGAGGGGGATGCGCTGAATGGAATGCACATATTGCGGCACGGTTCTGCCGTCTGGGGCGCTCTTTTGCGGCGAGTGCGGCCGCACCGTAGCTGCGGCACCGCAACTATCGGCACCCGCTGCGGCACCGACACCGAAGCCTCAGAAAGCCGGCCCTGCGGCGCCGCCGCGAAAGTGGGTCGAAGACACCCCGGCACCTGTATCCCAGCCCAGGCCGACGGGTCCGGGTTCACGTGCCGACCCTTCAGCTTCCGCCGTGCTGGCAGAGAACACGGTGCCTATGGTCCGCTCGTCACGGCCGCAGCATACGGTTCCGGGTGCGCAAACGCGATGTGATCAATGTGACTCAGTCATGGCTCGGGAAGACATCTTCTGCGGCGAATGCGGTTTCGTCTCGCGTGCTATCACCTCCGCCTTCACCGGTGCGGTCTTCTCCGGAGGCACCGAGCAGCCACGGCCGCA
>JAODMI010000098.1 GCA_025464755.1 Homoserinimonas sp.
GCTTTCGGATGTCACGGAGGAATCGCTGTGGCGGGGAATCGCCGCGCTGGCCTCGGCCAGCCACCTCAACGAGGTTGGTGTCGCCATTGAGGAGTACATCGATTCCCACCCCACCGGCAAGCCCTTCGGCATTTTGGAGGATTACGTGGGCCACGGTATAGGCCGGTCCATGCATGAAGCCCCGCCGGTGTTCAACTATCGGGTCCGCGAGCGTGGCCCCGCGGTCAAGAACGGGCTTGCCGTTGCCATTGAGCCGATGGTAACGCTCGGGGGGATTGACACGTACACGCAGGCCGATGACTGGACTGTGGTAACCACTGACGGAACGGCTGCTGCCCACTGGGAGCATTCCGTTGGTGTGCATGCTCAAGGAATTTGGGTATTCACGGCCGAAGACGGGGGAGCAGAGCGCCTCGCTCCCCTCGGCGTTGTTCCCATTAGGCCCGCGTGAGCGCGGTCGCTACCACAGATGCTCTACCCGAGTTGGCGAAACGCCCGACAATGACATAAGATTGATCCTTGGTGTCTTGGGGCCGTTTTTGCGTGCTCGTCGACTGCCACATCCCACGCACGACCAGCAAATTCTACTTTTAGCGACGAAGAGGCTATGGCCAAAAAAGACGGTGTCATCGAAATTGAGGGTGCAGTAGTCGAAGCTCTGCCCAACGCAATGTTCCGCGTTGAGCTGACCAACGGCCACAAAGTCCTTGCCCACATCTCGGGCAAGATGCGCCAGCACTACATCCGCATCCTCCCCGAGGACCGCGTGATCGTGGAGCTGAGCCCTTACGACCTGACCCGCGGTCGGATCGTTTACCGCTACAAGTAAGGGACAAACGGATGCCGTAACTGGCGTCCGGCTGGAAAGTAACGGCCTGCAGCATCCTGCGGGTACGAAGACAGCGAAAATCAAGGAAACATCATGAAGGTCAACCCCAGCGTCAAGCCCATCTGCGACAAGTGCAAGGTCATTCGTCGCAACGGCAACGTGATGGTTATCTGCGAGAACCCGCGCCACAAGCAGCGCCAGGGCTAGCGGAACCCGCTGATCGACAGAGTCGAGCAGCGAAGCACAACTGAAAACAGAAAACAAAAGCAACACCAGAAGTTTCGATCTCGACATGCTCGATCACCGAAACGGACACCACCGGTTGGAGGCCGGTGTACAGGTGCTGCTTCAGACCTCCACCCATCAATAGGAGAAGCCACAATGGCTCGTCTAGCAGGCGTAGACATCCCGCGCGATAAGCGCGTCGAGGTCGCACTGACATACATCTACGGTGTTGGCCGCACCACAGCGCTCAAAGCGCTCGCGGACACCGAAATCAGCGGAGAGATCCGCGTCAAGGATTTGACCGACGACCAGCTCGTCGCTCTTCGTGACTACATCGAAGGTAACTACAAGGTTGAGGGTGACCTCCGACGTGAAGTAGCTGCCGACATTCGACGCAAGGTCGAGATCGGAAGCTACCAGGGCATCCGTCACCGTCGCGGCCTGCCCGTTCACGGACAGCGCACCAAGACCAACGCTCGTACCCGCAAGGGCCCGAAGCGCACCGTCGCCGGCAAGAAGAAGGCCCGATAGCGAGCACTGCTCGCATCGCCATACAGGTTTTAGGAGAAAACAATGGCAGCACCAAAATCGGCCGCTCGTAAGCCGCGTCGTAAAGAGAAGAAGAACGTTGCTGTGGGCCAGGCCCACATCAAGTCGACGTTCAACAACACCATCGTGACGATCACCGACCCCACCGGTGCCGTGCTGAGCTGGGCATCGTCCGGCACGGTCGGTTTCAAGGGGTCGCGTAAGTCCACGCCGTTCGCGGCTCAGCTTTCCGCCGAGTCCGCTGCGCGCCAGGCGCAGGAGCACGGTGTCAAAAAGGTTGACGTCTTCGTCAAGGGACCGGGTTCAGGTCGCGAGACTGCTATCCGTTCGCTTCAGGCCGCTGGCCTTGAGGTCGGATCGATCAACGACGTAACTCCGCAGGCGCACAACGGTTGCCGCCCGCCGAAGCGTCGCCGCGTCTAAGCCACCGCTTCAACCGTCGGTCGAGCTTGCTGGGACCTACGTCGGGATGACTGGATCCCGGCAGGCTCGGTCGATGTAACAACAACTCAATACCCACGGCGGGCCGCCACCCGTACGAACGCCTAAGTGTCAAATAGCGGACACTTTGCCGAAAGGAATACACGTGCTCATTGCACAGCGTCCAACACTTACCGAAGAGAACATCTCTGAGTTCCGTTCGCGGTTCATCATTGAGCCCCTGGAACCAGGCTTCGGTTATACCCTCGGAAACTCCCTCCGTCGCACCCTGCTTTCCTCGATTCCGGGCGCTGCTGTAACCAGCATCCGCATCGATGGCGTTCTTCACGAGTTCAGCACCGTCGCCGGTGTGAAGGAAGACGTCACCGAAATCATCCTGAACATCAAGGGTCTTGTTGTTTCCAGCGAGCACGATGAGCCCATCACTGCCTACCTGCGCAAGCAGGGTGCAGGCCAGGTCACTGCGGCGGACATTTCCGCTCCGGCTGGTGTCGAAATTCACAACCCTGAGCTGCTCATCGCCACGTTGAACGACAAGGCGAAGTTTGAGCTGGAGCTCACCATCGAGCGTGGCCGTGGCTATGTTTCGGCCACGCAGAACCGCAACGAGTACAGCGAGGCCGGCCAGGTGCCGATCGACTCGATCTACTCGCCAGTTCTCAAGGTCACCTACCGTGTCGAGGCAACTCGCGCCGGAGAGCGTACAGACTTCGACCGCCTGGTCGTAGATGTCGAGACCAAGTCGGCAATCACCCCCCGCGATGCAATCGCGTCAGCAGGTCGTACGCTCACCGAGTTGTTCGGTCTGGCGCGCGAGCTGAACACCGCTGCTGAGGGCATCGAGATCGGCCCGGCACCCGTCGACGCCGTTCTCTCGACTGAGCTCAGCATGCCGATCGAAGACCTCGACCTGTCTGTGCGCAGCTACAACTGCCTCAAGCGCGAGGGAATCAACAACGTCAGCGAACTGGTTGCTCTTTCGGAGACCCAGCTCATGAACATCCGCAACTTTGGACAGAAGTCAGTGGATGAAGTCAAGGACAAGCTCGTAGAGATGGGCCTCTCGCTCAAGGACACCGTTCCTGGGTTCGACGGAGCGCACTTCTACAGCTATGACGACGCCGAAGAAAGCAACTAGGTTCGTCGTCTTCGACAGCCTTGACATCACTTTTTGATACTGGAGATCTAAAACATGCCTAAGCCCACAAAGGGTCCTCGTCTCGGCGGCGGACCGTCGCACGAGCGCCTGATGCTCGCCAACCTTGCAGCGTCGCTGTTCACCCACAAGAGCATCAAGACGACCGAGACGAAGGCCAAGCGTCTGCGTCCGGTCGCCGAGCGTCTGATCACGTTCGCCAAGAAAGGTGACCTGCACAACCGTCGCCGCGCACTCGGGATTATCGGCGACAAAACCGTTATCCACGAGCTCTTCACGGAGATCGCCCCCTTAGTTGCCGAGCGCGATGGCGGATACACCCGCATCACCAAGCTTGGTTTCCGTAAGGGCGACAACGCATCGATGGTGCAGATCGAGCTTGTTCTCGAGCCGGTGAACGCCAAGCCGAAGGCGAAGGTCTCCACCAAGGCTGAGAAGCCTGCTGCAGCTCCCGTTGAGGAAGCCCCCGTCGAGGAGGAAGCTCCCGCTGAGGAAGCTTCCGCTGAGGGAGCTTCCGCCGAGGGAGCTACTGCTGAGGCAGCTCCCGCTGAGGAAGCACCCGCCAAGGAAGCTCCCGCAGAGGAAACCAAGTAGAACATCGCAGGTAATAGAGGGGCCCCGCTCGAAAGAGCGGGGCCCCTCTGTTTTGGCGCACTCGGTGGCGATCCATGGCAGCGGGTGGCCGACGACACCCAGATGCCTAGCCGAGGGAGCGCCCCTCAGAAACGGACACTGTCGGGTTGCCAGGGTCGTGAGGCGGCTAAATGGGAAGGGGCGCTAGCCCGTAGTCCCGCGGTGTGAGCAGCGGCGGTAGTTCCGAAAGCCGTTGTAGCGCGTCGCGCACAGCACCGACATACACGCGTCCTCCGGCGTCGCCTGGATGAATCTGGTCCCGGGCAAGCAGGCCTAGCTGACCGGAGATCGCATCACGCCAATTTGCCAGCTCCACGTCACGGTACTGCTGTGCGAACTTGGAGAGGCTCGTGTTCACCCCATCCGTCCACCACCTCGGAGCGTAGACGTTGACCACCACAATCTGATGTTCGTTCCCCAATTGCGCTCGTAAATCTTTCAGGACTTTCAGGTCTATAGGACCGTTGGTTCCGAGACCGAGCAGTACGGTGGGTCGCAGCGTGCCGGCATCCTTTAGCGCCTGAATCAGCGCCGGTGCCTGGGCGAGCTGACGCGAGACCAGGGCGTCAATGTGAATACCCGGGAACGCGTGCTGCAACTCTTTGGCCGATGCCAACATGACCGAGTCACCGATGGCGGTAATTTGGTCGCCACCGGGCAATGATGGGGGCGCTGGCTGCGACGGGGCCGGCGCTTGGCTTGGCGCGGATTGCTTCGCGATGGCATCCTGGCCCTGCTCGATACGGGTTTGCACCGCACCCTGTTCCGGGCCGGTCACTACGCTGGCCGCCGTGGTGGCCCCTGCGCCGAGGACGAGAGCACTGGCGGCGACGACCCCGGCCAAGCGCAATGGCGATGCCCGCCATCCTGTGGTCGCAAGGCGTAGGCAGCCGCGGAACCCGTGCACGCGAATAGGCTGCTCAACATACCGGTAAGACAGCGCCGTCGCGCTCACACTGATGCTTGCGGCTATGGCCCCCAGATACCAACCGCTCGGGCCGGTGCGTTGCCAATCTGGCAGCGCGCTCACCACCAGCACGAACACCGGCCAGTGCCAGAGGTACAGCCCATACGACCGCTCGCCGATCCAGCGCATCGGCTGGGCGTCAAGCATCCGACCGAGTAATGATCCTGGCGCGAGCGAACCGAAAATGACAATTGCGCTTAACACCGCCACGAGCACGAGGCCCCCGTGATAAGCGAAGGGCGTGTCGGGCGACATGAGAGCGGATGCCGCCACCAGGCCACCGACCGAGACCAACCCAAGGGTGGGAAAAAGTACGCACTGCCATAGTGGCCACCGGCGAGCGTCGCGAGGTCCCGCGTGCACAGCCAGCGCAAGCATCGCGCCGATGGCCAACCCGAAACTGTGGGTGTCCGTTCCGTAGTAGACGCGCGTTGCATCTGCTCCCGGAACAAAAATCGCGGCCATCGCCAATGCAGACCCGGTGGCCAGAAGGCCGACCAGTGCGACCCGCAGGCGGGGTGAACGCAGAAGCAGCAAAGCAACAATGACAAGTGGCCAGACCAGATAGAACTGCTCTTCCACGGCGAGTGACCACAGATTGCGAAAAAGTTCAGGGGTTGTCGCAGTGAAGTAACTACGCTCGCCGGCTATGGCGACCCAGTTGCTGCTAAACGTCGCAGCACCGACGATCTGCTCGCCGAGACCAACCAGCACATCGCCACCGATAATCACTGCTGCAGTGCAGCATGTGAGTACCACGATCCCCAGCGCAGGTAGCAGGCGGCGGGCGCGACGCCGCCAAAAGTCACCGAGGTCGATATGGCCGACGCGGGCGTGCTCCTTCAGCAGGAGCGACGTAATGAGGAATCCACTGATGACGAAAAAAATATCGACGCCGACATAGCCGCCGGGTAGCGCTCCGGGGCTCAAGTGATACACCACAACCGCCAGAACTGCGATAGCCCGTAAGCCGTCCAGGCCCGCGTATCTGGCCGGTGGGCCGAAATGACCACCAGACAGAGACCTCCTAAGACGCGGAGGTGTGAGGGAGGTAGCCATGCGAAGTTGGTGTTCTGGCCGCGCGTGCGCGCGGGATTCGGCCAATAGACTCAATTGCGTGAATGTGACGGACGAGACCTGGCCGCCTGACCAGTCGACCACTCGCATCCGTCTAGATATCGCCTATGACGGCACTAACTTTACCGGCTGGACCCGGCAACCGGCTTTAAGAACCGTTCAAGGGGAGATAGAAGCCGCGCTCGGCGTCATCTTGCGCAGGCATGCACCCATCCCAAGTCTTGTTGTAGCCGGTCGAACGGACGCCGGTGTGCACGCCACCGGGCAGGTCGCCCACGTTGACCTCACTGCCGCCCAGCTGCAAAGCCTTGCGCGACCCCGGCGGGGAAAGCTTGCCGGCCGTACCTACGATGGACCAGCGTCGCTCGGTCGTCGCATCAACGGGATCGCCGGCCTGGAAAGCGACGTTTACGTATCACGGTCCATCCTGGCGATGGCCGGGTTCGATGCCCGTTTCTCCGCCATCTGGCGCCGGTACGAGTACAGGATTGCTGACACCGGCGCCCCTCGCAATCCGCTCGAACGCCACCGCACCGTTTGGTACCCGGCTCTTTTGGATCTCGATCTTATGAATGACGCCGCCGACTCCCTCTTGGGGCTTCACGACTGGGCCGCGTATTGCAAGCCGCGCGACGGGGCCACCACTATTCGCACGCTGCAGGAATTTTCGTGGAGGCGGGAGGGTGACGGCGTGTTGGTGGCCACGGTGAAAGCCGACGCTTTCTGCCACAGCATGGTGCGTTCACTTGTGGGTGCCTGTGTCTCGGCGGGACAACGCAACCTGGCAGTGGATCGTGTCGCGGCAATCCGTGATGAACGTTTACGCGGCAGTGAGTTCAAGGTCATGCCCGCCAAAGGTCTCACCATGGTCGAAGTGGGCTACCCGCAAGACGACCTACTCGGGGCGAGAGCGGAACAGACGCGGGCCAGGCGCGAACCTCTAGTTTGACCGGTACCGCTTTAGCGGCTAATCTTGATCCTTGGTGCCTGCGCTCTGCGCGCGGCATCCGATCATGGGCCCTCCACCGGCATTGTTCCCCAGCAGTCTTGTTCGGAAACAACCATCGGAGCGGGATTCACGAACACCTCATTTCGATCAGAAAGCAGCATCTACTGTGACGCGCACCTTCTCACCCAAGCCCGATGATGTCCAGCGCGACTGGGTCATCATCGACGCGACCGACATCGTTCTCGGTCGCCTTGCCAGCCACGCGGCAGTCCTGCTGCGCGGAAAGCACAAGCCGACCTTTGCTCCGCACATGGACATGGGTGACTTTGTCATCATCATCAACGCCGAGAAGATTGCCCTTACCGGCTCGAAGCTCGCCCAGAAGAAGGCCTACCGCCACTCCGGTTACCCGGGTGGGCTGACGGCCACCACCTACTCCGAAATGCTTGAGAAGCACCCGACGCGCGCCGTCGAGAAGGCCATCCGTGGCATGCTCCCCAAGAACTCGATTGGGCGGGCACAGCTCACCAAGCTCAAGGTCTACGCAGGCGCCGAGCACCCCCACGCTGCCCAGCAGCCCAAGACCTACACCCTCGGCCAGGTCGCGCAGTAGCGCGGACCAGTAGAAATAAGGATTCCCACATAATGGCGAAGATTTCAGATTCCATCGACACGACCGAGGCCGCCCCGGAGAGCTACTCCACCGAGACACCGGCGAGCGAAGCTGTCAAGGCTCCCCGCGCCGTCCTGAATGTCCCCGGTGCAGCAGTTGGCCGCCGCAAGCAGGCTATCGCTCGCGTGCGCATCACCCCCGGAACCGGTACCTACTCCGTGAACGGTCGCGAGTTCGCAGAGTACTTCCCGAACAAGCTGCACCAGCAGCTCATCAACGACCCGTTCAAGGTTCTCGACCTGCTCGGCAGCTACGACGTGATCGCGAAGATCACGGGTGGTGGCCCCTCCGGCCAGGCCGGCGCCCTGCGCCTTGCGATCGCCCGTTCGCTGAACGAGATCGACCGCGAGAACAACCGCGCTCCGCTTAAGAAGGCTGGCTTCCTTACTCGTGACGCCCGCGTCATCGAGCGCAAAAAGGCTGGTCTTAAGAAGGCCCGCAAGGCTTCACAGTTCTCGAAGCGCTAATCGCCGCTGCGTAGGCGGCAGCTGTTATGGCGCGTCTTTTTGGTACTGACGGTGTTCGCGGTCTCGCGAACCAGGATGTGACGGTTGAGCTGGCCCTCGGGCTGGCTCAATCGGCAGCGGTCGTTCTCGGTAAAGGTCATTTCGCTGACGGTCGCCGGGCTTCTGGTCGGAGGCCTGTCGGCGTCGTCGCCCGCGATCCGCGCATTTCCGGCGAATTCATTGCCGCAGCAGTTGCCGCAGGACTGGCCAGTTCCGGTGTGGATGTGCTGGACGCCGGGGTCATCCCGACCCCGGCGGCCGCTTTCCTTGTTGCCGACATCGGCGCCGATTTCGGTGTCATGATTTCGGCATCGCACAACCCGGCGCCCGACAACGGCATCAAGTTTTTTGCCGTCGGCGGTACCAAGCTGCCCGATGTGGTCGAAGACCGCATTGAGGCGGCTCTCGGACAAGAGAAGTTGTCCCCAACCGGTGTCGAGGTTGGACGCATTCGACGGTTCGCTGATGCAGAAGACCGCTACGTTCTGCATCTGCTCTCAACTCTTCCCGCCCGCCTGGACGGCATTCACGTCGTCCTCGACTGTGCAAATGGTGCTGCGGCCGGCGTTTCCCCGCAAGTGTTCACGGATGCTGGCGCCACCGTCACCCTTATTGGGGCGGACCCGGACGGGCTCAACATCAATGACGGCGTGGGGTCCACGCATCTAGACAACCTCGCCAAGGCTGTCCTTGCCCACGGCGCTGACGTCGGCATCGCACACGACGGAGACGCCGACCGATGCCTCGCGGTCGATCACGCCGGTAATATCGTCGACGGTGACCAGATCATGGCCATCCTCGCCGTCTCCATGAAGGAACGCGGGCTTCTCGCCAACGACACCCTCGTTGCAACGGTCATGAGCAACCTTGGCTTGCGCATAGCCATGGCTGAGCATGGCATCAGCATGGTCACAACTGCAGTCGGTGACCGATACGTGCTGGAAGCACTAGGCCAGCACGGACATAATCTTGGCGGCGAACAGTCCGGCCATGTGATCATGAGCGATTATGCGACGACCGGTGACGGTATCCTCACCGGGCTGCACTTGCTCGCCGAGATGTCGCGAACCGGCAAGAGCCTGGCCGAACTGGCTGCGATCATGACGGTCTACCCGCAAGTCATGGTCAACGTCCGCGGCGTCGACCACCATGGGTTGGCCGATGACGAGGTCATCAGCGCAGCCGTTGCGGGCTGGGAAACCAGGCTCGGCGATAGTGGCCGCATACTGCTTCGCCGCTCTGGCACCGAGCCGATGGTGCGCGTCATGGTTGAGGCTGCCGAGCAGTCCTCGGCCGATGCGATTGCGCACGAGCTCGCGGACATTGTGCGGGAACGCCTGGCGCTATAAGCGCATCTGCCGTTTGAGCTTCTCGCCGGCCGCTGCACAAACCACGCTATATCTTCCTGAGCAGAATGCTGTTCACAGCATGTTCAGCGTTCTTGCGCAGCACCAGCGTCGCTCGCGACCGTGTCGGCAAGATGTTCTGCGTCAGGTTGGGCTTGTTGATGCGCTCCCAAATTTCCTGGGCCGTAGCTCGGGCTTCTTCTTCGCTCAGGCTGGCGTATCGGTGGAAGTATGACTGCGGGTTGGCGAAGGCTCCGCGCTGCAGCTTAAGGAAGCGCTCCTCGTACCAGTGCGCGATGTCAGCTGTTCTGGCGTCGACATACACGCTGAAGTCGAACAGGTCGCTCACTGAGAGACGGTTTCCGGATGACGGCGGCTGCAGCACGTTCAGACCTTCAACGATCAGGATGTCGGGCCGGCGCACTACCACTTCAGCGTCGGGAACGATGTTGTAGCTCAGGTGCGAGTAGAACGGCGCCCTCACTTCGGGTACCCCGCTCTTCACATTGCTCACGAAGCGCAGCAGCGACCGCCGGTCGTAGGATTCCGGGAATCCTTTTCGGTGCATGATGCCGCGGCGCTCAAGCTCGGTGTTGGGAAGCAGGAAGCCATCGGTGGTGATCAACTCAACGCGCGGGGTGTGTTCCCAGCGTGCGAGCATCTCCCGGAGCAGCCTGGCGATGGTCGACTTTCCGACGGCAACTGAACCGGCGACGCCGATGACGAATGGTGTCGCCGGGGAACGCTGGCCGAGGAAATCGCTGGTCGAGCGGTGCAGACGCTTGGCCCCGACGGCATAGAGGTTGATGAGTTTGCTGAGCGGGAGGTAGACCTCAGAGACCTCGTCGATACTCAGCATGTCGCCCAGGCCGCGCAGACCGACGACTTCTGTCGGGGTGAGCGGCAACTCGGTGGAGGGCGCAAGCGCGGCCCAGTCCGCTCGGGCAATTTCCACAAACGGCGTGCTCGTGCCGACGGGGGAGGAGGGATCAGACATCGCAGAAAGCCTAGTCCGACGCGCGGTGGGCTTTATCGCAGGCGCCGTACCGTAAAATTAGCCAAATGTGCGGAATCGTGGGTTACGTCGGTAGCGGCAGAAGTGTTGAAGTCCTAATGGGCGGCCTTAGTCGCCTCGAATACCGGGGATATGACTCCGCAGGTATTGCCGTGCTCGATAAGGACGGAAACCTGGGTACGCGCAAGCACGCAGGCAAACTGCAGGTGCTGCGCCACGACTTGGCGGAGAACCCGCTGCCGAACGGTTCGACGGGCATTGGTCACACTCGCTGGGCGACGCACGGCGGCCCAACTGATGAGAACGCGCATCCGCATCTGGGCGACGACGGCAAGCTCGCGCTCAGCCACACCGGCATCATCGAGAACTTTGCCGAGCTGAAGCAGGAGCTGCTGGAGCAGCACCCGGAGACTGTCTTCACCAGCGAGACCGATTCCGAGGGAGCCGCCATCCTTGTCG
>JAODMI010000060.1 GCA_025464755.1 Homoserinimonas sp.
CGATGCCCGGCCCACCGCCCCTACCCGCTTCTCAGGCCCCGACCCGTCGATTTTCGGCACCGTCGGACGCTGACGCCAGCGGTGTGTACTTCCTCGATGGTGATGATGATGACGACATCGAGGCGACTCGGATCGTGCGTCGCAAGACGGGAAATCGCTTCATCCTGCAGTTCAGCACAGGGGAAAGCTTCACCGTCTACGGAACAGGACTGATCGGTCGCAATCCCCAGCCGGAGCCAGGGGAGTACTTCGACCAGCTGATCCGGGTGCTCGACTCCGGGAAGTCGGTATCGAAGACGCATCTCGAGTTCGGGCAGGAGTCTGGAACGTTCTGGGTAAAAGATCGTTTCTCAGGCAATGGCTCGGTGGTGCGTGAACCGGATGCTGCCGGACGCCGTTGCGAACCGGGGCTGCGCTACAAGGTGATTCGCGGAGCCCGCATCGATATTGGTGAGCAGTTCTTCATCGTGAGCTGACACTCCTCCTCCACTGAACCGGTGGCAGCGCGTATTGCCCTGCCACAGTGTGTGTGGCTTCCACCGCACGCTCACCAGCTTGGCTGGGCAGGTGATGACTTCCACCCAGCCTCTGCCACATGTCGCGCGCATTACGCCAATCGTTGCCGATTGGGTGGCCAACCCAGGAGAGCGGCCACTAGCTTTACCCGCCCCACCGACGATTTCCGCCAAGCAGCCGTTCCCGTTTCTCGCGTGCCTGACACCAGTTGTGGGCGCCCTCGTGATCTGGGGTATTACCGGGTCTCCATTCGCCCTGATCTTCGCATTCCTCGGACCCGTCATTGCCGTTGCCAGTGTTGCCGACGGTTCACTACACGCGCGCCGCACGCGCGCCAGGGAGCGCGCCAGGTTCGCTGCAGATGGTGCAGAGTTGCGCGACAACATCCGGGCCGCCCACATGCGTGAGCGGCGATCCTTAGAAGCCAGCGTCATCGACCCGAGAAACGACCCGTCATCCCTCGCCCGGAGTCCTGATCGGTGGGGAGATGACCTCTCCGACCGCAGCTTTGCACCGATCACAGTAACCCTCGGGCACGGCACAGTCGCAAGTACGTTGACCATAATGGAAGCTGCGGTCCTCACGCCAGAGCGCAATCCATCCATCGCCCACACGCTGGCCACGCTGCGGGAGCAAGCGAGTCGCCTGACGGATGCCCCTATCACGGCTGATGCCCGGCGGGGGATCGGTGTCTGCGGCAGCGCCGTGATCGCGGGTGCGATCGCGCGGTCCGTTGTGGCACAGCTGGCCCTCCGTTTGTCACCCAGCGCCTGCACTGTCGTTGTGCCCTCGAACGGTTCGTTCGACTGGCTGTACGACGGTGCACATACAGTGACCCAGGCGGGCGGTACCGCGACCCTGGTGAGATTTCAGCCCACGGATGGTGCCGGTGCTGACGTTGTGGTAGCTGTCTGTTCCAGCGAGGATGAGCTGCCCCGCGAATGCCACATCATCATCAAGGCGGAAGGAACATCCGCCACCGTAAACTTCGGCACAAGGCAGCAAGACTGGCTCTTTCGCGCACTCTGCCTGTCTGTGGACCAGACTCGAGCAATTGCGCAGGCGCTTAAGCGCCGCGCAACGCTGGATGGCATATGCCACGATGCAGATGCCCCGGGAACGGTCGCTTTCGGTGAGCTGCCGCAGCAAGCGACCGGGGCTTCTTCGCTGCCGGCAACTATCGGGAAAATGATCGACGGGCACTGCATCCTTGACCTGGTATCGCAGGGACCGCACGCGGTTGTGGGAGGCACGACCGGAAGCGGGAAAAGTGAATTGCTTGTCACCTGGGTGCTCGCAATGGCGTCGGCGCATCCGCCGAGCGCTGTGAACTTTCTCCTCGTAGATTTTAAGGGTGGCGCTTCTTTCGCATCCGTGCAGCAGCTGCCGCACTCCGTGGGAATCATCACCGATCTCGACGCTTCATCGGCTGAGCGAGCGCTCGTGAGCCTTAAAGCCGAGATGCGGCATCGGGAGAGAACGCTGGCCTCGCTGGGGGCCCGGGCCATTGAAGACGTTCCGGACGCTCAGCGGATGCCCCGGCTGGTGATCATCGTGGACGAGTTCGCTGCGGTGGTCACCGACTTCCCCGACCTCCACGGACTTTTCGCAGATTTGGTGTCTCGAGGCCGATCGCTCGGCGTCCACCTAATCCTCTGCACTCAGCGTCCAGGGGGCGTCATCCGTGATGCTGTCATGGCCAATTGCGGCCTTCGGCTCTCGTTGCGGGTCAACAACGCCGCTGACAGTATTGCCGTCCTCGGCACCGTGGACGCCGTAGGTTCCGCCCTGCAGCCAGGAGCAGCGTTTGTTGGTGCTGGCGGGGCAAAGCCCTGCCGAGTGCAGGTGGCCCGATCGACGGCGGACGACGCAGATAGGGTCGGCAGGCTCTGGCCTGCACAGCCGGTGCGCAGGCCATGGCGGGACGCCCTGCCGGAAACTGTCCGCTTCGCTCACTTGAGTGCTGCCGATTCGGAGGCAATGGCTGTGCTGAGGGCAGAGACACAAGCTTCCCCAGTCGCCGGCCCGCGTTTCACCTTCGGCCTGGCTGACTGGCCGGAAGAACAACGCCAGCCTGTTGCAGTTTTCACACCTCGACGGGACGGCAATCTCCTAGTGCTGGGGGGTCACCGGTCCGGTAAGAGCGCATTTCTTGCCATATTAGCCACCGCCGGGGTTCCCACGCTGCGCGTTCCCGTCACCGTGGAGGGAGCCTGGGATGCCGTATCGGCGGCGACGGAATATGTTGGTGATGACCGGGTCCTGCTGATCGATGATGTGGATGCGTTGATGGACAGGTTCACGGGCGACTACCACCAGGCGTTCCTTGACCTGTTGACCCGGGTTCTACGTGAAGGCCCGGGCACCGGAACATGGGTCGTGCTGGCAGCGCAGCGGATGACGGCTTCGCTGCAGTCGTTGGCGGCGTTATGCGATACGCGGCTCATCCTCCGACTACCGAACCGGCAGGAACACGCACTGGCTGGGGGAGAGTCGGCACAGTACGCAGCCACCCTGCCGCCGGGCGGGGGCTTCTGGCAGGGGCACCGAGTGCAGGTCGCCTGCGCGCCAAAACATCGACAAAGCGCGCCTGTCGCAGGCTCCAGTTCTGCAGCATCACCGGAGCCCGCACGACACCCGTTGGGGGAGGACGACCTGCATCACTGCGCAATTGTTACCACACAGCCAACAGATGTCGCCCGCCAGCTGAAGAAGCTCGGCATCACCGTTCTTGCGCTTACCGGCGCCCCTGCTGGTGCGCTCATAGTTGAAACCGGGCCCGTGACGTACGTGGGGGATCATGCCGCCTGGCAGGCGCGCTGGGGTGCCCTCGCCGCGCTGCAACAAAAGATGCCGGTGCTGATCGAACACTGCACTCCGGCCGAGTACAGGGCACTTACCGGCTCCCGCGCGCTTGCGCCTCCGATAGGCAACGGCCCGGGGGGAGCCTGGATGATCACACCGGAGGGCGGCATCACACGAGTACAGTTGCCGCTACTGCTCACGAACACTCGCGCGCAGCGTTATTCGAGGAGCGCGACTGCCAGCGGGGCGTAATCCAGGCTGTGCGCAGCCGCCACGGCTTCGTTGACAACTCGGCCGTCGTAGATGTTGAGCCCGAGCGCCAGCGAGGCATCCGCTTGCAACGCCGCCAGCCACCCCACATTCGCGATGGCGCGCACATACGGCATCGTCGCATTGGTTAACGCGTACGTTGAGGTGTGCGGGACAGCTCCCGGCATGTTTGCGACACAGTAGAACAGCGAGTTGTGCACAGTGAAGGTTGGATCGGCGTGGGTGGTGGGGCGGCTGTCTTCGAAGCACCCACCTTGGTCGACTGCGATGTCGACGAGCACACTTCCTGGTTTCATACGTGACACCAGCTCGTTGCTCACCAATTTGGGCGCCTTCGCCCCTGGGACGAGAACGGAGCCGATGACCATGTCGGCATCGATGATGGCCCGTTCAATTTCCAGGCCATTCGATGCGACCGTGCGCACACGGCCGGCGTACAGGGCGTCCAATTCGCGCAGACGCTGAATGTTGGTGTCGAGTACGATGACTTCGGCGCCGAGCCCGACAGCCACCGAGACAGCATTGGTGCCGGCGACCCCGCCGCCTAGCACCACAATTTTGGCGGGGTATGTTCCGGGCACGCCAGGAACCAGCAAGCCAGGACCCCCGTTGGGTTTCAGCATGCAGTTGGCTCCCACAATGGGAGCAAGACGACCGGCAACCTCACTCATCGGTGCTAGCAGGGGCAGTGCACGGGTGGGTAGCTGCACGGTTTCGTACGCGATCGCGGTGACGCCCCGCGCCAACAGCTCTCCTGTTAGTTCCCGCTCCGCAGCGAGGTGGAGGTAGGTGAAAAGAAGCAGGTCTTGGCGAAAGTACGGGTACTCGCTTGGCACAGGTTCCTTCACCTTAAGCAGCAAGTCCGCGATGTCCCACGTGGCCCGGGAATCGGGCATGATCGTGGCCCCGGCAGCAGCGTAAGACTCGTCAGTGATTGAGGATCCGATGCCGGCGCCCGTCTCGATGAATACCTCGTGACCGTGTGTGATCAAGTCGTGGACCCCCGCGGGTGTGATCGCCACTCGAAACTCGTTGTTCTTAACCTCTGCGGGGACTGCGATTTTCATTGCTCTCCTTTATAGGTACCGAGACAAATGATTCCGCACCAGAATAGGCCCACGATGTGCTGATTTCGTAAATATTGTGTTTCAAGGGTGAGGTTTCCGTGGTTTCATGATGCGCCCGAGGATTGCGCTGTGCCAGGATCAACTCACGCGAAAACACCGATGCTACGAGACCTCCTGCTTACACCGATCAGCCCGTCACGACGCGAAGGAGCAGCCCATGACTCGGCCACTGCCACAAGACCCGATAATCCGCGACCTGATTCGTCGGGCGCGGGCCTCGCAAATGACGCGACGCACAATCCTTGCCGGTGCCGGCGCTGGAGCAACGGCGCTTGCACTGGCCGCCTGCTCAAGTGATGGTCAGGAAGCGCCGTCGCCGGCAACAGACAGCTCTGACAGTGACAAGACACTGAACTGGGCCAACTGGGCGGCCTACATTGACGAGGACGACAATGGTGACTATCCCACGCTGATGCGTTTCCAAGAGGAGACGGGGATCACCGTTAACTATGACGTCTCGGTTGACGACAACAACACCTACTACGGCAAGGTCAAAGACCAGTTGGCCCTCGGTCAGGACATCGGGGCAGACCTGGTGTGCCTTACGGACTGGATGATCAGTCGCCTCATCCGCTTCGGTTATGTGCAAGATCTTGACCACGCGAACATCCCGAACCTCAAGAATCTGGTCGCCGACCTGCAAAACCCTGACTTCGATCCAGGTCGGGAGAAGTCGGTGCCCTGGCAAGGAGGCTTCGCCGGAATCTGTTGGAACAAAGAGAAAATCCCAGGCGGGCTGGAGTCGGTTGCCGACCTATGGGACCCGACGCTTAAAGGCCGGGTCGGAGTGCTCTCCGAAATGCGAGACACCATCGGGCTCTTAATGCTGGAGAACGGCGTCGACATCAGCAGCGACTGGGGAAGCGACGAATTCAATAATGCGCTGGACCAGTTCAAGGAGCAGGTTGAAAACGGACAAATCCGCAACATCAAGGGTAACGCTTACCTGGAAGATTTGAAGAGCGAAGATACCTTGGCCGCAATCTGCTGGTCAGGCGATATCACGGTGATCAACGCTGAAGCCGGAGACAAGTGGGAGTTCATCATCCCGTCCGGTGGTGGAACTATCTGGAATGACAATTTCGTCGTGCCAATCGGATCGACCCGAAAGACGAATGCCGAATCGCTGATCAACTACTACGACCAGCCGGAGGTTGCGGCTGAGGTCGCTGCCTGGGTTAATTTCATCACGCCGGTCGCCGGCGCCAAGGAAGCGGCTATGGCAATAGACCCGGAGTTGGCCGAGAATCAGCTGATCTTCCCCAACGATGAGACGCTCGCCAAGGCCAAAATTTTCAAAACACTGGACGGCACGGAAGAGAGCGAATATAACTCGGCGTTCCAGGCTGTGCTGTTGGGTTCCTGATGTCATCCGGGTCATTCGCAGAGTCCGGTGCGGATCTCGAGTTGGTAGGTGTTACAAAGCGCTTCCCCGGTTTTACTGCGATCGAAGAGCTGAACCTGACAATTCCTGCGGGTTCATTCTTTGCACTGCTCGGCCCCTCCGGCTGTGGCAAGACCACGACGTTGCGCCTGGTGGCCGGGCTTGAAGACGCCAGCACGGGAAAAATACTGATCGGTGGTAAAGACGTCACCCGCATCAAGGCGTATCAGCGGCCGGTCAACACGGTCTTTCAAAGCTATGCGCTCTTTCCCCACATGACCGTTCTTGATAACGTGGCCTTCGGTCTGCGCCGGCGCCGGATCGCTGATGCCACAAACCGCGCCCACGAAGCACTCAGGCTGGTGGAGCTCGACCACCTTGCCTCCCGTAAACCTGCACAGCTATCAGGCGGTCAGCAGCAGCGCGTCGCGCTTGCCCGCGCGGTCGTCAACCGTCCCGCCCTCCT
>JAODMI010000081.1 GCA_025464755.1 Homoserinimonas sp.
GGTAGGCCGCATATGCATCGGTCGCCGCAGCCAACGCCTCTTCGTCGTTGGCGAACACTGGGTCGGAGGTCGGTTGAGGTGGTGAGTCGATTTTGGGGCTTGGGGCGAGGCATCCGCCCAGTGTCAGCACCACCGCGCTCGCCAACGCCAGGGAGGCGTGGCGATCGGTGATTCGCATGGCACTGACCGTAGGCCACGAGCATCCCCCTCCGCCAGAACATTCCACAGGGGGAGCTCAAGTGCGACAGGAGCACGACAGGTGCGCGAGTAGATTTGTCGCATGACACTTTCGGGGGCGTGGTCCAGGACGGCCAGAGGCGCGATGCTGCTCGGAGATGACGGTCGCCTGCAGCAAACCATTTTCGGCGAAATGTCTGCGTTGGCGGTCGCGACTGGTTCCATCAATCTTGGCCAAGGGTTCCCCGATGAGGACGGCCCTGCTGAGGTTCTCGAGGCTGCACGTCAGGCCATCCGTGATGGGGTCAACCAGTACCCGCCCGGTAATGGTATGCCGGTGCTGCGCAACGCGATCACAGCGCACCAGAGGCGGTTCTACAACCTTGACGTCGACCCCGACCTGGAGGTTCTGGTCACTGCTGGCGCCACGGAGGCTTTGGCGGCAACGATCCTGGCGCTTACCGACGAGGGCGATGAGGTCGTGACCTTGGAGCCTTTCTACGACTCCTACGCGGCCATGCTGGGCCTCAACAAGGTCATTCACCGCACGGTCGCATTACGTGCGCCCGATTTCCAGCCCGACCTAGACGATCTCCGTGCCGCCGTGACCGACCGCACCCGCCTGATCCTCATCAACAACCCACACAACCCCACGGGGGCCGTACTGCCGGTGGAAACCCTGCAGCTCATTGTCGCCCTCGCACATGAACACGATGCAATCGTTGTCACCGACGAAGTCTACGAACACTTAACCTTCGACGCTCCGCACGTTCCTGTGGCCACGCTTGCGGGCGCGCGTGAGCGCACGGTGACCATCTCCAGCGCAGGTAAAACTTTCAACACCACCGGCTGGAAGATCGGCTGGATTACAGCGCCGACAGAGCTGCTGCAAGCCATCTTGGCGGTGAAGCAGTACCTCACTTTCGCCAACGGTGCTCCGTTCCAGCCGGCGATCGCGGTGGGGCTTGCTCTGCCCGACACCTTCTTCCACAACGTCGCGGCGGACCTTCGCGGCAAACGCGACGTACTCTCTGCTGGCCTTACCGCCGCCGGTTTCGGCGTGAGCGCTCCGCAGGGTGGCTATTTCATCGTGGCGGATGCTGCGCCTCTGGGTTTTCACGACGCCGCAGCGTTCTGTCGGCAGCTGCCGCAGCTGGCGGGCGTGGTGGGCGTTCCCCTCAGCGCGTTCGTCAGGCCGCAAAACCGTGCAGAGTACGGCTCCCTCCTGCGGTTCGCGTTCTGCAAGCGCAAAGATGTACTCGAGCGCGCATCCGCACAACTGGCAGACTTACGCCGCTGAGTGGGCCTCTGCTGGCTGGCGAACGGGCAGGGTCATCGTCAGCGTCGTGCTGACACCGAGCTCACTTTCCATGTCGAGCTGCCCATGGTGTGAGGTGACGATGGCCTTGGTCACGGAAAGCCCGAGGCCGACGCCCTGCACAGCGTTTCGGGTTGCGGTGGACGCGCGGAAAAATCTTGTGGACAACTTGTCCAGTTCATCTGCCGGGATGCCCATCCCCGTGTCCTTGACGGCGATGACAACCCAGTCACCATCCCGTTTCAACGTCACCTTAACGGTTCCTCCCCGGGGGGTGAACTTGATGGCGTTAGAGATGAGATTGTCACACGCCTGCCCGAGGCGCACCGCGTCACCGGTGATGATGGGCACGTCTTCTGCCATTTCGTGCAACAGCAAAACATTGCTGGCCTGTGAGGCGGGACGCGCGCTGGTAACGGATGCGGTGATTACGGTGCGCAAGTCCACATCGGCTAGCTTGACCGGAAACTTGTCGGAGGCAACCTGTGCCGTGAACAGCAAGTCGCCCACCAGATGAAGTAGGCGGTGAGCGTTGCGTTCGGCGACCTCCAGAAAGCGCATGTGCTCCTCGGAAAGAGGAGACTCTTTGTCTTCGCGCATCAACTCTAGGTAACCCAGGATGGAGGTCAGCGGTGTGCACAGCTCGTGGGACACCAACCCAACAAATTCGTCCTGCAGCTTTGTCACCTCTTTGCGCACGGTGATGTCGGTGCCGACGAAAATGTACCCGATCGTTGCGCCTTCTTGATCGACGCGCGGCGTCACGGCTACGCTCACCGGTAGGGTGCTCCCGTCGGCGCGGACCCAAGTCCACTCGTGTTCCTCGGCACCGCCCAACCGAGCTTTCTCGACCAGGGCAGAGAAACCGGGATTGAGTACTGTGGCGCCAGCCGGGTAATTGAGTTCGCGCGCCCGGTTCTCGAGTTCGTCCGCAACATGGAAGTCGAAGATGTGGCGTCTGCTTTGCACTTCCGTCGGTTCGAGACCGAGAAGCGATTGCGCGCCCGGGTTCCACACGTCGATCAGTCCGGTCAGATTTGTGCCGATGACGGCTTGCACGGTGACGGAGTTCAGCACACTTCGGGTCAATTGGTCGGCGGCGCGCATCCGACCCTCATTTTCCCTCAGTTGCCGCATGTACCCAACCGCGTCCTCAAGCATGGCTTCGCGCTGCTGCATGAGGTCGCGGTTGGCTCGCACCCTGCGCCGGCTTTGCCGCGAGATTTCGTTGATGACGATGGCGGCGAGACCGAACACCAAGGGTGTGAAGACTATACGAGCCGCATCGTGCACGGTCACGACCGCTTCGCCTTGCCAAAACACTTCCAACGACAGTGACGCCGTAGCAGCAACGACCGTAAAGAATACCCAGCGGCGACCCTCTTCGGCTGCGATCCAAAGGATGGGCAGAATTGTCAGAGTGGTGAACAGTGCCCCGACGCCAGCCTGCATGATGCCGATGGCGAACAGTGACAGGACGGGCACGATGAGCACCATGTGCGTCTTTTGATGCACCGTTGTAAAAACGACCGCGAAACCGACCGCGAGCACCATCAGGGCGGTAGCCGCCCAAACCGCGGACCAGTCGGTCACTCCGAAGCCTGGCACGTTGACGACAAGGTACAACCCGGCGGCGAATGCGAACGCTGTAGCGGATTGTTTGATGACTGGCGACGGGTTTTGCGGCGACAGCGCTACCACGACCGATCGAACTATGCCCCCAAACCGTCCCCTGCTACGTGGTCGCTCTGGCAGGGGTGCGACGCTGGCGCTCACTGCGGCAATTGGCGGGCACGGCCCTGCGTGAGCCGGTGCTTTTTCAGCGCCTGCGCGGTGTCGGGCACTCCCGGGGTGAGCTCAGTCGAGTCGCGGATGATTTCGAGCGGTTCGCAGGCGGATCCTTCGCCAAACCGTGACCAGTAACGCACCGTCGAGGCGAGGTAATCGGTGGTGAAGTACTTGTTCGCTGTCAGTTGGCTCTTGTGCAGCCGAATCAGTTCAAGTTTTGCTTCAAAGTACGCGTCGATGGTGACGAAGCGGTTGGGTCGAAAGTCGACAGTTGACGAGGTGCTCTGGTAGCAGGAGACCGAGCGGATGTTGCTGGTCGCCAGCATGGCCGCCTTGTAGACCGCACGGTGGTCGCGATGCAGATCGTGGTCGCTGTGCACGTAGACGATTGTGGGGGTGACTTCGCGGACAACTTTCTCGATCAGGCCGACCGTAGGATCACCGCCGCTGATTTCGGTATCTGCGAGGTCCTCGAGGTGCAGTCGCGCACCCAGGTACTCGGCCGCGGCGAAGGCCTCGTTTTGTCGGTCGCCGACATGCCCGCTGCGCGCACCGCGAGAAAGTGTCATGACGTGGATGTTGTCCCCGGCTGCCTCATGTGCGGCCAGTATGCCACCGACACCAAATTCGACATCACTAGGGTGCGCACCGATCGCGAGCACCGTTTCCGGCGTTGGCATGGTTTCCTTGGCGGCCCTGAACTCTTCAGCGAGCCGGGCGACGACAGAGATGAGATCAGCGGAGGCGATCGGCTTCGTCAAGAATTCGTCTGCACCATTGCGCAGCGCAACAAGCGCGTAGTCAACTGACACGTGTGCCGTCATGACAACCACGGGCGTACCGGGTCGCACCGCCCGAACCATTGCAATGAGATCGAGGCCACTGATTCCCGGCATCTCGATGTCGGTTATGACGACATCCGGCTCGTAAAGGCGCATGGCCGACTGCGCGAATGACGGGTCAACGAAGGTTTGGACGATGCATCCGTTCTTCTGCAATACCGTCTTTATGTAGAACGCAACGTCTGGGTCGTCTTCTACGACGATGACGCGATACGGCTCTGCCACGATTGAACTCCCCCTGAAGTCATAGTGACACCACTCTACGTGTGCCCGATACTGAATTTACCGGGTTATCACGCCGAATCGGCGCAACGTCAGTGCTGGGTTTATCGCCCTCACCTGTTGCACCCGCCCGATACCTACCCAAGCCAACGCGATGCCCTCGCTCTCGCCAATCGTGGCCATTTCAACCCCCATGGGGTCAACGATCATGCTGTTTCCCACCGCTGTCGGCGGCGCATGGTCGGCAGCGGCGACGTAAATGGTGTTCTCAAGGGCACGTGCGGTGATGAGTGTTCGCCAGTGATGTTCCTTCAGCGGGCCACGCACCCATTCGCTGGGCACCACAACCAATGTCGCTCCAGCATCGACGAGGCGTCGCGTGACTTCGGGAAACCGCAGGTCATAGCAGGTTTGCAGTCCGATAATCATCTCACCGACGGTGAACGTCTCAGGCGTTTCAATATCTCCAGGCGCCACCCATTCCGACTCACGCTGCCCAAAGGCGTCATACAAGTGCAATTTGCGGTAGGTCGCAACGTGGGCACCATGCGGGTCCACCGCTATCACCGTGTTTCGAATCCGCTCACCGTCGGTGGCCTCCAGCATGCCAGCCACCAGATGCACCCCGAGCACCTTCGCCAGGGCCGCTAAGGCTGTGGCGAAAGGCCCGTCTAACGATTCTGCGGCAGCGACGGACTCCGGTCCAAGCGTCGGCGTGAAGAAAGACGAGTACTCCGGAAAAACGACAAGGGATGCGCCGCGGGCAACTGCCTGTGTGGCCAGGTCCCGGATGCGCGACAGGTTCGATTCCTTGCTCGCCCCTGGCGCGAACTGAGCGACAGCGATGGCGAAGGACTCGTCGACTTGTGACATGCAGCCAGCCTAACTATCGCCGCAACGAGAACAAGGCAGTTAGCATTATTGTGCAGGGGGTAACACAGTGGTCGTTACACGCGCGGACGTCGCAAGGAGAGCAGGAGTTTCACCTGCCCTGGTAAGTTACGTGCTCAACCCGGGGTCCCGACCGGTTTCTGCGGCGGCGCGCGCTCGCATCGTGGCGGCCATCGAGGAACTGGATTACCGGCCGAATTCCATAGCACAAGCGCTCCGCCGATCTTCGTCACGCACGATCGGTCTTCTCGCGACGAACTTTCTTGATCCGGTCGTTGCCTCTCTTGCCCATGATGTCGAGAACCTTCTCTACAAACACGGCTACGTCACATTGATGGGTTCCACTGATCAGGACCCCGCACGAGAGACGGAGTACGCCCGCACATATAGGGGACGCAACGTCGATGCGCTGTTGATGCTCGGATTGGAGTCTCGCGACGCCATCGCGGACATCGCCGCCACAGGCATCCCGGTGATGGTGTTGGACCAGGTTGCTCCGGGGTACGGCATCTCTTCGGTCAGCGTTGAGTCGCGCGCCGGCGCCGAAGCTGCGGTGAGGCACCTCATCGAGGTGCATGGGCACAGCCGAATTGGTTGCATCGCCGGCTTGTGGTCGCAGGATAGCCATTCGGAAAGCCGTGTGCTCGGCTGGCGTGATGCGCTGCAAAAAGCGGGCCTTGACGCATCCGACGACCTGGTGGTGCGTACCGAGCACTCGCGTGTCGGCGGTTCTCGTGGCGCCACTGATTTGTTGATGACCTCCAGACCGACCGCTATCTTCACAACCTCCGATGTGAAGGCAATCGGCGCACTTGCCGCCATCCGGGAGTCTGGTTTGTTTGTGCCTTCAGATGTGGCGCTCGTATCGTATGACGGCTCGCAACTTGCGCCGCGCATGTTTCCTACTTTGACCTCCGTTGACACCTTCCTGCCGAGAGTTGCCGAGGTAGCGGTGGAACGCTTGCTGGCGAAGATCGGCAAAAACGGGGAAGGAGAGACACACGATGTCCTGCCCACCAAGCTCGTGGTGCGCCGATCGTGCGGGTGCACCCAATAGCGTGCCGCTGAGAAACCCAGCCATCATAAAAAAGGCCCGGAATCCTTAGGATTCCGGGCCTTTCATTCTGTTGCGGGGGCAGGATTTGAACCTACGACCTCTGGGTTATGAGC
This sequence comes from Homoserinimonas sp., assembly GCA_025464755.1. GTDB lineage: Bacteria > Actinomycetota > Actinomycetes > Actinomycetales > Microbacteriaceae > RYN-87. The sequence continues at coordinate 6,409 of JAODMI010000081.1, forward strand.
CCAGCGAGCTACCGAACTGCTCCACCCCGCGGCGTGATTACAACTTTAGCACAGCGCGAGTGAGGTCAAGGACCGGTCCCGGCAGCCCACCTGGTGGGCCGCTTCCCGCGGGCCGGTAGTAACCCGCGGGAAGCATTCACACCACGTGAGCGTGGACCGGAATCTATTCGGCAGTGCGGAACAACCGCTCTAACGCATCCTGGAGACGTTCATCTGCCTCCGCCTCGGCAACCCGGTCGCCTGCGGCGTAAGCGGCCTCGCGTTCGATCAGAGCGGCCTGAGCATCGGCCAGTGCCTGCTCGAACGGGGTGCCGCCACCGGCGCCCGGTTCGGTCGGCGTAGTCGGGGCCGCAGGATCCGTTGGTGTCGTGGGCGCTTCTGGATCAACCGGAACGTTCGGCACATCACCGTCACCGGCAACCGCGCCAGAATCTCCACCGAAGATCACGTCGAGAGCGGCATCCAACGTCGACTCGAACGCGATCGCATCACCAAATGACACGAGCACCTTCTGCAGCACCGGGTAGCTCGTCTCACC
>JAODMI010000114.1 GCA_025464755.1 Homoserinimonas sp.
GGACGACATTCAACCCGGCATCGACTTCTTCGCAGAATTAGCCGATGCCGGCAATTTTTTGCCGCTCGACCCGACGCCGGCGACCATTGCTTCCGGGGAGACGCCTGTCGTTTTCGACTGGAGCTACAACAATCTCGCCGAGGTCGAAGCCAATGAAGGCCAACGTGACTGGCAGGTGACAATCCTTCCTGGCGTCGCCGTGGGCAGTTACTACAACCAGGCAATCAACGTCGACGCTCCACACCCTGCAGCGGCAAGACTGTGGCAGGAATTCATTTACAGCGATGAGGTGCAAAATCTTTATCTGGCTGCAGGTGCGTACCCTGTGCGTCTCGCCGCCATGACCGAAGCTGGCACGGTCGATCAAGCGGCACTCGATGCCGTCGGCGAAGCCCCGGAAGATCTCGTGCAGTTCACTGCGGAGCAGACGGAAGCGGCATCCGCCTTATTGGCCGAGAAGTGGGCAGCGGCCATTCAGTAATGGCAACGGCACCGAAGCGGAGAGGGTGGGCCCTGCTGGGGCTCGCCCCCTTTGCCGTGTATGTTCTCCTGTTTCTCGCAGTTCCCACACTCCTTGCCCTCGTGACCGGATTTTTCGATGACGACGGCAAAGTCACCTTCGACAACATCGCTGCGCTCGGTGACCGTGTTGTTCTTACGACGTTCGCCAGTTCGTTCTGGGTATCAGCCGTGACCGCGACCGGAGGCGCCGTGATTGGCGCGGTGGTCTGCTATGCGCTGCTGGGCACGAAGCCGAACGGGTTCCTTCGCTCTGTTATCGATTCCGTGAGCGGTGTTTTGGCGCAGTTCGGTGGAGTCATGCTCGCGTTTGCCTTCATCGCAACCGTCGGCATCCAGGGGCTCATCACGCAGTGGCTGTTGAACAGCTTCGGCATTGATATTTTCCAGAACGGTGTGTGGTTGTATCAGGTTCCTGGACTCCTGCTGCCCTACCTCTACTTTCAGGTGCCGCTGATGGTCATTACCTTCATGCCAGCGATGGAGGGATTGAAGCCGCAATGGGGGGAGGCAGCCGCCACGCTCGGCGCCACTCGGCTCACCTACTGGATCAGGGTGGCGGCGCCTATACTCGCCCCATCGTTCTTCGGGAGCCTCTTGTTGCTTTTCGCCAACGCATTCTCGTCGTACGCGACGGCTGCCGCGCTCATCAGCCAGGGCGCCCAGATCGTGCCGCTACAGATCCGAGCTGCACTGGTGAGCGAAACCGTGCTGGGCCGTGAGAACCTCGCCGGCGCGCTGGCCCTCGGCATGATCATCGTCATGGTTATCGTGATGACGGCATACTCGGCGTTGCAAAAACGGACAGAACGGTGGCAACGATGAGCCGACGGCTGCACCGAGTGGGCGCCGCGCCGTCACGGACGACGCGCATCATGATCTTCGTGGTTATTGGCGCCATTTTCGCCGTACCCATCATCGCCATGGTGGAGTTCACCCTCCGGGCAGGCCTGGACGGCGGATATAGCCTGGGCCACTGGGCAGCGATCCTCGACCCCGAGAATGAGCGCAAATACCGGGCACTATTTGTTGGCGTAGCTAATTCGTTGGTGCTCGCCGTCGTCACCGTGAGCATTGTCGTCTTCCTGCTGGTGCCGACCATGATCTTGGTCGCGCTGCGATTTCCACGCCTGCAACGCGTGCTTGAGTTCGTCTGCATCATCCCTATCACCGTGCCCGCTATCGTGCTCGTGGTCGGGCTTGCGCCGGTCTATGCCGTTGTTGTGCAGGTCTTCGGCAGCTCAACCTGGACCCTCGCATTCGCCTATGGCGTCACCGTTTTGCCCTATGCATACCGGGCGGTCCAATCGAGCTTGGGCGCGGTGGATGTCGTGACCCTGAGCGAGGCGGCGCGTTCTCTCGGCGCTGGGTGGGGAACTGTGCTGGTGCGGGTGATCGTGCCGAATGTCCGTCGCGGGATCCTGGCCGCATCTTTCATCTCCGTCGCCGTCGTGTTGGGTGAATTCACTATTGCGTCACTGCTCAATCGCCAGAACCTGCAAACCGCGTTGGTGCAGGTGTCGAAAAGTGACCCATACGTTGCGGTCATTTTCGCTTTGCTGGCCCTCGTCTTTGCCTTCGCCCTACTGTTCATCATCGGCCGCGCCGGTGTCGCGCGAAGCATACGGAGGGCCCCATGATCAATCGACCAGGAACGCCGGTTGAACTGCGGGACGTCGTCAAGGAGTATTCCGGTAACCGGGCGCTGGACGGCGTGCAGCTTACAGTCAAGGCGGGGGAGTTCGTCGCCCTGCTCGGCCCATCCGGATGCGGCAAGACAACAGCGCTTCGCAGTCTCGCCGGACTTGAGCAGATCACCTCTGGAAGCATTCTCATTGACGGCGAAGACGTCGTTGGCACTCCGGCCAATCGACGCGACATCGGCATGGTTTTCCAGTCGTACTCACTGTTCCCCCACCTGAGCGTCCTCGAGAACGTCGAATTTGGCTTGCGCATGCGTAAAGTGCAGGCAGCCCAGCGCCGAGCGCGAGCGGAGGAGTCGCTGGCGCTGGTGGAACTCGATCATCTCGGTTCACGTTATGCCCACCAGCTGAGCGGCGGACAGCAGCAGCGAGTTGCCTTGGCGCGAGCTTTGGTAACACGGCCCCGTGTGCTTCTCCTGGACGAACCGCTCAGTGCTCTCGACGCTAAGGTGCGGCTTCAGCTGCGGGAGGAAATCAAACGGATCCAAACCGACCTGGGAATCACCACGCTGTTCGTAACGCACGATCAGGAAGAAGCGCTCGCCGTCGCCGATCGAGTGGCGGTCATGCGCAGCGGCCGTATTGAGCAGATCGGAACCCCGGAAGAGCTCTACTTGTCACCGTCGAGCCCATTCGTGGCTGACTTCGTGGGACTAAGCAATCGGATGCCTGGAGAGGCATCGGAGGGTTTCGTGACAGTTCACGGCCAAGCGCTCCCTCTTCTCAACCGTGACCAACCTCAGGGTTCCGTTCTTGCATACGTGCGTCCAGAGGACATAACCATCTCCGATGCCGGTATCGCCGCGACAGTTGTTTCGTCGAGCTTCCTGGGATCACTGCGCAGGACTGTTGTGCAGTTGCGCGATGGCACCCTCGTATCGGTCCAACACGATGTCAACCAACGTCCGCTGGCAGGCTCCCCGGTTTACCTCTCCTTCGACGGTCGGCCTGTCACAGTCGGCCCGCGAGGGTAGATTCCATAACGGGCATATAACCAACCCGGTTTGCGCCGCGCGTCTAGACTTGTGCGGTGACGTTCGGAAGAAGAAAGCCGAGTTCGACCGACCTTTACCGCGCCCGCGTTAGCGAGTCGGTGCCACCGGGAATGCAGATCGCCGCCGCATGGGCATGGCGCATCCTTGCCGTTGTGGCGGTGGTGGCCGTCTTCGTCTTTCTGGTCATCGAACTTCGCCTGATCGTCATCCCGCTGCTGATCGCCCTGCTCATATCGGCCCTTCTTGTGCCTATCGTTCAGTTTCTGCAGAGGCACCGCTGGCCAAAAGGTGTTGCCGTAGCTGTGGCGGAGGTCGGCCTGATAGCCGTGGTCGCCGGGCTGGTGTATCTGGTGGTGTGGCAGATTCGCTCTGGGTTTCCTGACTTGCAGCAGCAGTCGCTGGTGGCTTGGGAGGACTTCAAAGACTTCCTGCTCGAATCTCCACTTCATCTGGACGACGCACAGATCAGCGTTTATGCCGACCAGCTGTTCGTGGCTTTCGAACGCGACAGTGGCGCCTGGGTTAGCGGGGCGCTCTCAGTAGGGTCCACCGCCGGGCACTTCCTAGCAGGCATCCTTCTCATTCTTTTCGCGACCCTGTTCATCCTCATCGACGGGCACAAAATATGGGGGTGGCTGGTTGGGTTGTTCCCACGCAATGCACGCGCAGCCATCGACGGCTCAGGTCACGCAGGTTGGCAGACGCTCACCCAGTTCGTTAAAGTGCAGATCTTTGTTGCCGCAATCGATGCGGTCGGCATCGGATTGGGCGCTTACGCCCTTGGGCTCCCGTTGGTCATTCCGGTGACCGTAGCCGTCTTCCTGGGCTCGTTCATTCCCATTGTTGGCGCTGTCGCAACCGGTGCGTTGGCGGTTTTTATTGCGCTGATCTACAAAGACCTTTTCATCGCCCTCATCATGCTGATCATCGTGCTCGGAGTGCAGCAATTGGAAGGTCATGTGCTGCAACCACTAGTCATGGGCAGCGCGGTGAAGGTTCACCCACTTGCCATCGTGCTTGCTGTAGCGGCGGGTAGTTTTCTTGCCGGAATACCGGGTGCGCTTTTTGCGGTACCCGTTGTAGCCACGCTCAACGTCATGGTCGCCTACATTGCGCAAGGCAAGTGGCGAAGTTCAACCGTACGGATAGGTACCCCGGATGCCTGAAATCAGCATGCCCGAAAAAGTTCTTGCTGGCCCGACGCTGGCCGAGTTCGAGGCCGCGCGAGAGCGGGTGGCGCTCGTCGCCGAGCTCACCCCGATGGAAAGCTCACGCTTCCTCTCTGACGAGTTGGGGTCGCCCGTCTTCCTCAAATGCGAGAACCTGCAGCGCACGGGTTCGTACAAGATTCGTGGCGCATACAACAGGCTGTCGCAGCTGACGGAAGATGAGCGTGCGCGCGGAGTCGTCGCAGCGTCGGCGGGTAACCACGCCCAGGGCGTAGCTTTCGCCGCACGGGAGCTCGGAATAAAAGCCACCATTTTCATGCCGGTAGGCGTCGCATTGCCCAAGCTGCAAGCCACGCGCCATTACGGCGCAGAGGTTGTGTTGCGCGGGCACACGGTTGACGAGCCCCTCAGGGCCGCTGCCGAGTTCGCCGACCGCACCGGCGCGGTGCTGATTCCACCGTTCGATCATGCCGACGTGGTGGCCGGTCAGGGCACGATGGGCCTCGAAATTCTCGATCAGGTGCCAGACCTCGACACGGTGATCGTTCCCATCGGCGGGGGCGGGTTGATCTCCGGGGTGGCCAGTGCGCTGAGGCAGAAACTGGCTGGAACCGGCCGCACATTGCGGGTCATCGGGGTCCAGGCAGCCAACGCGGCGCCATACCCGCTGTCGCTAGAAAACGGTGAGCCGACGGAAATCCGTCTGCATCCTACGATCGCCGACGGAATCGCGGTAAGCAAGCCCGGGATACTGAATTTCGAAATCATCAAGGATGTCGTCGATGAGATCGTCACCGTCACCGATGATGAGATCGCGCGCGCGCTGCTGGTGCTCCTGGAGCGCGCCAAACTGGTGGTTGAACCGGCAGGTGCCGTTGTGGTGGCTGCCATTCTCAGCGGGCAGTTGAAAGACATGGGCACAACGGTCGCGATACTCAGCGGCGGTAACATCGACCCGCAGGTCATGGAACGCGTAATCTCACGCGGCCTCGCCGCATCCGATCGCCACCTGAAGTTGCGACTGACGTTGCCGGATCGTCCCGGACAGCTGGCACGTGTCGCCGAACTCATCTCAGAGGCGAACGCCAACGTGGTCGAGGTCATGCACACCCGGCACGGGCGCAACGCCCTCATTAGCCAGGTCGAACTCGAGCTGAGCATCGAGACCCGAGGTCCGGAACACGTTCAGCGTGTGCTGGAACGGCTCCGGGAGTCGGACTATGACCCGAGGATCGACTTCTGAGCCGTCTCCGCCTGGCTAGGTTAGATGCGGTACGGCTCAACCTTGTCGACGTGCACGGTGATCTCTTTGCCATTCGGCGCTATGTAGGTCGTCTTACCGCCCACCTTTAAGCCCAGGATGGCTTCACCAAGCGGGCTGCCCTCGCTGTAGACGCTGAGGTCACTATCGGCGTCAACAATCTCGCGGCTGCCAATGAGGAACACCTCTTCGTCACCTTGAATGCGCGCCGTGACAACCATGCCTGAAGCGACGGCATCAGCGCTTTCGGGCGCATCGCCCACCTTGGCGTGGCGCAACAGTTCGGTAAGAACGCGGATGCGGGCTTCAATCTTGCCCTGCTCTTCTTTAGCGGCGTGATAGCCGCCGTTCTCCTTCAGGTCGCCCTCTTCCCGGGCGGCTTCAATCTTTTTGGCAATCTCGGAACGGCCCGCGCCAGAGAGCTGCTCCAGCTCGGCGGTGCGGCGGTCGAAAGCTTCTTGGGTCAACCAGGTTTCGGTGATCGAGTGAGACATGGTGAACTCCTAAAAGAGGGACGAGCAGGCTTTCTTGCAACGGTCCGCGACATAAACGAATGAGACCGGCCAAGCGGCCGATCCCTGGACTGAATATGCCAGTCTAAACGGGCCAGCAGCGGTAGATCAAGCCTGTGACGCCCAGTTCTGAGGTTCGCACGACTTCAGTGAACGACTGCGTGCGTTTAGCGGATACCGGAACATCGACAATCTTCCAACCCACGATGGCATGCGCATCGTTTTGCACCTGGAGGGCACATTGCGCCTGCAGGCCTGGGTCCATAGAGACTTCAAAGCTCACCCGTGTCTGCCGGTCATCGATGATCTTGTGACCGGTGTCACGCGTGCTTATGGAATCACCCGAGCCGTCTAGGCCGGCCCAGATCACCCATGCCGCGAAAACGATGACGAAAGCTGCGGCCGCGATCCACGCAATCATGCGGTCCTGGCGAGTCTTACGCGAAGAGCGTCCATAGCGCGCGTCGAGGTCGACCGAGTCTGGGTTGTCGCTGGCATGTCCGGTGGTAGTCACGTGATCCCTCTACTCTTGATACAAGGTTAATCGCAATCGGAAGGTGCTTGATGACACTGCGTCTGCTGGCGGTGCACGCCCACCCGGATGACGAATCGAGCAAAGGCTCTGCCACATACGCCTACTACGTGAGCCGCGGCGTGGAAGTCATGGTTGTGAGTTGCACGGGAGGCGAGCGCGGCGATGTGCTCAACGACGCTGTCGTCGAGCGAGCAATGGCTGAGCGGGATATGGCGGGCCTGCGCCGCATCGAGATGGCCAGGGCCCAGGCAGAGTTGGGCATCCAGCACCGTTGGCTGGGTTTCATGGATTCCGGCCTGCCGGACGAAGGTGACCCCCTGCCTGCGAATTGTTTCGCGCAAATCCCGCTTGAACATTCCGGCCCACCGTTGGTGAAGCTGGTGCGGGAGTTCCGGCCACACGTGATGCTCACCTACGACGAAAACGGTGGCTACCCGCACCCGGACCATATTCGCAATCACGAGTTGGCGATGCATGCATTCGCTGCCGCAAGCGATGACACGCAGTACCCCGCAGCCGGCCCGGCTTGGCAGGTCAGCAAAATTTACTATGACCGCATCTTCAATTCCCGGCGTATGAAGGCCATGTACCAGGCGTTGCTGGCCGAGGACCCTAACTCGCCGCTCATCCAAGAGCTAGCAGACATGCGCGGATGGATGGCTGAACAGCCTTATCTGGCGACGACGCAAATTCCCTGCGGCGACTTCTTCGAGTACCGCGACCGGGCGCTGCGTTCGCACGCCAGTCAAGTGTCACCCGATAGCCGCTTCTTCTTCTGGCCAAACGATCTGCAACGTTCGGCCTGGCCGTACGAGGACTACCAGCTTGTCTCATCGCTGGTGAGCACGATCCCGGGCGAAGCCGACCCGCTGGAAACTGATCTCTTCGCGGGGATCACCGATGACCTGGAGCCCACCCTGTGATTGCTATGTTCGTGTTCAGTGCGGAGAAACCCGACTTCGACCCCAACTCGGTGACCCCGGGCTGGGTCGGCTTTGCGATAACGTTCCTCATCGCTGCCGCTGTGGTACTGCTGGTTATCGACATGATTCGGCGGGTCCGTCGCACGCAATACCGCGGTGAGATTCGTGAACGACTGGAGACCGAGCGCACGGACGCCGCTGCCGGCGCCCCTGCGGAAAGCGCAGATCAAACGCGTCCGGATGCTGCTACCGGTGACAATCGGCGCGACGTCTAAGCTCTTACTTCCGGCGGTGACGCTTGGCTTTAGTCGAACGCCTTACCGCAGGTTTGCGAACAACTGTGGGTGACGGTGTAGCCAGGGCAGCCGTCGCGCCGGGATACTCGGTCGCCAAGTCTGTAACGCAATTGGCCGCTAGGCCAGCAGCACCGTGACGCCCGGCCCCAGGAACTCTGTCGAGACTGCGAAGCCTCCCGCTTAGAGTACCGGCGGGTTTGTGGCTACGAGCATAATGGCGAACCAATGGCACAGGTACGCCGCGACAGTGAGGGTATGAAAAATCTCGTGAAACCCGAACACGCCCGGTAGCGGATTGGGCCGCTTGAGCCCGTACACGAGCGCTCCCACGGTGTAGCAGAGCCCTCCGATGATGATGAGTGACATCATCGTGGCGTTGGCGTCGAAGAAATCGACCATGAACATCACCGCCGCCCAGCCCAGAAGGAGGTAAAGCGGTACATACAACCACCGGGGTGCACCCACCCAGAAAATTCGGAATCCGATACCGAGAAGCGCGCCCGTCCACACCAATGCGAGAAGCAGTTTTGCTTTATCTTCGGCGAGGGCAAGCACGGTGATGGGTGTATAGGAACCAGCGATCAGTAGAAAGATGTTGGCATGGTCGAAACGCTTGAGCGCGCGTTTGGTCTTATCGCTCCAGCTGAAGCGATGGTACAACGCAGAAATACCGAACAGCAGCATTGACGAAGCGACGAAGATGGCTGAGCTCGCCCGGGCCTCGGCGCCGTCTGCCACGGCAACGAGAATGACACCGAGGAGGATAGTCAGCGGAAAGGTACCGGCATGGATCCAGCCGCGCCAGGTGGGCTTGCGCTCCTCATATTCGAGCTCATCCTCAAGTAGCGGGAGATTGGGAAGGTCGCTACCCGGCTCCGTATCCACCCCGTTCTGTGATGTGTGCTCTGTCATGTCAAAAGCATATGCGCAGCCCGAGTGCACTAGCGTAGGCACGTGCGAAAGAGGGAAATGCCACTGGGACGAGGCATCCTCTACGAGCTCTACCAGAACCGCATCCGGCGCTGGTTGGGCACGCAGGAGCTACCCCGGCATGTTGCAATGATCCTTGACGGCAACCGGCGCTGGGCGCGTCAGAAGGCTTTGGGAACCGCCGCGCATGGGCACCGGGCTGGCGCAGCTAAGTTTCGTGAGTTCCTGGTCTGGTGCGACGATCTCGACATCTCGGTCGCCACGTTGTACCTACTGTCTAACGACAATCTCACGGGCCGGCAAAGCGATGAGCTCGACGGGCTATTCGAGATCATCGCCGATCTGGCCGAGGAGCTTTCGCATTTCCGCGACTGGCGGGTGCAGCACGTCGGAACCGTGGACGGCCTACCGGAGCAGCTCGTGAGCGTGCTGGACGCTGCTGAGCGCCGCACGGCTGGTAACAAGGGTCTGCATGTCAACCTTGCCGTTGGATACGGCGGTCGTCGCGAAATAGCGGATGCTATGCGCAGCATCGTCCGCGAGCACGAGAAGACGGGAGGCACGCTGGACGCGCTGGCTGAACTGTTGACCCCCGAGCTCATCGCCGACCATTTGTACACGGGAGGGCAGCCCGATCCTGACCTGGTCATCCGAACCTCTGGGGAGCAACGTCTCAGCGACTTCATGCTGTGGCAGAGCGCTCACAGCGAGTTCTATTTTGTGGAGGCGCTGGGGCCGGACCTTCGCGAGGTCGATTTTCTGCGTGCCCTTCGGGACTACGCCACCCGTCAGCGCCGTTTCGGAAGCTAACGACACACACCGCGTGCACGTTTTGGTGCCCGTCACATATTCGTTTGGCGTGTCGTTGCCAACGTGTCGTCCGGTGGTCGTAGCGTCAGAGCATCAGGTATGGCACCTGATCGAAACGGCCACGTAAGTTCGTTTCGGTACGGGCAGTGGCCGTTTTCGCAAACTGTATCCGAGCGCAATGCGCTCGGGGATGGAGTGCACGTGGCCCAGCAATTACACCCGAACCCGACCGCCACCACCCCTCGGGGCGCTGCCAGCGAGCAGCTTGAGCGCACCTATGTGCTTGACACTTCCGTGCTCCTATCCGATCCGCAGGCAATCTTCCGGTTCGCCGAACACGCCGTAGTGCTCCCTGTCGTTGTCATCAGCGAGCTTGAATCCAAGCGACATGATCCCGAAATTGGATACTTCGCACGTCAGGCGCTGCGCAACTTGGACGAGATGCGGATCAAGCACGAACGGTTGGACTTTCCCATCGCTGTAGGGTGCGGCGGGTCGTTCCGCGTCGAGTTGAATCACTCCAACATGTCGGTCCTGCCCTCCGGATTGCAACTGCCCGATAATGACTCACGCATCCTGGCTGTGGCGCTGAATCTGGCTAAAGACGGCCACGCCGTCACTGTGGTGTCGAAGGATCTCCCGCTGCGCGTCAAGGCGGCATCCATTGGCTTGGCCGCAGAGGAATACAAGGCCGAACTCGCCGTCGACTCCGGATGGAGCGGGGTTGCCGAACTGGTGGTGGGGGCTGATCAGATGGCGAGATTGTATGAGACGGAGCGGCTTACCTCGAGGGAGGCAGGTGAATTGCCGGTCAACACGGGGTTGGTCCTGCATTCCGACCGTGGCTCCGCGCTGGGAAGGGTGACGTCGCGGGGTGAGGTGCGCCTGGTGCGTGGCGACCGCGATATCTTCGGGCTGCACGGACGATCCGCTGAACAACGACTGGCCATCGACATGCTCCTAGACCCGGACATGGGGATCATCTCGCTCGGCGGTCGCGCTGGAACCGGTAAGTCCGCGCTTGCGCTGTGCGCCGGGTTGGAAGCTGTGCTGGAGAAGCAGCAGCACCGCAAGATCATGGTGTTCCGGCCGTTGTATGCCGTCGGAGGACAGGAGCTGGGATTTCTGCCGGGTGACGCGGGCGAAAAGATGAACCCGTGGGCGCAAGCGGTGTTCGACACCTTAGGGTCAGTCGTGTCCCAAAACGTGCTCGATGAAGTGAGTGAACGTGGGCTTCTGGAGGTTCTGCCGCTCACCCACATCCGCGGCCGGTCCTTGCATGACGCTTTCGTGATCGTCGATGAGGCGCAGTCGCTGGAAAGGAATGTGTTGCTGACCGTGTTGAGTCGGATTGGGCAGAACTCGCGGGTCGTCCTGACTCACGATGTCGCGCAGCGCGATAACTTGAGGGTCGGCCGGCACGACGGCGTCGCCTCCGTTATCGAAACGTTGAAAGGGCACTCGCTGTTCGGCCATATCACGTTGGCCCGATCCGAGCGGAGTGCAATCGCGGCACTGGTTACTCAGCTATTGGAGTCAAACGAGCTGACCTGAGCTCCGATTGGCGGCGAATGTGCTCGCTCGCGCATTTCGTGATCTCCGCAACGTTTAGGGTCGAAGTGTGGGTTTTTGGGTAGTCGTCGTCACCAGTATTGCCGCGCTGTTTTTTT
>JAODMI010000149.1 GCA_025464755.1 Homoserinimonas sp.
GGCAATGAACGACACGACTGTTGGCCCTTCGCCGAGCGTGACCGCTCGATAGACCGTTCCACCCACACCGTTGATGTTGAAGATACCTTCTGTGACGATTGCGCCGACCATGAGCGCGCCGAGATCAACGCCGAGATAGGTGACCACAGGAACGAGAGAGTTGCGCAAGACGTGAACGGTTACAACTCGACGGCGTGACAACCCCTTAGCTGTGGCGGTCCGCACGAAGTCTGCATTCAGATTGTCGGCAACGCTGGCCCGGGTGAGGCGAACAATGTATGCGAAGGAAACTGATGCCAGCACGATCGCCGGCAAGATCAGTTCGTCTAGTGGGGCCCCGCCGCTTACCGTCGTCCTCGCCCAGCCGAGCTGCACCCCGAAGACGAGCTGAAAAACGAAACCTATGACGAAGGTGGGAACGGAGATCAGTAGCAGGCTGACCACGAGCGCGCTGGTGTCGAACCACTTGCCCTTGCGAAGCCCTGCGATGAGGCCGACGAGGATACCTGCGACAGCTTCCATAGCGAGAGCAAGCATGGCCAGGCGGAATGTGATGGGGAAGGCAGCTGCCATCACATCTGCTACCGGCCGACCCGAGTAGGTGGTGCCGAAGTCTCCCTGGAAGAGACCGCCGATGTAGAGGAGGTACTGAACGATGAAAGGCTTGTCGAGGTTGTATTCGGCACGCACCTGTTCCAGCACACCTGGGGCCGGCGGCCGATCACCATACAGGGCGGCGATGGGGTCGCCTGGGAGGGCAAACACCATGAAGTAGATGAGGAACGTGGCCCCGAAGAACACCGGAATCATCTGAAGGACGCGCTTGCCGGTATACCAGAGCATCAGCTTCCTTCGCTCGAACGATAAAGCATGGAGATCGCAATCAGTGTAATGAGCCCCATCAGTGTAATGTCCGGGGCGCGAACGCCCCGGACATTACCTCGACTTCGACTCTGGGTTAGTGGTGACTAGCCCTTAGTGATCTGGTGGTACAGCGGAACGGAGTCCCACCCGAACACCACGTTGTCAACGGTGTCAGCAGATACACCGGTAACGTTCGCGTACCACAGCGGAATGGACGGAAGGTCCCTCAACAGAACTTCCTGTGCTTCCTGGTACTTCGCTGTTGCCTCTTCGACGGATGCCGAGCTGGCGCCTTCCTTGAGCAGACTGTCGAACTCTTCGCTGCTGTAACCCTCGTAGTTCGAGCCGGCTCCGGTCTGGTACAGCGGAGCGAGGAAGTTGTACAGCGACGGGTAGTCCGCCTGCCATCCGGCCCTAACCGCACCCGTCAACGTCTGAGCTTTGCGTTCGTCAAGCGAAGCGGCAAACGTTGGGAGGGGGCGCCCAACCGCGTCAATGCCCAGTGTGTTGACGATGCTGTTCACCACAGCGTCGACCCAGGCCTGGTGGCCACCATCGGAGTTGTACGAGAGATCGAATGTACCGCTGAATGGCGCAATGGCATCAGCCTCGGCCCACTTGGCCTTTGCCTCTTCTGGGTTGTAGTCGAGAACTTCTGAACCCTCCAGGTCATCCGAGTGACCGGCGATGACTGGCGAGGTGAAATCAGTGGCCGGTGTACGCGTGCCCTGGAAGATGACGTCGGTGATCTCTTCACGGTTAATGGCCATCGAGATCGCTGCGCGGCGCAGCTCTCCCTCTTCGCCGCTCCAGTGCTCGAGGTAGTAAGGCATGTTGAAGGCCTGGAAGACGGCGGCAGGCTGGTTTACAGCACGGTCACCAAACTCTTCTTCGTAGGTCTCATATGCGGAGTCCGGGACGGCGTCGAGAACATCAAGGTTTCCGCCCTGGACATCCGCGTAGGCAGCATCCTGCGTGGCGTAGAAGATGATGCTCAAGCCGCCGTTGACGGGCTTGCGAACGCCGTCATAATCAGGGTTAGCGATTAGGTCGATCTTCTCTTCGTGGACCCAAGCCCCTTCTTCGGCCAGCATGTACGGACCATTACCGATGGGGTTCTCGCCGAAGGCTTCCATGTCTTCGAATGCGACCTCGGGCAACGGCATGTATGCCGTGTATCCGAGGCGCAGCGGCCAGTCGGCTTCCGGAGAAACTAGCTCGACTGTGAAGGTCTGATCATCGACAACGGTGAGGCCGGTCAGCTCCGAGTCTGCGTCGTAGCTGAATCCAACGATGTTGTCGAAGAAGTACGATGCACCTTGGGCGTTGCTGAACAGCGCGGCGTACTGCCATGCGTCAACGAAAGAGTTCGCCGTGACAGGCTCGCCGTTGGTGAATTCCCATCCCTCTTCAAGGGTGACAGTCCATGTGGTCGCGTCATCGGATTCGATCGACTCAGCGACCTCGTTCTCGATGTCACCTTCGGCGGTGTAGGACACGAGGCCGGCGAAGATCGACGCCATAATCTTCCCCCCACCAGTCTCGGTGGTGTTTGCGGGGTGCAGCGGGTTCTGCGGCTCGCTGCCGTTGGTGGTGATGATAGCGGAGCTGTCGCCACCAGTAGTTGCTTCCTCACCCGCGTCACTGGCGCAACCTGTCAGCGCGAGCGCGCCAACCGAAAGCAGCGCAATGGCACTGAGGCCCATGCGTGATCTTTTCAATTTTCCTCCTGTGCAAGTGGATTACGGCGACGGTCGTCTGTACCCCTACTACGCCCGATACATGCACACTAAGCAGCACATTGTGCTGTCACCAAATAGCAGAGGATAAACGTTACACACTGGCAATGTTACCGATGGAATGTTGTGCCAACAATGGATTTCTTGCGTCATATCAATGCTTCGCGCAGTATGTCGCCACTGCCACACGGGGGCGCTGAGCGTTATCCGCGTCACCGACCGCGTAGCATCAACCGTATGCCGGTACATGCTTCGTCTAAAACTGCCGTAAAAGCGGTATTGCTCTTCGACGGAGACTGCGCGTTTTGTACCTCATCCATGGACTGGCTGCGTTCCACGCTTCCCGTTATGCCTGACACCATTCCCTACCAACAGGCCGACTTGGATACCCTCGCATTCACTCTTGAGGAGGTTGCCGAGCGAGTGTGGCTAGTCACGGCAAACCAGCACTACGGTGGCCACCTGGCCATCAGTGCCATGCTGCGCCTCCAACCGCACGCCGGCTGGCGCTTCCTGGGATGGATCTTGGCAACACCACCATTCGCTACCGCTGCCGCTGTGGGATATTCCTTCATCGCGCGGATCCGTCATCGCCTGCCAGGTGGCACGCCCGCGTGCACAGCTCCCCTCCGTTGACCCCCGCCAACATGAAGCGCATCCGCGCGGAGATCGTGATAGTCCTCGGGTTGTCCCTTGGGGCATCCGCCATCTACTCACTCGTGGCTCTTGCAAATCGCCTGACGCGCGCAGAGTCGCTCGGCCAGCAAACCGCGACCCTCAATCAGTCGCTCAGCAGCAGACCAGCCTTTGACTTCACCTACCAACTGCTGGGGGTGGTGTTCGACCTGATGCCGGTCGCGCTCGTGACGTTCCTGCTGTGGCAAACGGCTCGGCCCCACATGAGCCGACTGGGGATCGATTTTCAGAAGATCGGTCGGGACACGGCGCACGGCTTCGGCCTCGCTCTCACTATCGGAATACCAGGTTTGGCGCTCTACTTCCTTGGGCGGGCTTCGGGTTTCACCGTGAATGTGGTTCCTGCCGCGCTCGACGAACACTGGTGGACCGTTCCGGTGCTGTTACTTTCGGCTCTTCGCGCCGGCATCACAGAAGAGGTGATTGTGATCGGTTACCTCTTCGCACGATTAGCCGATCTCGGCTGGGGAAGGTGGCGGATCATCGTGGCGAGCTCGCTGCTCCGAGGGACCTACCACCTGTATCAGGGCTTCGGCGCGTTCATCGGAAACGTGGCGATGGGGTTACTGTTCGGTTGGCTTTATCAACGCTATGGACGGCTGCTTCCCCTGGTGATTGCCCACGCGGTAATCGACGCCGTCGTATTCGTCGGATACCCGTTCGCCGCGGCAACTTTACCCGCGCTCTTCACCCCCACACCTTGACACGCGTTTAGGGGGCATAGCAGAGTTGCCCCATCACACACCGAGGTGTGAAGCCTTGGCGGGCGAAGGGACGAAGGGGGATCCATGAGCAACGGTGCTCATCAATCCGACGCAGGACTGCCCATCACCGATTTCCCGGCGGTAGAAAATTCGGAGAAGTTCCGTCTTCTGAAAAGAAGGCATCGCAGCTTCGTATTCCCCGTCGCTTTTGGCTTCCTGGTTTGGTACTTCGCCTACGTTTTGTTGGCAGATTACGCACACGACTTCATGGCAACCCCGGTCTGGGGCAACATCAACGTTGGTCTTCTGCTGGGCCTCGGTCAATTCGTGACGACGTTCGGTATCACCACGTGGTACGTGTCCTATGCCAACCGCAAGCTTGACCCTGTCGCCGAAGAGATTCGCAGTGAGCTCGAGACGCAGGAAGGAGTCAACCGGTGAACGTCTCTGCACTTCATGCTGCGACCTCTGCACGAGCCGCAGCCGAGACAACCAGCGTGGGGAGTCCGATTCTCAACATCTCGATCTTCGGTGCGTTCGTGGCCATCACGCTCATCATCGTGTTGCGGGCTAGCCGCAACAACAAGACGGCTGCGGACTACTACGCCGCAGGTCGCTCTTTTACCGGCCCGCAAAACGGAACAGCGATTGCGGGCGATTACCTCTCAGCTGCGTCGTTCCTGGGCATCTGTGGAGCTATCGCGATTAACGGCTACGACGGTTTTCTGTACTCCATCGGATTCTTGGTGGCCTGGCTAGTGGCATTGCTGCTCGTTGCTGAACTGATGCGCAACACAGGCAAGTTCACTATGGCCGATGTACTGTCCTTCCGGCTCAAGCAACGGCCCGTACGCCTGGCCGCAGCAACCACGACACTCGTGGTCTGCTTCTTCTATCTGCTGGCCCAAATGGCTGGTGCCGGTGGACTTGTTTCGCTTCTGCTCGGCATCAACGACAAGGTCGGGCAGTCGGTGGTGATCGCCGTGGTCGGCGCTCTCATGATCATCTACGTGCTGGTGGGCGGCATGAAAGGCACAACCTGGGTGCAGATAATAAAAGCTTGTCTACTAATCGCCGGCGCGGCGGTGATGACCGTCTGGGTTCTCGCACTGCATGGGTTCAACCTTTCCGAGCTGCTGGGCGCAGCGGCTGCTCGAGGTGGAGAAGCCGTGCTCAACCCCGGGTTGCAGTACGGTATCAGCGAGATCTCGCGGCTGGACTTCATTTCTCTTGCCCTGGCACTCGTACTGGGTACCGCAGGACTTCCGCACGTGCTTATGCGTTTCTACACGGTGCCGACAGCTAAGGAAGCGCGTCGCTCTGTCGTGTGGGCGATATGGCTGATCGGCGTCTTCTACCTGTTCACACTCGTTCTCGGGTACGGCGCCGGCGCCTTGATTGGAGCGGACGCCATCAAAGCCGCTCCGGGGGGAGTGAATTCGGCTGCACCGCTTCTGGCCTTCGAGTTGGGTGGGCCCCTCCTGCTGGGCCTGATCTCCGCTGTGGCGTTCGCCACGATTTTGGCCGTAGTCGCCGGATTGACCATTACGGCGGCGGCATCTTTCTCGCATGACGTATATGCCAGCGTCATTAAGAGAGGTAAGCCTGCACCGGGTATGGAGGTGAAGGTGGCCAGGATCACTGTTGTGATCATCGGCATCTTTGCCATCGTCGGAGGCATCGGCGTGCAAGGCCAGAACATTGCTTTCCTGGTGGCGTTGGCCTTCGCAGTTGCGGCGTCCGCCAATCTGCCAACGATTCTTTACTCTCTGTTTTGGAAGCGGTTCAGTACCCGAGGCGCCCTATGGAGCATGTACGGCGGGCTGGGTTCTGCGATCTTCCTGATCATTTTCTCACCGGTCGTTTCTGGCAGTGAGACGGCGATGATCCAGGGAGTCGACTTCCACTGGTTCCCGTTGAACAACCCCGGCATCGTGTCTATCCCGCTCGGCTTCATCCTCGGTTGGCTTGGAACCCTCACCAGCCGCACACTGGAGAACCCGGTCGTGGCCGCGGAGATGGAGGTTCGGTCGCTAACCGGTCACGGAGCCGAAGGGGCGACAACGCACTGATAACCGCGGGTCGGGCTTGGTGAACGCGTCAAGACCACGGCCAGGCTTGTTCGTTTAGGCATCGGCGAACGCCTCCGGCGGCGGGCACGCGCAGAACAGGTTGCGGTCACCGAACGCATTGTCCACCCGGCGCACCGGAGGCCAGTACTTGCCTCGGATGAGACTGCGCACCGGGTAGACGGCCTGCTCGCGCGTGTATACGTGCTCCCACTGCCCCTCGATGACCGACTGCGCGGTGTGCGGTGCGTTGCGGAGAGGATTGTCGTCAGAGGACCAGGTACCCGCTGCAACAGCATCCGCCTCACCCTTGATAGCGATCATGGCGTCGACAAACCGGTTGATCTCGGTGAGGTCTTCACTTTCGGTCGGTTCAACCATGAGGGTGCCTGGTACCGGAAAACTCATCGTCGGCGCATGGAAGCCATAGTCGACCAAACGTTTAGCAACGTCGTCCACGGTGACACCGGTAGCAGCCGTGAGCGGTCGAAGATCGAGAATGCACTCGTGCGCAACCAGCCCGTTATCGCCAGAGTAGAGCACCGGAAAGTGCTCGCGTAAACGCACGGCAACGTAGTTCGCGGCAAGCACGGCAGCGCCGGTCGCCTGGCGAAGGCCCTCAGAACCCATCATCCGGATGTATGCCCAGGTGATAGGCAGGATGCTTGGACTTCCGTAGGGGGCAGCTGAGACGATGTTGCGATGTGATGGGACTGGGAAAGCTTTCGAACCTCCGAAATCTCGCTGTGCCATGGGGTGGCCCGGCAGAAACGGGGCCAGATGCGCCTTCGCCGCGACCGGGCCGACACCGGGGCCTCCCCCGCCATGAGGGATGCAGAACGTCTTGTGCAAGTTGAGGTGTGAGACGTCTCCCCCGAACTCGCCGAACCGCGCGAACCCCAGGAGGGCGTTCAGGTTGGCTCCGTCGACGTATACCTGCCCGCCGGCCTCATGCACGGAATCACAGATTGCGCCGACCTCATGCTCATAAACACCGTGGGTGGAGGGGTAGGTGATCATCAGAGCGGCGAGGGAGTCGGCTTGCTCAGCCACCTTCGCTCGGAGGTCATCCAGATCGACGTTGCCTAATTCGTCGCAAGCGACGACGACGACGCGCATTCCGGCTAAAACCGCGCTGGCGGCGTTAGTTCCGTGCGCGCTGGACGGAATGAGGCACACAGTGCGCTGCGTGTCACCATTTGCGAGGTGGTAGGAGCGGATTGCCAGCAGTCCGGCCAGCTCACCCTGGCTACCAGCATTGGGTTGCAAGGAAACCGAATCGTAGCCGGTGACTTCAGCCAACCAGCCCTGCAATTGTTCGATCAGGGCCAGATATCCCGCAACATCCGCCTCAGGAGCGAAAGGGTGGATGCCTGCAAATTCGGGCCAGGTGATGGCTTCCATCTCTGTCGCCGCGTTCAGCTTCATCGTGCACGAACCCAGCGGAATCATGCCACGATCGAGCGCATAGTCTTTATCGGCCAAGTACTTTAGGTAGCGCATCATGCTGGTCTCAGAGCGGTGCGTATTGAAGACCGGATGCGTCAGGTACACGGAAGTGCGCCGCAGCTCCTGAGGGATCCACTCCCCGCCGCCATCGCGCGCCTCCCAATCAGCGTCGCCACCCAAGACGCCGGCGATGGTGCTCAGCTCTTCGTCGGTCGTGGTCTCATCTACCGACAGTTGCACATGAGTGTCATCGACCTTGTGTATCAAGAACCCGGCATCGTAAGCCTCGGCTATGAGCCGGTCCGACCCGCGGTCCGTCTCCAGGGTGATGGTGTCGAAGTAGTTGCCTGAAACAACGGTGTGCCCGCCGTCACTGGCGGCCGCGGCGAGAACGCGTGCACGACGCGTGACGTCTTCGGCGATCCCTCGCAATCCCTCGGGCCCGTGATATACCGCATACATGCTGGCCATTACCGCCAAAAGAACCTGCGCTGTGCAGATGTTCGACGTCGCCTTCTCACGACGGATGTGCTGCTCGCGCGCCTGCAGGGTGAGCCGGTACGCCGAGTGCCCGTCAGCATCTCTCGAGACACCGACGAGGCGGCCGGGAAGCTGACGCTCCAGACCTGCGCGAACCGCCATGTAGCCGGCGTGTGGTCCGCCGAAGCCCATAGGAACGCCGAAGCGTTGGCTGGTCCCCACGGCAACGTCCGCGCCGAGCTCACCGGGGCTCTTCACCAAAGTCATGGCGAGCAGGTCAGCGGCCACCACGGCTATGGCACCGGTGGATTTGGCTGCGGTGATCACGTTTTCGGGATTCCATAGGCGGCCGGAAGCTCCGGGGTACTGAACGAAGATCCCGAATGCTGCTGGAAGCTCTGTTGTGCTGGATGCCGCAAGGTGCAACTCGACGAGCGCAATGCCGACCGCTTCGGCGCGGTTGGCGAGGAGCGCTTTCGTCTGCGGCAAGGAGTCCGCATCGACGATGAATACGTTCGACGTCGATTTAGATGCGCGCCTAGCGAGCAGCATCCCTTCGACGACCGCAGTGCCTTCATCGAGCATGGAAGCGTTGGCCGTCACGAGGCCGGTCAGGTCGGCGACCATGGTCTGAAAGTTGATCAGCGCTTCTAGGCGGCCCTGGGAAATTTCGGGCTGATACGGGGTGTATGCGGTGTACCAGCTGGGGTTCTCGAGCACATTGCGCTTAATAACTGCCGGGGTGATGGTGTCGTAGTACCCGAGGCCGAGCAAGGAACGGTTGACCGTGTTGCGGCGCGCGAAAGCCCGAAGCTGACTGAGCGTTTCACGCTCGGTGGCAGCGGGCGGAAGCAACGAATCGGTCAGACGCAGGGCATGAATGGATTCCGGGACCGCAGCGTTCACCAGTTGCTCGACACTGTCGTAGCCGAGGGCGTCCAGCATGGCACCCTGTTCGCTGGCTCCGGTGCCGATGTGGCGGCTTGCGAAGGAGCCGGGATCGAGAATCGGGACGCTCGTCATCACTTGCCGATCAACGCGTTGTACTCGTCGAGGCTGAGCAGGCTCGCAGCCTCAAGATCTGCAATATTGGACGCTTCGAGCTTGAACAGCCAGCCCTTGTCGAGGGGGAACTCGTTGATCCAGTCTGGGTTCTCGGTGACACCGTCGTTGACTTCGATGATGGTGCCGTTGAGCGGCGCATAGACCTCTCCGACGGATTTGGTGGACTCCACCTCGGCGACGACCTTTCCACGCTCGACAGTGGAACCTACATCCGGAAGCTCCGCGAAAACCACTTCGCCCAGTTTGTCTGCGGCGTAAGCGGTAATGCCCACAGTGATGACGTTGCCTTCCACACGGATCCACTCGTGCTCTGCGGTGTATATCAGCGTGCTCTGGTCGCTCATGCGCTGGCCTTTCGCTTGTAGAAGGGAAGTGCGGTCACGGTGGCAGGGATCCGCCTCCCGCGTACATCGATGAAAACTTCGGTGCCAATTATGGCGAGAGCAGGATCGACATAAGCCATGGCGATCGGTTGCCCAAGCGTCGGGCTGAGGGCACCGCTGGTGACAGCGCCCACGGGAACGGAAACGTCATCATCGCCCGCAAAGACGGCGTAGCCCGCGCGACCCGCGCGTTTACCCTCAGAGATGAGCCCAACCAGAAGGCGAGCGTCCGACGGCGGGCCGGAAACCACGGCTTCGCGGCCGATGAAGTCGTTTTCTTTATTGAGCGCTACCGCCCGACCCAAACCTGCCTGAACCGGGAACACGTCCCGGCTCAACTCGTGCCCGTACAGCGGCATGCCTGCTTCTAACCGCAACGTATCGCGGCTTGCCAGACCAGCAGGAACAAGGCCGTGAGCCCTTCCGATGTTCATGAGTGTCTCCCAAAGTTCAGTGACGTGCTCGTTGTGCAGGTACAACTCGTAGCCGTCTTCGCCGGTGTATCCGGTTCGGGCAATGAGAATTTCGTTTCCCCGGTAGGTGCCTGCGGCGCTCCAGTAATATTTGAGCTCGTCCAGCGAAGTCGCCAGCTCGAGCCCGGTGAGCGCTTTAAGGATGTCCCGCGAGTTTCGTCCCTGCACCGCCACTAGGGCGATCGAGTCGCTCTCATCGACGACGGTCGCCTCGAACTTCACGACGCGCTCTGCCAGAGCCTGCGCCGCTTGCTTTCGGTTGCCGGCATTGGCAACCACGGTGTAGTGCTGCTCTCCGGTGCGGTACACAATCACATCGTCGATGATGCCGCCATGCGGCGAAAGGATGAGGCTGTACTTCGCCTGACCGATGGCGATAGTAGAGATTTTGCCGGCTAAGGCATAGTCGAGGAAGCCTGCCGAATCCGGCCCAGAGACAGCGATTTCGGCCATGTGTGACAGGTCGAACAGTGCCGCCGTTTCACGCACAGCCCGATGCTCCGCCAGTTCGCTGGTGTAGCGCACCGGCATCTGCCAACCGGCAAAATCGGTGAAACTGGCACCGGCGTTCACATGCACCTGGTGCAGGGGGCTGAAACGCTCAGGTGCAGACAATCGATCGGTCAAGAGTTCTCCAAAATAAGCGTCGTCGACGCGGGGAACTCTCCCTCTGTCATGGAGCCTGAGAGTTTCGTCGACCGGTTGGATCGGCTTTCACCTTGGGCGGAACGCTGGGCAACCAGATGCAGGAGCGACAAGCTCGATCCGGTTGCTTCACAGTTCTCTTTTCAGAGTGGCCTGTTCGATGCGGTACACGTACCTGAGAGATTGGTGGAGAGAAATGCTCCTTCGGTGCCCGTCGTTTATCGACAAGCTCTCCCGCATCGCGTCAACGGCCGATATTCGGTTGTTCAGACAGCTTAGCAATTGCTGGATGCTGCGGCGCGAGCCAAAACATTGTTGCCCCCGGAAGATGCGAACGCCACGAGTTTCTCTCGTCGATCGCATTTTCCACCCCCGCCAGCGTCGCTCGAATAAGCGCGCCCTCAGTCGTCCCCACGGTCACGGAAGTAGCGGACGACCTGCCAGACCACAACGACAAACCCGGCGGTTGCGGCGAGCGCGAAGATCACGTTAATCCACGGCGGTGTACCGGCGGGTGCAGGAATGGGAAACAGGGGCAGCACCCCTCGATCGTCGCACACCGGCGTGGCCGTTTTCCAGAGGCAAAGCTAGAGGCGGGCTGAGGAAGGGGCTACCATCTGGGCGGTAGCGCGACTAACCTCGCACTGTGCCTGCACAGCCGGACGCCTACGGCGACGCGCTTGACCGGGCGCGGGCGCACTCGCTCAAGTGGCTCGCGTCCGTCCCGACGCGGCCGGTTGGCCCAATGGCAACCGCAGATATGCTCGCTGCAGGCTTCGCCAGCAACCTGCCGGAGGGGCCAACGGACGCGGCTACGGTTATCGATCAGCTGGCCAAGCTTGCTGAGCCGGGCCTGATGGCAATGCCATCGGGTCGCTTTTTCGGCTGGGTCATCGGCGGCACGCTGCCGGCAGCCCTCGCAGCCGATTGGATGCTAAGCGCCTGGGACCAAAACGCAGCCATGCGCTATGCCACTCCGGCGACGGCTGCCGCTGAAGATGCGGCGGGGGTGTGGTTGCTAGATCTCCTTGGCCTGCCAGCCGGCTCTGGAGTCGGCTTCACCACAGGCGCCACAATGGCAAACTTCGTGGGCGTTGCGGTGGGGCGAAAAGCGGTGCTGGACAGGGTCGGCTGGGATGTGCATGCCGACGGCCTGACAGGTGCACCGCACATCACCGTGCTGGCGGGCGAGGAGAGGCACGCGTCTGTCGACTTGGCGCTTCGCTATCTGGGTCTCGGACTGCCCCGAGTTGTCGCTGCGGATAGCCAGGGCCGGATACGAATGGATGCGCTGGCCGCAGCACTGAGCGCCACCACAGGGCCGGTCATCCTGTGCTTACAGGCCGGCAACCTCCACTCTGGAGCGTTCGACCCCATGCGCGAAGCAATCGCGTTGGCGCACGGGCACGGCGCTTGGGTGCATGTTGATGGTGCGTTCGGCCTGTGGGCGGCGGTAAGCCCGCTGTATGCGAAGCAGCTGGAAGGCCTGGACACCGCAGATTCGTGGGCCACTGACGCCCACAAGACGCTCAATGTTCCTTACGACTGTGGTGTCGCCATTGTGGCCAACGTTGACATGCTGCGGTCGTCATTCGGCGTGCACACCACTTACTTGGTTCAGGATGCCCGCGGCCCGGCCGATCCGTTCGAGAAGGTCCCGGAGATGTCACGTCGAGCCCGCGGGGTTCCTGTGTGGGCCGCTCTCAGCTCTCTGGGGAGATCCGGCACGGTAGCGCTAGTGGAGAGGCTCGCCGCTCACGCGCGATCGCTGGCCGATGGGCTTTCACAATTGCCAGGGGTGGAAGTACTCAACGACGTCGTGTTCACGCAGGTTTGTCTGAGCTTCGGCACGGACGAACGCACCCGGCAGGTGACGCAGGCATTGATTGACGAGGGAACGGTGTGGATGTCGGGCTCCCACTGGCAGGGCCGAGACATCTTGCGCATCTCGGTGAGCAATTGGTCCACCGACGCCGATGATGTTGCGCAGTCAATCGCCGCTGTCGAACGGGCCGCACAAGCCGTCGTGTGACCGCAACCCGACGATGCCGTAATCCAGTAACACCACATAGTCAAGTCCTCTAACCCGCCGAAAGATCGGGTTAGCGTCTATATCGGCCGTCCAATGAAGGCCCTTGGCCATGTGCAAAGAGTCAGGAACTACACCCGATATGAATATCCGCACCATCACGCCCCGTGCCATCAACGACATTCAGCTGACTACCTTAAGCCCCACCCAGTGGACCGTGTGCGATACCCGCATTCCCCGCGATGACGCCTCATCCGTGCTGGGTTACGTCGAAAAGACCAATAACGGCTACGAGCTGATGGAGCTGAGCGACCCCGTCACTTTTCACTTTTGCGATTCGCTCACTGCGGCAATGGCATACTTCGCCGACGCGCTTCCACGTCGGAGTTCTCGCGTGCAGGTGCCGACCCTAAGCGCGTGAGGTCAAGACCTTCTCCCTGCCGCCACGCTGTGTGCCGCGCCGCCCTTCGCCGCCAACTTCGCGGCTCGCTTCGTTTCACGCATGAGAGCGAGTGACTGCGGGTCGACGATGTCGGCGACCGACCGGTACGATCCCCTCTTCCCATAAGGAGCGGATGCTACGCGACTCGCGCACTCCCTGGGCACGGATCAGATCGTGCTCTTCGAATGCGCATTGCAACAGACTTGGGGCTTTCGGGTCCAGACCGCACAAGGCCGCGCGCTCGGTGCGAGGAACATCCGAAAACTTGCGCAACGCCATGTAGTAGTCGGCTTCTCTGCGCCCGGGAGGGATAAAGCGCCCGGAAAACTTGTACCAGTGGTGGCACCGCCAGAAGTTGCGTCCCCACCAAAGCTTCCACTAGTTGGCAACACCGACGTAGCGCCGACTTTGGCATCCGCGGCACGGCTGAGGCGAGCGGCTCTAGAATCGGTGCATGGAACTGGCGTTGGTCATACTCGGCGCCGGGGTGGTCGCAGCCGCGATCCTCGTCGCTGTCATCAGCAAGTCGCGAGCGCGACAACGTGTCGAGCAGTCGCAGCGGGCAGCAGCTCAGTTGGCGGCGCTGACGCAATCGGCGGGCTCGGCGCTCGTACGGGCGGACGAACGCATCCGTCTGGCCGACGACGAACTCAGCTTCGCCCTCGCCGAGTTCGGTGAGGAGGCGGCCACCGAATTCGCTACCGCGCTTCAACGTGCCCGTCAGCGACTGAGCGAGGCTTTCCACCTGAACCAACTACTCAGCGATCATGTGCCAGACACCGATGCTCAGCGGCAGGAATGGACGGAGCGGATCATTTCGCTGTGCGAATCGGCGGAGTCCTCGCTCGGTGAGAAGCAATCCGCGTTAGCAACCCGTCGCGCTGCTGCCCGTCGCACGCCGAGCGAAATCGACAAAGCGCGCGCCGATATCACGCGGGTGCGCAACACCATTCCCAGCGCACAGGAAACGCTTCTCCGCCTCGCCGAGCGTTACTCGCAGTCAGCTCTGACTCCCATTTCAGCCAACCCGGATCAGGCTGAGAGCTTGCTCGAGTTCGCTGAGCGGAGCACGCAGGTCGCACAATCGCGACTGGCCGCATCCCTCGACGCTGAAGCAGACAAGGCGGCCCACGCGGCCGCGGAAACGGTTCGCCGGGCGGAGGCTCTTGTCGCCGCCGTCGGCAGGTTTGAAGTCGAAGCGCTCCAAGCCGAGGCCACCCTCGCAGCTATGGTTGCCGAGTCTCGTGCTGAACTTGGGGAAGCCCGTTACCTGCCGGATGCGGAGCGCCGGGGACGGATCGACGAGGCGATCGGCGCGCTTGAGCGTGAGCTCGCCGCCCTGCCTGGACCCGGTGAACGACTCGACCCGGTCGGCTCGCTGTCGGCCGTTCGCCGAGCTAATGCGAATCTCGACAACGCCGTAGCTGAGCGCGCTCAACGCGCGGAACGTAAGGAGCAGCTGCGAGCACAGCTACTGACCGCTATTGACGATGCTGAGCGACAGATTTCAGCCGCACGTGAACTTATCACCGACTACCGGGCGTCGGTTGGTCCTGACGCCAGGACCAGGCTGGCGGAAGCCGAACGGGAACTTTCCGTGATGACGCAAGAGAGTGAGCCTGAAACTGCCATCGTCCGCGCCCGCCGGGCGGCCTCGCTCGCCGCAGACTCTGCAGCCTTTGCCCGTGCCGACCTGGAGCGCGGTCAGGGGTACGGTGGCTGGGACTCACCGCAGTCGAATTATGGCCGCACAAGTTCGGGCCTGGTCGGTGGAGTTTTGGGGGGACTGATGATCGGCGGGATTTTTGACGGTCTCGGCGATGTCGGCGACTTCTTCGACTAGGCGTTCAGTTACCGGCGAGAGACTTCCGGCAGGCGGGTCCCGGCAAAAACTCCCACGATGCCCAGAGCGGCAAGGAAGAGGAGCGCCCAGAAAATGTGGGCGATCGCGAACAACGAGCTGATGCCACCCACCAGGAGCAGGATGACGCCCATAGCGGAGTTGGAAACGGCCGTGTACGCCGTGCGGAGATCACCCTCAGCCATATCCACAATGTAGGTCTTGCGGCCCACCCGCACACCTGTATGAGTGAGCGTGAGCAAAAAGTAGCTACCTATGAACACGAGTGTGCCGGGCACACTCTCGCCGTTGAACCCCGGCATGGCTGCGATGAGCACAGAGACGACGATTATGGCTGAGGCTATTCCGGCCCCGACGCTCATGAGGCGCCTACTGGACCGGTCGGCCAGGCGCCCGAAAATACGGCCGCCCAGCAGCGAGGCAAGTCCCGCAGCGACGATGAACCCACCCAGACCGGCAAGACTGCCTGAGCCCTCCTTGATCGACAGCGAGACCACGAAGGGCGGACTTAAGGCGGAGACCAGCAGAAGGCTGCGCACCATTACGAAGCTGCGGAACGGTTTGTCGTCACGAAGCAGTCGCCCCATCTGCACAAACCAAGGGGAATGGGGCGGCGGATCATCGCTGGCCACCCGTTTCTGGGCTAAGTCGTCCACCGGCTCCCGGATACTCGCGTAGACGACGGCGACGATAACCCAAAGCGCTGCCCCGGCGCCGAGCAGCAAGGCGAGTTCGTCAGCGGCGAGATCTTCGCCGGTCAACCGGATCGTGACCCCCAGGGTGATCGCCACCAGGCCCGCCGTGGCCGTGGCGACACCGTTGATCTGGCCTCGCTCCCCCTTGGGAACGGTCCTGCCCTGCACATCCTTCGAGGAGATCGAGCACAGGCAGCGCCCCAAGGAGAAGATTGCGAGCGCGGTGATAATCGCAATACCCGCACCAAGCCCCTCCCCCAGCGCGGCTGTCGCCGCCATGGCCGCCACCGCCGCCGCCTGCACTAGAGCGCCGGTAACGAATACCCATTTGCGTCGACGGATGCGCAGCACCAGCGGGGTGAGGAAAGCCTGTGGCAACATCGATCCCGACTCCCGTATGGGAACCAGCAAGCCGATCAGTGCCGAAGGGACGCCGAGAACCGCGAACAGCCATGGCAGCACAGTTGACGCATTGACGCTCTGGTCACCCGACGATTGCAGCGCGTTTGCGAGTACCAATCGAAGACCATTCGGCGCGACATTGCGCCGGACCTCGACCGGTAGTTCACCTTCAGCCTCACGGTTCCGTCTGATCAGCGCGGAGTAGAGGTTCTCGATCTTGCCCACACCTGAACGGTATTGGCGCACAGCCACATTTGCCAGTAAGACTCACCTTCCCCGTCCTCCGCAACGTTCGAGGGAGAATATGAGACATGACTTTCCACTCAGACCCTGTACTCGCGTCCATGGCGGCGCGACGGTCGATCTCCAAAGTGGGCCCTGAAACGCCCACGGACGCAGAACTTATCGAACTGCTCGCCGCGGTCACCCCCGTGGCTGACCATAAGGCTCTCCGCCCGTGGCGGCTCCTCACCTTGCGCGGGGATGATCGTATGCGACTCGCCACGGCACTGGATGCAGCGGCGGGTGAGACGCGCCTGCATGGCGAATACAACACGAAGCCGTTTCGCGCGGAGCTGCTCATCGCCGTCATCGCAAGCCCGAAGGCGCATCCCAGCGTTCCTGTCTGGGAGCAGCACGCCACGGCGGCCGGCGCGGCACACCTGCTAGAGCTTGCGCTCTGGAGCGCAGGTTGGGGAGTGATGTGGCGCACCGGCCTGCTGGTCAACGCGCGCGAAGTGCGGGAGGCTCACGAACTATCGGACACCGAACACCTGATGGGCTGGTTGTATGTCGGCAGCATCGAGGAGTCGTTCCGGATCAGAATGCGGGAATCAAGCCGCCCGGCACTTGACCCCCACCGATTCCTGGGAAAGATGCCTACATAGTGAACTGCGGCTACACGTTGAAACGGAACTCCACCACATCGCCATCCTGCATCACGTAGTCTTTGCCTTCAATACGAGCCTTGCCCTTGGCGCGAGCCTCCGCAATGGAGCCGGTTTCGACCAAGTCATCAAAGCCAATAATTTCGGCCTTGATGAACCCCTTCTCAAAGTCGGTG
Organism: Homoserinimonas sp.; assembly: GCA_025464755.1. Classification (GTDB taxonomy): domain Bacteria; phylum Actinomycetota; class Actinomycetes; order Actinomycetales; family Microbacteriaceae; genus RYN-87. The sequence goes on from JAODMI010000149.1 coordinate 17,060, forward strand.
TGAATGACACCGGCGGCCTGCGGCGCCTTGGCCCCCTGGGGGATGGTCCAAGCGCGAGTCTCTTTAGGCCCCGCTGTAAGGTAGGTCTGCAGTCCCAGAGTGCTAAAGCCGATGTGGGCGAGCTGGTCAAGCCCGCTCTGCGACTGACCGGTGCTGGCCAGAAGCTCCGCTGCGTCCTCCGGCTCGAGCTCGATGAGCTCGGACTCAAGTTTGGCGTCAAGGAAGACCGCCTTCGCAGGAGCCACCAGGGAAGCCAGTTCAGCAAGTTTCGCCTCATCACCGAGGATTGCTTCATCCACGTTGAAAACGTAGATGAACGGCTTCGCCGTTAGCAGACCAAGTTCACGGATCGGCTCCAGATCGAGCTTCGTGTTGCTCGACAAAGGCTTGCCCTCATTAAGCCATGCCATCGCCGCTTTTGCGGTTTCGAGCACGATCGGCTCGCTGCGCTTGGTCTTAACCTCTTTCTCGTACCGTTCGACAGCTTTTTCAACGGTCTGCAGGTCGGCAAGAATGAGTTCGGTGTTGATGGTTTCCATGTCGCTTGCAGGGTTAACCCTGCCGTCGACATGCACGACGTCGTCATCGCTGAACCCACGGATGACCTGCGCGATAGCATCTGCTTCGCGAATATTGGCGAGGAATTTGTTGCCTAATCCTTCACCCTCGCTGGCACCCTTGACGATGCCGGCGATGTCAACAAAAGAGACCGGAGCGGGCAGGATGCGCTCGCTACCGAAAATTTCAGCCAACTTAGCAAGGCGAGGGTCGGGAAGGTTAACCACTCCCACATTCGGCTCGATCGTGGCAAACGGGTAGTTCGCCGCAAGAACCGAGTTTTTGGTCAGGGCGTTGAAGAGGGTGGACTTGCCGACATTCGGGAGTCCAACGATTGCAATAGTGAAGCCACGAGAGTCAAGGGTACCGTGGCGGCGTGCGAAGAGGCTCCGAACCCTCATCAGCGCACAGGAATCGAGTGGCACCTGAGTTGACGCCAGCCTCCGGTCTCCTTCGATGGTGGTGCTTTCAGTAGTGGCAAGCCGAATCTTCGTACAGGCCGCGAGCTGTCGCAACGGCGTCGCAGGCTCGTGAGAGCATCAAAGCGTGCCACTAAACTTCACCGCCATCGACTTTGAGACCGCAAACTCATCCAGTGCATCCGCATGCTCTGTGGGCATGGTGAAAGTTCGCGACGGCATCGTCGTCGACAAGGTCGGATGGCTCATTCGGCCGCCCCTCGGGCACGACACGTTCCTGGAGTGGAACACACGAATTCATGGAATTGTGGCGACGGATGTAGCTGACGCGCGCCTCTGGCACGAACAGCTTGCCGACCTGGTCGCATTCGCAGACGGTGACCACCTCGTCGCCCACAACGCCCGCTTTGACATGGGCGTGATAGCGGGGGCCTGCACGGCGAGCTTTGTCGAGACCCCGAGCTTCAGCTACGTCTGCAGCCTGCAGGTTGCGCGTAAGACCTACAATCTGGACTCATACCGCCTGCCCGTGGCCGCGATGGCAGCGGGATTCGAAGACTTCGCCCACCACGATGCACTCGCCGACGCAGAGGCATGCGCCGCCATCATGGTGCACGCAGGAAAAAGGCACGAGGCATTCGACCTCGAGCACCTCGCAACGGTTGCCGGAGTCAAGGTTGGAGCTATCGGCGCCGTGCACGCTGACGCGCGACCTATGGCCCTGTAGCCGGTCGCCGTACTGGTTCGAGGTGCTTGGCCACCAAACTCATCAAGCGTGTCGAGATCTGCGGGTTTACTGGTTTTGCGGGAACCCGAGGTTAATGCCTCCGTGTGACGGATCGAGCCAGCGCCGGGTCACGGCTTTCTCCCTTGTGAAAAATTTTACGCCATCCGGTCCATACGCTTTCAGATCGCCGAACAAGGAGTTCTTCCAACCACCGAACGAGTAATACGCCACCGGCACCGGAATCGGCACGTTGATGCCGATCATGCCGACCTGCACTTCGCGCTGGAAGCGCCTTGCCGCACCGCCGTCGTTGGTAAATATGGCCGTGCCATTGCCGTACGGGCTCGCATTGATGAGCGAAACCCCATCCTCATACGTTGCGACGCGAACGACCGAGAGCACCGGGCCAAAGATCTCGTCCTGGTAGACAGCGGATGTAGTCGGCACCCTATCGATGAGCGTCGGCCCCAACCAAAAACCGTTTGCCTCGCCGTCGACGCTCACGTCGCGTCCGTCGACCACAATGCTGGCGCCGTCGGTGGTGGCGGTGTCGAGGTATCCGGCAACCTTGTCGCGGTGCTCCCGCGTGATAAGCGGCCCCATGTCGCAGGAACGGCGACCATCACCTACCGTGAGCCGCGCCATCCGGTCGCTGATCTTGGCGACAAGTTCATCGGCAACCGGCTCGACAGCCACCAGCACACTAATTGCCATGCACCGCTCACCGGCTGAACCGAAACCGGCGTTGATCGCAGCGTCAGCCGCCAGATCGAGGTCCGCGTCGGGGAGCACGAGCATGTGATTTTTTGCACCACCGAGGGCTTGCACGCGCTTGCCGTGGCTGCTTGCAGTCTCGTAGATGTATTTGGCGATCGGCGTGGAACCGACAAAGGAGATTGCCGCGACACCGGGATGATCGAGCAAGGCGTCCACAGATTCCTTGTCACCATGCACCACGTTGAGGACACCATCGGGCAGTCCAGCCTCCGTCATAAGTTCAGCTATCCAAACAGAGGCCGAAGGGTTTTTCTCACTTGGCTTCACAATCACAGCATTTCCGGCTGCAATCGCGAGCGGGATGAACCAGAGAGGCACCATCGCCGGAAAATTGAACGGGCTGATGACTGCCACAACGCCGAGCGGCTCGCGGGTGGAGTAGACATCGACGCCGCTTGACACGTTCTCGCTGTATTCACCTTTGAGAAGTTGCGGGATACTGGTGGCAAACTCGACGACCTCGAGACCGCGGGAGATCTCACCTAAAGCGTCGGATAACACTTTGCCGTGCTCTGCGGTGAGAATTTCTGCCAAGTCCTGCTTGCGCTCGTTGAGCAGTTCGCGAAAGCGGAACATGATCCCTTGACGCTTAGCGAGCGAGGTTTCCGCCCAGGCGGGGAAGGCGGCCGAGGCGGCCGCGACGGCGACAGCAACATCCGCCACCGTAGCCAATCTCACCTCGCGGGCAACAGTGCCAAGCGCCGGATCATAGACCGGGGAGGTACGGGCAGATCCCCCAACGAACGGCTCGCCATTGAGCCAGTGCTTCACGATGTCCATAGCGACATGCTATTAGCTCGATGACCCGCCGCGCTGGGCCACCTGTACCAGATGTCGGGGGCCGCTGTCACACTGAAAACCATGGACACTTTCTTGCCGCTCGTGAGCTTACTCATCGGCCTCGTGCTCGGTGTGGCCGGTGGAGTGCTGCTGGCGCGCGCTCTGCGCACCGGGCCCGACCCGGCTGTAGTGGAAGCGAGGCACCAGATCGCTCTTGCGGAGCTACGAGCGCGGGAACAGTCGGAGCAGCACCGTCTGGCCGCAGAGCTGGCGTCAGCGCAGGCCACTGCTCGTGCCCTGCGCGAGCAACTAGTTGACGCCCAGTCCCAGCACCGCGAGCTTATCGAGCGGCAGCAGGCGGAGCAGTCAGCTCAGGCACAGCGAGAGCGCGCAGAAAGCAAAGTTTTGCAGGCGTTGACGCCCGTGCAGGAAAGCTTGCGCACCATGCAGCACAAAGTGACCGAACTGGAAGCGCAACGGAGTCAGCAGCACGGTCAGCTCAGTGAGCAGCTCAAAGCCGCCACCGAGTCGGAGGAGCGACTTCGCAGCACCGCTGAGGCTCTCGCATCAGCTCTCAAAAGCAACAGCACTCGAGGCGTGTGGGGGGAAACCCAATTACGCAACGTGGTCGAAGCAGCTGGCCTGATCGAACGGGTAGATTTCGACCTTCAGTCGAGCATCAGCTCGGATGCCGGGGCAGGACGCCCCGATATGGTCGTCCATCTTCCGGGTGGCAAAAATATTGCTGTCGATGCCAAGGTTCCGTTCAGCTCATATCTTGAGGCGAGCCAAATTCCGTCGACAGCGACCGGTGATGAGGGAGCGCGACGCGAGCAGCTCATCAAGCAGCATGTGCGCGCTGTCCGCCTACACATCGACACACTGTCAAGCAAAACGTACTACGCGGGGCTTGAAGCTTCCCCCGAGCTGGTCATCGCTTTCATCCCCAGCGAATCACTGGTGTCTAGCGCCTTGCAAGCTGACCCTTCGATCATGGATTACGCGTTCAGCAAGCGTGTCGCGCTGGCCTCCCCCGTCACCCTGTGGTCGGTACTGAAGACGGTTGCCGTGAGCTGGCAACAGGATGTCCTGACCGACGATGCCAAGATGCTCTTCGATCTGAGCCGGGAACTTTACTCTCGGCTGTCGAAACTTTCGGAGCATGTCGAAAAACTGGGGCGCTCCATTGAGCGGAGCGTGAAGGACTACAACGTCTTTGTCGGTTCGTTGGAGCGGCATGTACTGCCGAGCGCGCGCAAATTGAACGCCCTCGACGAGTCCAAAGTGTTGGGCACCCTTACCGGTATCGAGCAGTCACCCCGCGAGCTGACCGCGTTCGAACTCACGGTGGTGGTCGCGCCCGGCGACGCGGCGTAAGGCGCGGTTCCTCACGGGCGGCCGAGCAGCCTCCTGGCAGGTGCACCCGCTTCTGCACCGTGCGACGAAGCGGGCGCAATCTCCCACTCACGCCGCAAGCGCGCGCTAGTGCCCCTCTCACAGGCGAGCGTTCGACCACCTGTGTACGCGAAAACGTTAGCCGCCAGCTGGCTCTCATTCACCGCAGCGCACTGCGGGTGCTGCGGCCTGGCATGGCATGGCTTTGCGACGGTTTACTCGTCGAGCCACTTCTCTACAAGGTGATCCGCCAGCACGCGACGGATAGTGCCCGAATGGGAGCGGAGCACGACGCTCTCCGTCTTGATGATTGGGCCTTTGCGGCGCACGCCAGCGACCAGTTCGCCGTTGGTGACACCCGTTGCGACGAAGAAAGTGTTCTGACCGCTGACAAGATCATCCGCCTCGTAAACATGATCGAACTTCAGGCCGGCATCCAGACCCTTCTGGCGCTCGTCATCGGTTCCCGGTGCCAGTCGCCCCTGGATAAACCCGCCGAGCGCCTTGATGGCGGCTGCCGTCGCGACACCTTCAGGGCTGCCACCGGTGCCCACGCACATGTCGATTCGGCTGTCGTATCGCGCCGCGTTGATGCCGCCTGCCACGTCGCCGTCCAGCATGAGTCGCGTTCCCGCGCCGGCAGCGCGGATATCCTCAATCAGCTGCGCGTGACGCGGCCGGTCCAGAACCGCAACGCGAAGCTCCGAAATCTCAATTCCGCGAGCCGCAGCGAGCGCACGGAGGTTCTCGCCGATGGGCTTGCGAATATCGACGACACCGATACCTTCGGGGCCGGTCACAATCTTGTCCATATAGAAGACAGATGACGCATCCAGCATGGTCCCCCGGTCGGAGACGGCGATCATGGAGATCGCGTTCTGCCGCCCGGACGCCGTCAGCGACGTTCCATCGATGGGGTCGACGGCGATATCGCATGCAGGGCCGCGCCCGTTTCCGACATGCTCGCCGTTGTACAACATTGGCGCTTCATCTTTTTCGCCCTCACCGATCACGACGACTCCGTCGAAATTTACGGTTCCCAAGAACTTACGCATCGCGTCCACGGCCGCCTTGTCTGCGGCGTTCTTGTCCCCGCGTCCAATGAACGGGTAGGCGCGGATAGCCGCGGCTTCCGTGGCTCTAACCAGCTCCATGGCAAGGTTGCGGTCGGGATGCGAAATCAGCGTTCCGGTTTCGGTCGGGCCCATGTGAACTTCCTTCGTTGGAGGCGGCTGGTCGTTGGCGCTGCCTCATACGTAACGGAGAGCGCCCCGTTCCTCATCCTATCGGGGCTACCAACTAAGCAAACGGGCGGCGTGCCTCGATAGACTTCAGCCAATTCGCCAGCATTTCTTGAGGAGCCGCCATGCCTATCGCAACCCCTGACCAGTATGCCGAGATGCTTGACAAGGCTAAGTCCAATGGCTTCGCCTACCCTGCCATCAACGTGTCTTCCTCCCAGACGGTCAACGCCGTACTGCAGGGCCTCAGTGATGCCGGCTCTGACGGCATCCTGCAAGTGTCCACAGGAGGCGCGGACTACTTCGCCGGTCACAGCATCAAAAACCGCGCTTCGGGGGCCCTCGCTTTCGCAGCTTTTGTCACCGAAGTGGCCAAGAATTACCCGATCACAGTTGCACTGAACACCGACCACTGCCCGAAGGACGCGCTCGACGGTTTCGTGATACCGCTGATCGAAGCATCCGAAGCGGAGGTGAAAGCGGGCCGTGGCCCAATCTTTCAGTCGCACATGTGGGACGGTTCTGCCGTACCTCTTGCGGAGAACCTGCAGATAGCAGAAATGTTGCTTCCCCGGATGAAGAACATCAACTCCATCCTCGAAGTTGAAATCGGCGTTGTGGGCGGCGAAGAGGATGGCGTCAGCCATGACATCAACGAGCACCTGTACACGACCCTCGAGGACGCGATCGCCACCGTAGAGGCGCTGGGTCTCGGGGAGAAGGGGCGTTACATGGCGGCGCTCACTTTTGGCAATGTGCACGGCGTGTACAAGCCAGGCAACGTAAAGCTTCGTCCCGAGCTGCTCAAAGAGATTCAGGACGGCCTAGCCGCAAAGTATGGCACCGGTCCAAAGCCACTCGACCTGGTCTTTCATGGCGGTTCAGGATCAAGTGAGCAGGAAATCGCCACCGCGGTCGCCAACGGTGTCATCAAGATGAACGTCGACACTGACACGCAATACGCTTTCACCCGCAGCATCGCCGACACCATGCTGAAAAACTATGACGCCGTGTTAAAGGTTGACGGCGAGGTGGGCAACAAGAAGGTCTACGACCCGCGCTCATGGGGCAAAAAGGCTGAAACGGCTATGGCGGCGCGCGTTGTCGAAGCGGCCACCCAGCTTGGTTCAGCGGGGCAGTCGAACTCTTAGCTAGCGGCGGTTGCCCGTGTCTGCGCACCTTACGCGCAGGCGTGGGCAGCCGATCGTGCCCCCGTCGGGCCACGAACGTGCGCTGCGACGGAAGGCCGACGTGCGCTAGAACACTACCCTCGGGTTAGCCGCGGAGGCTGGCCGCGAATGTGGGGTCGCCCGTGATGGCGACTGTGACGATGAACAGCAGCACCATGACGGCAACTGCGCCGCCAACCACGGGAATCCACCAGGCGAGGCGTCCTCGCTTGAGTCGTCGAACGGATACGGCCAAGGTGAGCACCCACAACGTCACCTGCATGATGACCGCCGCCACACCGAGCGACGCAGCCAGGGAGGCGTTGCTGTAGGTGCCCAGTCCCATCTGGTCATAGGCGAGTTGCAGCGTGTCGGCCATCGACAGGTAACCGGGAATTCCCGTCACGACGGAGATGAAGCCGAACGTCAGGAGCGCGATGGTGGCGAAGCGATCCGCCGAGCGCGCCGTTTTTGACCCTGATGAGGGCGCGGCCGGCTGTAGGGGCGGCGTTGAGGCCGACGTTGCTGATGTCAGCGGTGTTGCGGCGACCGACTTGGGAATGGTGGTTTCAGGTTCCGTACCCCGCGCGCGCGCTTGCTCCTCGGGCGAGGCGAACTCCCCGTACTGCGCTCGACGTGTGCTGTCGGTCATCCGTTTTGCCAATCCAGTTTACGGATGCGGCCGCCGAG
>JAODMI010000153.1 GCA_025464755.1 Homoserinimonas sp.
TACGAGGCACACGCCAAAGGCATCTCCCGGTTGAACACTGCTGTGCCGGCAGAACTGCGGGGCACTTACGCCGGCTTGGCGCACGAATCCGCGATTGGGCAGCTCAAGGACCTTGGCGTGACCGCGATCCAGTTACTTCCGGTCCACCAGTTCGTAAGCGAACAGCGTCTGCTGAAGATGGGTCTCGCCAACTATTGGGGCTACAACACCTTGAACTTCTTCACACCGCACGCCGCTTATGCCTCGAAGGCGGCACAGCGGGGCGGGACGGCAGCCGTGCTGCGCGAGTTTAAGGGCATGGTGAAGTTGCTGCATGAGGCGGGGCTTGAGGTCATCCTCGACGTCGTGTACAACCACACGGCTGAGGAAGGACCCAAAGGCCCGACAACCAGCCTTCGCGGTATCGACAATGCCTCTTACTACCGGCAGATGGAGGACGGCGACTACATCGATGTGACCGGATGCGGTAACACGGTTAACTATTCGCTGCCCGCAGCCCAGCGGCTGGTACTCGACTCGCTGCGCTACTGGGCGAACGAGGTTCAGGTTGATGGTTTTCGATTTGACCTAGCGTCCACGCTTGGCCGCAATGGTGACGTCAACTTTGATGGCGAGCATCCGCTTCTGAAGGCGATTGTCGATGACCCGCAATTGCGGGGTGTGAAGATGATCGCCGAACCGTGGGACGTCGGCATGGGAGGTTGGCAGGTGGGTAATTTCCCTCCGGGCTGGTTGGAGTGGAATGACGGCTACCGTGACCGGATGCGAGATTTCTGGTTGACAGACATCGCTTCCGCACGCCGGCATGGCGTTGCAGAACAAGGTATTGGCAGTATGGCGCGCCGGTTCGCGGGCTCCGAGCACGTGTTCTCGCGTGAGCGAGGGCCGCTGGCAAGTGTTAACTTCATCACCGCTCACGACGGTTTCACCTTGGCCGACCTCACCATGTACAACCAGAAGCACAACCTCGGTAACGGCGAGAACAACAGCGACGGAAACAATAACAATCACTCCTTCAACCATGGCGTGGAGGGCCCCACCCCTAAACCCGACATTGTGACGGCGCGGCGTAAGGCTATGCGCAACATGCTGGGGACCCTGCTGCTGTCTGCCGGCGTGCCCATGATCACCGCCGGGGATGAGTTTGGCCGCAGCCAACGTGGCAATAACAACGCCTACTGCCACGATGACGAGCTGACCTGGCTTCGCTGGGATCGCGAAGATTGGCAGTGGGACCTATGGCGGATTGCGCAGAAACTCCTTCGGCTGCGCCGGGAGAACCCAGCACTTCGGCCGGTGCATTTCGGTATCCCGGGGCAGCGGACTCCTTCCGCGAACGAGATGAACTGGTACAACGCCGAGGGTAACTTCATGTCGATCGAGGACTGGGATTCGCCTGAGGCCCGCACGCTTCAGTACGTGGCCACCTCCACTCCCGAGGTCGAGGCGTTCAACCGCATTCTGCTTGTAGTCCACGGACTCGAAACCGATAAGCAGGTCACCTTGCCTCACCACGACGGTGTGACGTCGTACACGCTGCTTTGGGACAGCGCCCTCGATGAGACTGGTCCGGACGCCCATCCGCCCGGCACACTGCTGAGAATGTCCCCGACGTCGATTCAGTTGTTCCGGGCCGATTGATGGCCGCAGCGTCGACTCCGGCAACGGTCGCCCTTACTGCCGCAGGTATCCACTTCACCCCTTACGCGTATCAGCACGATGCAACGAATACCGATTACGGGCGTGAAGCAGCGACCGCGCTGCAACTCGATCCCGGTCGGGTTTTTAAGACTCTGCTGGCGGATGTCGACGGCCGCTTGGTTGTTGCGATCGTTCCTGTCGCCGGCAAGCTCAATCTGAAGTCGCTGGCCACTGCGGTGGGTGGGAAGAAGGCTGCGATGGCAGATCCATCGCTCGTTGAACGCAGAACAGGCTACGTCGTCGGGGGCATCAGCCCGGTCGGTCAAAAGTCCAGGCATGAGACCGTGATCGATGAGACGGCGGCGTTGTTCGACACAATCTATGTCAGTGGCGGACGGCGCGGATTCGACATCGAGCTGGCACCTGCAGACCTCATCGCCGTAACCTCAGCCGTCGTCGCAGACATCGCCCTCACATAAGTTGCTGAAATCCTTGCCGCGCTACTCGGGGACCCTTCGCTGGTCGAGCGCGCCGAAACCGGCGCAATCTCCCACCGGGAGCCCTCCTTCGACCTCTTTTTGGTGTGCCTGCTAACCCAGTCGCGACCATGACGGTTGCGTAGCTCAGCAGCACCGCTGCCACCGTCGGGACGAGCCACGAGCGGGTTTCACCGCCGAGCGAGGCGTTGATGAACCCGGCATACGGCACGGAGTACCACAGTCGACCCTGCACCTGTTCACCGATGACCGGCTCAGCGTCCGCAGCGCCGTTATTGTCTCCCTGCAAGACAAGGCTTCGTTCCCCTGACGCCGTGGATGTGATCCCCACGACTCGGTGAGTGATCGCGTCCGGATTCCCGGACGCGATCTGATACGTGACGACGTCTCCGATGGCGATCTGGTCAAGCTCCACGGCCTTGACGAAGATGAGCGTGCCGGGCGGCAGTGAGGGTTCCATGGAGCTGGTAAGCACAGTCAGGGGCGTGGCA
>JAODMI010000037.1 GCA_025464755.1 Homoserinimonas sp.
CTCTGACGAAGGCATTCTCACCGGAATTTCAGGTGGCGCTGCGGTGAGCGGTGCGCTGCAGGTGGCTTCGCGGCCCGAAAACGCGGGAAAAACGATCGTCGTCGTGGTGCCCGACTTCGGGGAGCGCTACCTGTCGACGGTGCTATTCGAGCACCTGCAGGACTAGTGTTCTCTACCGTTCGTGCCGACATTGCTACAGCTCGGCTGCGCGATCCGGCGGCGCGCAGTAACAGCGAGGTCTTCTGGCTCTATCCCGGGGTGCATGCAGTGTGGGCGTATCGACTAGCCCACCGGCTGTGGGTTGCTCGACGCCGGTTCCTGGCTCGTGCTGTCTCGCAGTGTGCACGTTTTCTTACCGGAGTTGAGATTCATCCGGGAGCCACGATCGGGAGGCGCCTGTTCATCGATCACGGCATGGGTGTGGTGATTGGAGAGACGGTCGTGCTCGGCGACGACGTAATGCTCTATCACGGGGTGACACTGGGCGGGCGTTCGTCCTCTCGCTCGAAAAGGCACCCTACGCTGGGGGACCACGTGACCGTGGGAGCGGGGGCAGCAATCCTCGGGCCGGTAGTGATCGGCTCCGGGAGCGTTGTGGGCGCGCAAGCTGTAGTGACACGAGATGCTCCGGCCGGTTCGATCCTGGTGGGCGTGCCTGCGACCGTGCGGCCGATTACCGGGGTGCATGATTTTGATGCACAGTTTTTTGAGCTGGGAGGCTACATCTAGGGGGTGGCAGTGGTGTGCAGATGCACGGCTCCCAAAACGTTTCCCTTGTCAGCAAGTAAGCGAAAAGGGGCAGCGCGGTCATTGACATCAATTCCCACGGCACCGGACTCAAATGCGCGGACGCCTAAGCAGAAGGCGGTAAGCCTCACGGGCAGGGCGACATGTTGTGACGCCACCAACACCAGGGAAACCGGTTTGTGCTGCTCAATATGGGGCCCGCGGTAGGCGCCGAATTCATCCGGTCTGCCTTTACTTAGACCAGCCATAGAGTTCTCTAGTTCAAGCCAACTGCTGGGGATGCAAAAGGGAACGACAGCGTCCAGCAAATCGTCGAACGTCTTGGCCACGATGCTTGCGCCGGTAGATCGGGTTATCGACCAACCTCGGGCGAATGTCGTCACCGCCACATGTCGACAGATGGGGGTAAGGAAGCGCGCCACCGCGGCTCGCCGGATCGGCCCGGAAATGAACGGTCCGGCCCAATCTTGCGTCGGCCCTGAACAACCACCACACATCGGGTTCGGCTGGCCCGTCACTCAGGTTTGGGACGCGGGTTATTCGCTTTGAAGTCTTCGGCGATCGCATTGAAAGTGGTCCACTGGACGCCATCATGCGAATTGATGTGTTCGATAATCCGTTCCAACATCAGCAAAACTTGCGGGCGCCCGGAGACATCGGGGTGAATGGTCATGGTGAAAACGGCTTCGTCGCATTCACGGTAAACCCAGTCGAACTGGTCGCGCCACATCTGTTCGATGTCCCGGGGGTTGACGAAACCGTGACTGTTCGGACTGGACTTGATGAACATCATGGGGGGCAGGTCGTCGAGGTACCAGTTTGCCGGAATTTCAACAAGATCGGTTTCTTGACCACGCACGAGCGGGTTCATCCACGTGCGTGCCGGCTGGTCGTAGTCGATTTTCGACCAGCTATCCCCCACCCGCACGTAGTAGGCCTCAAAATCTCGATGCATGAGCGAGTGGTCGTAACTGATACCCCGCTCCAGCAGAAGTTCGTTGGTGATGTTTGAGAACTCCCACCATGGTGCGACGTAGCCGGTGGGTCGTTTACCCGTTCGTTCCTCAATCAGACGGATGCAGTAATCCAAAATCTCCGTTTCTTGCTCCCGACTCATGGCGATCGGATTTTCGTGGCTGTAGCCGTGGACCCCAATCTCGTGGCCTGCGGCGACAACCTCATCGAATTGCGCAGGGAAAGTTTCGATGGAGTGTCCGGGCCAAAACCATGTTGCTGGCAGATTGTACTTTTTGAGGAGAGCATTCAACCGTGGAACGCCCACCTCGCCAGCGAACATGCCTCGCGAAATGTCATCAGGCGAATCCTCCCCACCGTAAGATCCGAGCCAGCCACCAACGGCATCGACATCAATCCCAAAAGCTACAGTGATCTTCTTCGACATGATTTCTCCTAGTGCTTCTGATTAGTGGATGTAAGGCTCGATCGAACGTGCGGTGGGGTGAGTGTTTTGCGATAGGAGGAGCGCTGACAGAATCCGTGCCTGCGAGAGTGGGAGCGATCCGAACAGCACAGCTCCTGCCCGTACGAGGTCGGCTCCGCCGCCATTTCCATAGTTTGGCTGCACCGGACCTTCTAGTACGCGCGATGCGAGGCCCACCGCCAATCCCGCACGCACGGCGCCCCCCACCCATTCGACCAGAGCGTGGTTGCCGTTGCCCACTCCCGTGCCCGCGATAATGACGCCGCATGCACCAGCTTCAACTGCGGCCTTGGCCAGAGCAGCGTCGGCGCCCGCATGGACGGAAATGATGTCCACTCTCGTGCCGTCGAAGCTTTGGTCGGGGATGCGAAGGGCTGGTGGCCTTACCGGGTCGGCGGTGAACACGACGCGGTCACCGTCTATGTGACCGACGGGACCGCCGTTCATTGTCCGAAACGGTGCAGGGGAAACGGTGTGCACCTTCAGTGTTCCGCGGGCCGGGAAGATCATGCCCGCGAAGGCAATCATCACCCCTTTATTGCGAGCTCCTGGATGGGCCGCAACTTTCAGCGCGTCCCGCAGATTAGCCGTGCCGTCACTGTCTGGCATATCCGCCGGTTTCTGAGCGCCGGTCAACACGACGGGCTTCGCGCTGTCGTGGATGAGATCCAGAAGGTACGCGGTTTCTTCCATGGTGTCTGTCCCGTGGGCGAGGACCACCCCATCGACATCCTCGCGTGCAAGTGCATCAGCAACTGCTTCGCAAATCAACCGAAGATTGGCATGCGTCAGTAAATAGGAGCCTGTTTTGAGAACATCACGAGAATCGATGGTGACACTGGTGGGGGTGAGCCCCGACAGCAGATCCTGCACGTTCCGGTTTGCAACGGACACTCCGGGCGAGTCTTGGCTTGAGGCAATTGTGCCGCCTGTAGCTAATACCGTCACATGGGCCACGTTGGGCGCCTCTCATCTTCGATGCAGCCAAGCTCAGTGGCATCCGGTTCGCGCCTGACCTCGATTACAGAGAGTATGCACTGCACAAACGTTTGTCGCAACCTAGGAACATGCCACGCTTGATGAAATAGGCTGCAATCACCGCCTATTTTTAGCGATGCGGGCAATGGCGCACTATCGGAGGTGGAGTGAACACGCACTCGAGGCCCGTCACGCTGCGGATGATCGCCGACGAAGTCGCAGTAGACACCTCCACAGTGTCTAGGATTCTCAATTCCACCGACCTCGACGCCAGAAGGTGGGGATCGGTTGAACTCATTGCCAAGGTGAGGCTCGTAGCGGCCGCCCGCGGATACAGGCGCAACCCCCAAGCGGCAAGCCTTCGCACCCGCCGATCAGGGCTGGTTGGCGTGCTCGTTCCCCGACTACAAGACCCTGTTCTGGCGACCATTTACGAAGGAATCGAAGAGTCGGCGACCGAGCAGGGTGTGTCAACATTCGTCACCAACTCCATGGACGATCCAGAAACGCAGGCGACCAGGACCGAACTTATGCTGGCTCGCCGTGTGGATGGGCTGATCTTCGGCGACGCGCGAACAGATTCCCCATACCTGGATGACCTCGCTGCCCGCGGTGTCACGTTTGTCTTGGTCTCCAGGCACGCCGGGAACCATATTGCCGTCACCTGCGACGACCTACTCGGAGGTCGCCTAGTTGCCAACAGTCTGCTCGCGTCCGGGCGTCGAAAAATTGCCATCCTGTCTGGTCAACCGTATGCGTCGACTGCTCAGGACCGGGCAACAGGCGCGATAGAAGCCTGCCGCGAGGCCGGAGTGCACATACCGGAACGCAATGTGCTTGCCGGAGGGTTCGACGTTGCCGGGGGACGCAAGGCCATGGAAGAACTGTTGGCCTGCGGTGAACGCCCCGACGCAATTTTCGCTACCAATGATTTTGCGGCGATCGGCGCCATGGGTGTGCTGCGCGATCGCGGAATGCGGGTGCCCGATGATGTCGCTGTGGTGGGGTACAACGACACTCCCATTGCGGCCGAACTGGGTATCCCCCTGACAACCGTGCGGTCACCGATGCATGAAATGGGGCGCCTTGGCATCGACCTTCTGTTGCGGATGCTGCGCGGTGAGCCAGTTGAGTCGGTGCGGTTACCGCCGGAACTGATCATCCGGGGCACATCGTCATGAGCGGATAGCGCCCCACTTCGGCAACGACAAGACCGCCCCCGAGTGAGGCCGCGCCGATGGCAGGCGGAGATTAGGGCAGCAGGGTCAACGCGACAAGGGAACCATTGAAGGTGGCGTGGGCGATGATTGGCCCGCCAAGTCTGCCGGTTCTTGCGGCCAGCGAGCCGAAGGCAAAGCCCACGATGAAGGTGGACAAAGTGGCAACCCAGGAGTAGCCGCTAGCCAGATGGATGAGCGCGAAAATGGCTGAGCTGGCTAACACCGCAACGAGTTTCGACGCAGACACCGCACGCTGCAGCATTCCGCGGAAGAAAAGCTCCTCAACTACCGGGGCGATGACAACCGGCGCCAAAATCGCGGCGAAGAACCACCAACCGTCGTAAATGACCGGGCCGAACGTTGCTACTT
>JAODMI010000055.1 GCA_025464755.1 Homoserinimonas sp.
GTGGAGAGGCCGGGAATCAGGCCGGGAACGTTAGCATCAGCGTCGGTCGGTGCAACGTTCCAGTCGCCCATCAACGCCAGAGGAAGCAATGGCTCCGCGGTGAGCCAGGTGGCGGTGCTCTCACGAAGGGCAGCCAGCCAGTCCAGTTTGTAGATGTAGTGAGGGTCGTCGAGACTTCGGCCGTTCGGAACGTAGATGCTCCACAACCTGAGCCCGTTGACGGTTACGCCGAGCGCGCGCGCTTCCAGAGGCAACCCTGGGCCTTCTTCGCCTTTGAGGAAACCAGGCTGTCCAGCGAAGCTGGTGGCGACGTCTGTCATGGGCATCCTGCTGGCGAAGGCGACTCCATTCCACTGGTTCGTTCCGAGGATTTCAACCTGATAACCGGCCTCCTCGAACGCGTCAACCGGAAACTGTTCCGGCTTGCATTTGATTTCCTGCATGCCCAGCACGTCGATGTCCTCCCGCAGAAGCCAATCCACCACCCTGCCGTGACGAGTGCGGATGGAGTTCACATTCCAGGTGGCTACGCGCATGGGGATATCGTACGGTCCGGGTCGGTAAGACGGAGGGTCGGGGGCGTAACGCGGACCAGTTTTGGCGGCAGAACGGCCCCTGGCTAACGACGCGCTCCGGTCCCTTTCCCGGCGTGGTTGGCTCGTAAACCTTGTGCTTCGTCTCAGCCTTAACGCCTGTCAGCGGTAGCCGTACCATTCACCTGCGCCGAAACCATTCGGTCGCAGCGTCAGCTGCCGCGGTGCGATGTCGGTAAAATCGAAACCGTGACCGACGCCAGGCAGCAACTCATCGAGTACATCAAGGCCGACGCGGTCTTCCACGGAGATTTCACTCTCACCAGCGGCAAGAAGGCGACGTACTACGTCGATCTGCGCAAGGTCAGCCTCGACCACCGTGTGGCACCCCTAATCGGGCAGGTGATGCTAGAGCTGATTGCCGAGATTCCAGATGTCGTCGCCGTCGGCGGTATGACCATGGGGGCTGACCCGATTGCATCCGCCGTGCTGCATCAGGGTGCGGTGCGTGGTGCGGCCTACGACGCTTTCGTTGTGCGCAAAGCGCCGAAGGATCATGGCCGTGGTCGCCAGGTTGAGGGTCCGGATGTGGCGGGCAAGCGCGTCATCGTGCTCGAAGACACCTCGACTACGGGCGGGTCCCCACTAGCGGCGGCCGAAGCACTGGAGAAAGTTGGGGCTGAGATCGCGGCCGTCGCCGTGGTTGTGGATCGGGACACCGGCGCACGAGAGGTTATTGAGGCAGCCGGCTACCAGTACTTCGCCGCCATCTCATTGCAGGACCTAGGTCTCAGCTGA
The DNA here is from genome assembly GCA_025464755.1 of Homoserinimonas sp. GTDB lineage: Bacteria > Actinomycetota > Actinomycetes > Actinomycetales > Microbacteriaceae > RYN-87. The sequence goes on from JAODMI010000055.1 coordinate 1,332, forward strand.
GTTCTGCGACACCTACACGCTCGCGCGATAGTGAAGGCGTGTAGTGCTCTGCTTGAGGCGGATGCCCACCTCGAGGGCGCGCCCCCGGGCTAGTTCGCGACGAGCAGGTCCGCCACGCTGTCGAGCACTTCGTCCGGGCGGAACGGGTAACGGTCGATCTCAGCCTGGTCGCTGATTCCGGTCAATACGAGAATGGTGTGCAGCCCCGCCTCGATGCCCGCGACGATGTCGGTGTCCATGCGGTCGCCGATCATGCCGGTGTTCTCGGAGTGCGCGCCGATTCGATTCATCGCTGAGCGGAACATCATCGGGTTCGGTTTACCGACGACGTATGGCAGCGCTCCCGTCGCCTTGGTGATGAGAGCTGCGACCGCACCTGTTGCAGGAAGCGGGCCGTCCGGGCTCGGCCCCGTCGCATCCGGATTCGTCGCGATAAAACGTGCGCCCGAACCGATCAGGCGGATGGCCTTGGTGATGGCTTCGAAGGAGTAGTTGCGCGTTTCGCCGATGACCACGTAGTCGGGATTCGTTTCGGTCATGGTGAAACCGGCCTCATGAAGCGCCGTCGTTAAGCCGGCTTCCCCGATGACGAAGGCTGAGCCGCCGGGCATTTGCCCTTTGAGGAAGTCGGCCGTCGCGAGAGCCGACGTCCACAGCGACTCTTCGGGAACGATGAGACCTGATGCGCGCAGTCGCGCGCTTAAGTCGCGCGGGGTGAAAATCGAATTATTGGTGAGCACCAGGAATGGCTTGCCCTCTGCGCGCCACTGCTGCAGCAGGTCGGCTGCGCCCGGCACAGGTTTGTTCTCGTGCACGAGCACGCCATCCATGTCGGTCAGCCAGCATTCAATGTCGTTACGGTCGCTCATTTGCCCATAGTAGCGACGCTGCACCGGCCCCCGGACACGGGAGGCGACTCTCAGCATTACCTGCCAGAATTGGCCGATGATGCGGACGGAGACTCAGAACGCCGTGGCTGGGGGGGCTACTCCGGCCAAGCCGATGACCCGTTTAGGCTGGGTCACCATTGTAGTTGGGGCTCTCACACTCATCATGGCTTTCTTACCGGCCACAAACTTCCCCGCTGGGGTGCTCGCCGCTGTTGGCCTCCTGCTCGGACTCACCTGCCTGATCGTCGACCGCGCGTTCAACACGGTGGCGCTGCTGGGTACGGTCATGTGTTCCACAGCGGTGACCGCCGCCGTCATCATGGGATTCATCTACGGCTCGTAGCTACACCCCCGCGGCGGGCTGGGCCGGTGGTGCGGGGCGCATCTGCTGGTTTGTGGCTTTGCGATACCGTGCCCAGCCGACAGTTAGCCTTAACCTGTGCAACAACAGCAGCCAGACCCTTCCCCCGAACTGACCACCTGGGGCGTCGGCCCGTGGAAGGGTGAGTGGCCAACCGAACCGCGCTATGACCCGCAACTGCTGGAGCGAGGCGATTCACGTAATGTCATCGACCGCTACCGCTACTGGACGATGGAGGCGATCGTCGCCGACCTCGACGAGCACCGGCATCCGTTTCATGTCGCCATCGAAAACTGGCAGCACGACATGAACATCGGCTCGATCGTGCGCAGCGCCAACGCTTTCGCCGCCGACACGGTTCACATCATCGGCCGCCGCCGTTGGAACAAGCGTGGTGCGATGGTCACTGACCGCTACCAGCACGTCCTATATCATCCGGATGTCGCAGACTTCGTCTCCTGGGCGCGCAGCGAAAACCTGCCGATCGTCGCGCTGGACAACGTTGAGGGTTCCGTACTCATCGAACGGTTTGAAATGCCCAGGCGCTGTGTGCTGCTGTTTGGGCAGGAAGGGCCGGGGCTCTCCGCCGAGGCGCTTACGGCAGCGGATGCGACGGTTGAGATTAGCCAGTTCGGTTCAACGCGCAGTATCAATGCCTCAGCGGCTGCCGCGGTCGCAATGCACGCCTGGATCCGGCAGCACGCAACGTTTTAGGCCGCCGGCGGCGACAGGTGCGCCCGTCACACGGCGCAGTGCGGGCGGCGAGTAGCCGCTCTATCGCGACTGGCGGCGCTTGCCCGGTTTGCGTTCGCCTTTGACGGCGGGAGCGCGACCCTTGCCCTTGTTGGCCTTCGCCTTTCCCCCAGCCCTCGGTTTTTGTGGCTGCGTCGACTGACGGGGCTCGACAGGCTCCTGCGAATGGGGGGTGCTGTCCACGACAAACCTTCCGTTGCTGCCGCGGTTGCGGGCTGAAGTACAGGTTACGCGTGAAGGCGGAGTGCAAGCACGGCGGCGGGGGACCGCTAAGCGGCCGCTGCCAGGGAAACAACGTCGAGGTCGTTGATGGTCACGGCAAGGGTGCGGCGGTCGATTGACACGACGGAACGCTCGGGCAGTCGTTCCCACCCGTCTCGCTCCCAGCCGCTGGAGGCGACCGCGACGAAGCCATCGGTCACCTTGTAGCTGAGTTCGTAGTAATCCGCTTCCAGAAATGCCGGGGCCTTGGCGGCGGTATCGGCAACAATGATGAGCTCGTCGGGGGTCAGCAACATCGCGTTCAAGCTTGCCTCGACGGCGACTTCGCCGATTCGGCGGGCGACCGTGCGAACGGCGTCGACGACGGATCCCCGGCGCAGCTCGGATACCAGCGCCAACAAGTAGCGTTCGCTATCGGTCTCACCGCGAAGGTGCCCGAGAAGATCAGCGTCGATAAGGCGCTCGATGGAGGCGATCTCACGAATCGACCCGTTGTGGGCGAACGAGAGGTTCCCGTGGATGAATGGGTGCGTGTTGCGTTCGGCAACCGGCAGATCCAGTGTTGCGGCACGAAGGTGCGTAATGGCGGAGGTTACCCGCGTCTTTTTCGTGGCGGTGTCGAAGACGGTACTTGCGTGGGCAGCGTCCGCCGCCAGGGCGAGAGATCGGATGCCATCGTTCTCGCCCACAAAGCCCCAGCCGTCGGCGTGCAGGCCGGCGGAGAGTCGAGCGAAGGCGTCGAAGTCAGTGCCGAGAGCGGCTGGAAGGGTCGTCGCGTCACGCGATACGAGTCCAAGCAGCCGGCACATGTCTTACACGCTAGGCAACGCGCGAAGCCGTCTCAACTGTGGGCGTCGCACTTCGTAACGTTACGGCCCTTGCCGAGAAAGCTCACGCCCCGTTTTGGGGCAGGCAACGGGCATGCTCCCACATCATGCGGAAGGCATAATGAGAATACATTTCACGTTTTAGGATTTCGATGCTTGTTCTGACGAAATTCTCCAGCCCGTACCAGGCTGATTCTTCTGTGGCATCCCGAAAGGCCCATCCTTGTGACCGTTGAAACCCGCCCATTGCGCCGTGCGCATCGAATGCTTGCCGTGAGCGTGGCGCTGGCGCTGACTTGTGCCGGACTGGCCGTGCCTTCGAGTGACAGTGCGGCTGAGGCAGCGGTCGCCGGAGATGCCTTCTCCTGCAGCGAACCGACGTTCTTCGCCATGACAGGAGGGGGTAGTTCTCAGCTTTACGCCGGGCGCTATCTAGAAGATGGCACCAGTGGATGGACGAAAATCGGTCCACCATCGGCGGCGAACTACAACGCGTTGGCGTTCGATGAGGGAAGCAGGCTTCTCTACGGCGTCGCGCCGAACGGCACCCTCTACAGCATCGACAGCACGGGCGCGGCGACATCGCTCGGCAACAGCACCCCCGCCCTGGGCGCCGCTCCTGCAACTTTGTGGGACAGCGGTGAAATTGACGCGGCCGGTACCTACTATGTCGCCAATCAGTACAACGGTGGGACGACCATACACAAGATCGCCAACATTGCGTCAGGCCCCCGAACTCGAACTACCCTGACACTGCAGACAGGCGTGCGTTTTGCAGACATCACCTTCAAAGACGGATATCTGTGGGCGCATAATTACAACCAGAACACCGACATCTACCGCATTGATGTATCAACGGGTGCCGTCACGGTTATTCCGTCGACGGTGCCGATCGGCGCATACGGTGCCGCTTTCACCATGAATAACGGAAATCTTGCGTTCATTTCCGCTACAACGCTGTATCAGGTCGAGGTTAAAAATCCCACGGGATCCATGCCTACGACATCGATAATCAACGAAGTCGCTGCACCGGCAAACTCTCAGAGCGACGCCACCAACTGCAGGGTCAATCCTGTTGACTTGGTGCCGACGGTAGACGCCGCGGCGTTCGTCCCACCAGGCGGCCAGCTCACCTGGACTGTGACGATTCACAACGCGGGCCCTGGTGCAAGTTCAGGGTTCGTGGTCAAGAACGTTCTCCCCGCGGGAGTGACAAACGTGACGGTCACTGCCAGCGGAGCCGCCTGCGCGGTCGGTTCCACCATTACCTGCAACGGTGGTGCCCTGGCTGGCGGTGCCGACGCCGTCGTGATCATTAAGGCGACAGCGCCTGCCAGCGGAGAGTTGACCAACACCGTCACTGTGACAGGCAACGAAGCGGACGACGGACGTGAGCCAAACACGGTAGTGACCACCACCAAGGTCGGGCAGCCCGGCCCCGTCGCCTTTCCGGACGTGATAACAACCGCTTACCAGACGGCGGCCGACATTGCTGTTCTCGCCAATGACACAGCAACTGCTGGCGTGGTCACCGTCACGAATCCAGCGGATGGCACAGTCGTGGTCAACTCCGACATGTCCGTGAAGTACACGCCCGACGCCGGCTTCTCCGGCGAAGACAGCTTCTCTTACACGGTTACCGACAGTGCAAACCAGACCAGTTCCGCGCTGGTGACAGTCACGGTCACGCCTCTGGCCGTGAACGATTCTGCGTCCACGAGAGCCGACACCTCAGTCGATGTGGCGGTGCTCACCAACGACAAGGGGCAGGCCCTCAGCGTGTCGGGCGTTTCCCATGCCGTCAACGGATCCGTAGTTTTGACGGGGAACGTTGCTCGCTTTTCTCCGACCGCAGGTTTCAGCGGGACGGCGACGTTCGATTACCTGCTGACGGGTGCTGGCGGAACCTCGTCGGCAACGGTCAGCGTCAGGGTCAGCCCTGTCGCCACCGATGACATCGCTACAACTGCTGCGGGAACGGACGTGATCGTAAGCGTCCTCGGCAATGATGTTGGCACCAACCTCACAGTGTCCGCCGCTATGGACGCCAAGAACGGGGCTGTCGCCATCGTCAACGGCGAACCTGTCTTCACTCCGACTGCCCGATTCTCGGGAGCAGCATCATTCAGCTACACCGCGGAAGACGCCGATGGGCACGAAGCCACCGCCGCAGTCACCATTCAGGTCACGCCTGTTGCTGTTAACGATGCCGCCTCGACATCCGCCAACACGGCGGTCACCGTTGCGGTGCTGACCAATGACGCCGGGACGCACCCCCATGTGACGCTGCAGGCCGCGCCGGCACGGGGCACCGTCATCCTGAACGCCGATGGGACATTCACCTACACGCCTGAGCGCAACATTTCGGGCTTGGACACATTCACCTACACTCTGACCGCTGACGGTGGTATATCAACGGCGACGGTGTCCATTGTCGTGCAGCCTTCCGCCCCGGATGATGTCAGCGTTACGGCGGCGGGTTCGCCGGTCGAAATTGACGTCTTGGCTAACGACTCCGGCACCGGCATGACAATTGTCGGCCACACCGCCCCAGCGCACGGAGCAGTTATCCAGCGCGCGCGCCTGCTTGTCTACACGCCTTGGGCGCGGTTCTCAGGGCGCGACTCATTCACTTACACGGCGCAAGATGCATCGGGCGCTGTGCGCACGGCACTCGTGACGGTTTCTGTCACACCGCTCGCGGCTGCCGATACCGTTGTTACGAGTGCTGGAGTCGCCGTCACTTCGGATCCTGTCGCCAATGACACGGGTTCCGGCTTGAGAGTTGCCGCAGTCGACAAGCCCGCCCACGGTTCCATCATCGTTGATGCCGAGGGGACCCTCACCTACACTCCGGACGCAGGCTACTCGGGGATCGAGACGATCAGCTACACGACGGAAGACGCCACAGGTCAGGCGGTGTCGGCGCTGATAACAATCTCGGTCACCCCGACTGCTGCGCCCGACGCTGAAGAAGTGGCGTTTGGGACGACTGTCAGTATCCACCTGCTCAGCAATGACCTGGGTACCGGGCTTGCTGTTTCGGGCTTCACTCAACCGGCCAACGGCACGGTCACGGTCACGAACGCAGTAGCAAGATACACGCCGAATGTTGGCTTCGTTGGCTTCGACAGCTTCACCTACACGGTGACGGATGCCGCCGGCCAGAGCTTCACGACAACTGTCAGTCTTGTCGTTCCGGCAGTGTCCGCGGCACCGGCTGCCCTTGCATTCACCGGGGCTGCACCGACCCCCATCGTGCTCTTGTCCCTGTTTCTCCTCCTGGCCGGGTGCGCACTGGTCATCGGAGGACGCCGACGTGTCCGCTCGCACCGCGCATAGTCGCTGCCGGTGATGGGCTTTCTCCGGGGCCCGCCAGAGTGACGGGGGTTCCACTGTAGAATTAGCTTTCATCCCCGTTCAATCGTAAGGATCCCGCATGCCAGCAGTCGTGCTCATAGGCGCCCAGTGGGGCGACGAAGGCAAGGGTAAGGCCACCGACCTGCTCGGCGACCGTGTCGACTATGTCGTCAAGTTCAACGGTGGCAACAACGCGGGCCATACCGTTGTCATCGGCGGCGAGAAGTACGCCCTACACCTGTTGCCGTCTGGCATCCTGAGCGAGGGTGTCGTGCCGGTAATCGCCAACGGTGTAGTGGTCGACATCGAGGTGCTCTTCGAAGAGCTCGACGGATTGATCGCCCGCGGTGTTGATGTCTCTCGCCTCCTGGTGAGCGCTAACGCTCATGTGATCACCCAGTACCACCGCACTCTCGACAAGGTGACCGAACGCTTCCTCGGTAAGCGCCAGATCGGAACTACCGGGCGAGGAATCGGCCCCACATACGCCGACAAAATCAACCGCGTCGGCATTCGCATTCAAGACCTCTTCGATGAGAACATCCTGCGCCAGAAGGTTGAGGGCGCTCTGCACCAGAAAAACCATCTGCTGGTAAAGATCTACAACCGCAGAGCCATTGAAGTCGAGGAGGTCGTCGAAGATCTGCTTTCCTACACCGAGCGTCTGCGCCCGATGGTGGCCGACACAGGACTTGTGCTCAATCAGGCGCTGGAGGCTGGCAAGACCGTTCTGTTTGAGGCCGGCCAGGCGACGATGCTGGATGTTGACCACGGCACGTACCCGTTCGTCACGTCGTCGAACGCCACATCCGGTGGCGCCGCAACCGGCTCCGGTGTCGCCCCGAACCGTATTGATCGGGTGATCGGCGTCGTCAAGGCCTACACGACACGGGTTGGCGCTGGTCCCTTCCCGACGGAACTTTTCGACGAGTCCGGAGAATTCTTGCGTTCGGCCGGTGCCGAATTTGGTACCACTACCGGACGACCGCGTCGATGCGGCTGGTACGACGCGCCCATCGCGCGGTACACCGCACGCGTGAACGGTGTTACCGACTTTGTGTTGACGAAGCTCGACGTGCTGACTGGCCTTGAGAACATTCCGGTCTGCGTTGCCTATGACGTTGACGGGGTGCGCGTGGACGAGGTTCCCGTTTCGCAGTCCGATTTCCACCACGCCAAACCTATTTACGAGAATTTTCCCGGCTGGACGGAAGACATCACCGGTGCTCGTACATTCGAGGATCTGCCGAAGAACGCGCAAGACTATATTATTGCCCTAGAGCATATGAGCGGCTCCCGTATTTCTGCAGTCGGCGTCGGCCCTGGTCGTGAGGCGATCGTGGTGAGGCACGACCTGCTCGAGGCTAACCAGTAGGCACGCAACTCACGAAGGAGCCCACAGTCATGAAGCCATGGTTGGGCGTTATCGCCGACGATTACACCGGCGCCACCGACCTGGCCGGGATGCTTGTCCGGATGGGCGTCAGCGCAGTCCAGTTCCTCGGTGTGCCAAGCTCCGATACGCCTGTTCCCGAAAGCCAGTGCCTGGTGGTTGCTTTGAAATCACGGAGCATTCCCGCGGAGCAGGCCGTAGAACAGTCGCTTGCTGCCGCTCGGTGGTTGGCGGGCCAGGGAGTCGAGCAGGTTTTCTTCAAGTACTGTTCCACGTTTGACTCGACCGCGGCCGGAAACATTGGTCCCGTGGCAGAAGCCCTCGCAGCCGAACTCGGTACAGCCCAGGCGCCCGCGGCAACCATTATCTGCCCGGCTGTTCCCGAGAACGGTCGCACCATTTATCAAGGCAATTTGTTTGTGGGCTCAGCTCCGCTATCCGAATCGCCGATGCGGCACCATCCGCTCACCCCCATGACTGACTCAAGCCTGCAGCGGCTCTTCGCAGCCCAGGCCTCCGACACCCCGGGTCTCGTTGCCCACGCGGTCGTCAGGCAAGGCAGCGCAGCAATTCGGGAAGACCTTAGGCGACTGCACGGCGAAGGCAGACTTTTCGCCGTCGTCGACGCCATCGATGCCGATGACCTGGCAGCGATTGGGGGAGCGATAACGGATGCGCCCCTCGTCACCGGGGCCGCCGGTCTGGCGGTCGGTATGGCGCATGCGCGCCTGTCCACCGGAGCCCCAGCCACGACACCGCCAAACCCACCGCAGGGACCGGCAGCCGTGCTTTCGGGCAGCTGCTCGGTGGCAACCCAAAACCAGGTAGCTCGGTACAAGGCACACCATCCGTCATTCGAGATCGACCCGCATCGCCTTGCGGCAGGAGACGATGTCGTCGCAGAAGCCCTCGCCTTCGCTCAGCAATCACTCGCCGACATCCCGTTGATCTACTCCTCAGCAGATCCGCAGCAGGTGAAGGCGGTCCAGGAGGTTCTCGGCGTCGAGCGTTCAGCGAGCCTGATCGAATCCGCGTTTGCGGCCATCGCACGCGGACTTGTCGCGCTCGGTGTGCGTCGCCTGATTGTGGCTGGCGGCGAAACGTCGGGGGCAGTTGTCGGCGGGCTCGGTACAGCGGCCATCGAGATCGGCAGAGAGGTCGACCCTGGCGTCCCCTGGACGGTCTCGGTCGAAGAACCACGGATCGGTCTGCTGTTGAAGTCCGGAAACTTCGGGTCTCCCGATATATTCACCACCGCGATTTCGGAACTCGATGACTGACGCCGACCCTCGGGTTGAACTCGTGCGGGTTGCCCGCACGTTGCATGAAGCCGGGTATTCGCCGGGGACTTCAGGCAATATCAGCGTTCGAGTGGACGACGGCATCATCGTCTCGCCCACCGGCGCCAGGTTCGGTAGCCTGGATTCCGCGAACCTAAGCGTCGTCGATCTTGACGGCTTGCACGTCGCCGGCCCGAAGCCAACGAAAGAAGCCCTGTTCCACGCCGCTGTGTATCGGGCCCGCCCAGGTGATCGCGTCGTGATCCATCTGCATTCACCATATGCCAGCGCACTGTCATGCCTGGCCGGCCTGGACCCAGCCGATGCCCTGCCGGCGTACACGCCGTACTACATCATGCGGGTGGGACGCCTTCCCGTCATTGACTACTTCCCCCCAGGTGACGCGTCACTTGCTGACGCCATCGAGGCAACGGCCGTCGGCAGCAGGGCAATGCTGCTGGCCAACCACGGCTCCCTGGTATCGGGGCCGACCTTTGACGCTGCCGCTGCTGCGGCGGAGGAAATTGAAGAGACAGCGCGGCTTCACTTCACCCTCGGAAATCGCGACGTGCGGTTGCTGTCGACCAGTGAGGTAGACGAACTTCGGCTTCGCTACCCCTAAGTGGTGGTGTCCGTGTCAGCAGCTTGCTGCCGGCCTGCATTCACACCACTGGTGGGTCGATTTGTCCGTCTTGACCCACTGCTAGCGAAAGACCTGCCCACGGGCTATCGGGCTATCGGGCTATCGGGCTATCGGGCTATCGGGCACCCCATCGTCTTCGCTGGAGGTGAACGCTGAAACGAAGCTTCTGATGCTCGGATTGGCCTTCGAGAGTGCTTGTGAGCGAGTGAAGATCCAGGCGGATGCTGTCAACACGCGTTCACGGGCAGCGACCGAACGCATCGGCGCCACTTTCGAGGGGGTGCTCCGACATGACATGCGGCGCGCGGACGGCACGTGGCGTGACACCGCCGTCCACTCCGTTCTCGCCGGTGAGTGGCCACAAGTATGCACGCTGTTGACAACGCGGCTGCGCCGATACGACGCCCCGTGGAATACCACACTGACGGCGCGTGATCTCGGCTCGCGTTGAGCCAACTGTCAGGCAATGATGTTGGGCTGGCAGCTATGGAGATCCTTTACACCGCTGTTGCCCATGCTTCCGGGGGTGGCCGTGACGGCCACGTCCGCTCCGAAGACGACAAGATCGATTTCGATGTCCGCCCTCCCAAGGAAATTGGTGGGTCAGGCGAGGGTGTGAATCCGGAGCAGCTGTTCGCAGCGGCATACTCTGCATGTTTCCTCAGCGCCGTGCACGGTGCGGGTAAGAAGCTCGAACTTGACACAACGGACGCCGCAGTTTCAGCCAGCGTTTCGTTCGGTAACGTCGAAGAGGGTGGGTACGGGTTGTCGGTCGACCTCGACATCTACACCCCAAACGTTGCCCCGGACCGGCGTGAGGAGCTCGCTGCCGCCGCGCACGCCCTATGCCCGCATTCGAGGGCCACGCGCGGCAACATCGAAGTGAAGTTGACACCCGTCGACTAGCGTTGATCCTGCTGACCACCCCGATCAACGCGGGTGGTGTGGGAGGAAACCGAATGACCGAGAACGACGCCGCCGCGCAGCTTCTAAGCCTGCGCCAGAGTATTGACAACGTGGACGCCGCCCTGATCCACGTTCTGGCGGAACGCTTCAAGTTCACGCAGCAGGTTGGTCGGCTCAAGGCGGCAGCTGGGCTCCCCGCCTCGGATCCTGAACGAGAGCGGGTTCAGATCGGGCGGCTCCGGGCACTAGCCGAGGACTCGCACCTCGACCCGGAGTTTGCGGAAAAGTTTTTGAACTTCATCGTGGCCGAGGTCATCCACCATCACCAGGTCATTGCCGGTACCGAGTCGGCGTCATAACAGCGCAACCCGGTGAGGCTTTGATGGCTTAGCCTGTGTCGTTAGCCTGAGGGCTTTCTGCCCCTGCTTCTCCGCGTGCGGGTGACCACGGTATTCCTGCGAGCTGAGGCTCCCGGCGGCGAGAGCGCCGCCCGCGCGTAATCAAAGCACCAGGCGCGCGAGCGCAGCTCGCTGGGTGGCTCGCCCGCCGGGCACGTCCCGCCGGGCCGACGCCTGCGAGGGCGAAACTAGCCGGCTTCAGAGTCCCCAACGTCACCCTCAGCCTGCGAGGGCTTAGGGGTCGGCTCGGGTGATTGGCCGCTGCCTGGGCGTTCCGGGTCTTCTCCTTCGGCTTGCGATGGCTTATTTCCCGGCGTCTGGTTCTGACTCATGCCCGCCACGTTAGCCCCAGGTGCGCACCTTCACAACGAAAAACTCAGGATGATTACTGCCCGACGACCGGCCCAAATGCTGCGGCCAGTGTTCCACGGTGTGCCGCGCGTAGTTCGTCGAGCGGGAAGGTGAACTCATCCTGAATTTCCAGAGCGCCACCGGAGTCGGTGACCCCGATGCGCAGAACCGGGTAGCCCCTCCCCTCGCAGAGGCCAACAAATTTCGTGTCATCCTCGCGCGGCACGCTCACCAGTACACGACCGGTCGACTCGCTGAACAGCGCAGTGGTGGCATCCACACCGTCACGCTGCATAATTTCGGTCAACCACACGCGTGCCCCCACACCGAAGCGCAGAACAGATTCGGTCAGCGCCTGCGCCAGCCCGCCATCGGTTAGGTCATGTGCAGATGAGATAAGGCTTTCAGAGGCCCCGGCCGACAGCAGCTCGGCCAGCGCCTTTTCATCGTCGAACGAAACCAGTGGCGGGTGACCGCCTAGGTGGTCGTGCACAACTCCCGCCCAGGCTGAACCATCGAGCTCCTCGCGCGTGACGCCGAGCAGGTAGATGTTGTTCCCCTCATCCTGCCAGCCGGAGGGAATCCTCCGGGCGACGTCGTCAATGACACCCAGAACGGCGACGACAGGGGTGGGGTGGATGGGGGTGTCGCCGGTCTGATTGTAGAAGGAGACGTTACCGCCGGTGACAGGAATTTCGAGCTCGAGGCATCCGTCAGACAAGCCGGCTACCGCCTCGCTGAACTGCCACATCACCTCGGGGTTTTCAGGGGAACCAAAGTTCAGGCAGTCGCTGACGGCAACCGGGGTGGCACCGGTAACAGCGACGTTGCGGTACGCCTCCGCAAGCGCAAGCCGTGCGCCTTGGCGGGGGTCGAGCTGGCACCAGCGTCCGTTGGCGTCGGCTGCGACAGCAAACCCCAAACCGGACTCCTCATCGATGCGAACCATCCCGCTGTCGTCCGGAAAAGACAGCGCCGTGTTGCCGCCCACATAGCGGTCGTACTGGTTGGTGATCCAGTCTTTGGACGCCAGGTTTGGACTGGCGAGCAGTGCCAGCACCTGGGCGCGCAGATCGGTTGAGGAAGCAGCGCGCGGGAGAGCAGATGCCGTGTCGGCTTGCAAGGCGTCAATCCAGGCTGGGTAGGCGACCGGCCGGTCATAGACGGGCCCATCGATCGCCACCGTGCGGGGGTCGACGTTGACTATTTCTTCACCATGCCAGTTGATGATCAGACGACCCGTGTCGGTGACCTCACCCAGGACGGAGGTTTCGACGTCCCACTTGTTTACGACCGCCAGGAAGGCGTCGAGCTTGTCGGGGTGAACGATGGCCATCATCCGTTCCTGGCTCTCGCTCATCAGGATTTCCTCGGCCGTCAGCGAAGGGTCACGCAGCAACACCTGCTCGAGCTCAATGAACATGCCACCGTCGCCGTTTGATGCGAGCTCGGAGGTGGCGCAGCTGATGCCGGCAGCTCCCAGGTCCTGGATGCCTTCAACCAGTTTGTGCTGGAACAGTTCGAGGCAGCACTCGATGAGCACCTTCTCGGCGAAGGGGTCGCCAACCTGAACGGCGGGGCGCTTCGTGGGGCCACCTTCCGCAAAAGTGTCGGACGCAAGAATGGATGCCCCGCCGATGCCGTCGCCACCCGTCCGAGCACCGAAAAGAACCACTTTGTTACCCACGCCGCGAGCGTTGGCCAGGTGCAGGTCTTCGTGGCGTAGAACGCCGACCGCGAGGGCATTAACGAGTGGATTGGCCTGGTAGACGGAGTCGAACCACGTCTCCCCACCGATGTTCGGCAGGCCGAGGCAGTTGCCGTAGAAGCTGATTCCGCTGGTGACGCCGTGGACGACACGGGCTGTGTCGGGGTGGTCGATGGCTCCGAAGCGCAGCTGGTCCATGACGGCTACCGGGCGTGCGCCCATCGAGATGATGTCGCGTACGATGCCGCCGACGCCGGTGGCTGCGCCCTGGAACGGCTCGATAAACGAAGGATGATTGTGGGATTCCACCTTGAACGTGACCGCCCAGCCCTCGCCGACGTCGACCACTCCTGCGTTTTCGCCCATGCCGACCATGAGGTTCTTCTTCATGTTGTCGTTGACCTTCTGGCCGAACTGGCGCAGGTAGTTCTTAGACGACTTGTAGGAGCAGTGCTCGCTCCACATCACCGAGTACATGGCGAGCTCGCCGCTTGTGGGGCGCCGGCCGAGGATCTCGCGGATGCGGGCGTACTCGTCGCTCTTCAACCCGAGCGCGCCGTACGGCTGCTGCTTCTGCGGGGTGACTGCGGCGTTGGCAACTGTATCAGCGGTGGAAACGGAAGGGGTAGAAACGTCGGTCACGAGGGGGACTCCCTAAGAAAACGGATGATCGGGCAGGGTCGCGCCCAGCCATTCCGATTCTACCTGGGCAGTATTGGCCTGGCCTGTTCACATAGTGTCACCGGCGGCTAAGCGGTCGCCGTTTTCACTGCGCGAGGTGACCATCGCCGAGGCCGGTTGCCGAAACTTGGGCTCAGGAACTTCGGTGATTGCGATGGGCCAATTAGGCGAAAGACGAATCAGAGCCGGTCGCGCAGTGGCCTGACAATCTTGTGAGACCTTGAGGTGCGCCGAGCGCCTTGGGGTGCGGGGATCGTCCTACCATTCGCTCGGCGGGCCGAGGCTGAGCAGCGTGGAGACGATAGCGACGACGATGGCGACGAAGATGGCGCCCAAAAGTACGGGGTGCGTCAGCATCCATCGCAGGAGACGGTCGATCCGGGTATTGTCGCGCGGATCGTTTGTCGCCGCAGTGCGCCAGCCGCCGACAAGTCGGCCATTCTTACGCAGCCATCGCTCACAAGCGATGGTCGCGTACGGGATCACCGCGGAAGCCGCAGCGCCGACGATGAGACCCACTCCCCAGCGCTGGTTGAGCCCGACGATGATCGCAGTTCCGGCGTAGGCGATGAACAGCACGCCGTGGATGAGGCCGACGGCGAAAGTGAATGGGGTCTCAACGTTCGCAGCGTACTTCAGCAGCATCCCGCCGATCAGCAAGGTCCAGGTGACGGCCTCCGCGATTGCGAGGACACTGTAGAACCGTTCAGGCGTCAGCGTGCGGTCACCGTTGTCTGCGCCGGGTGAGCTGTCCCGGGTGGTCGAGTATGTCGAGGGTCCGGCGCGAGTCATGCCTCGACGAGCGTCTGGCGCAACACCGAGGTGAAGAACGCGAGCCCATCTGTGCCGTTGCGCATCGCAGCATCTGTGTCGGGTCCGAAGCCTTCTTCAACTGCGTGCTCTGGATGCGGCATCAGCCCAACAACATTGCCCCGCGCATTGGAGATGCCGGCGATCGAGTTTGCCGATCCGTTCGGGTCAACGTCAAGATATCGGAACGCAACACGACCTTCGCCCTCGAGGCGCTCAATGGTGTCGCCGTCGGCGATGAACCCGCCTTCACCATTCTTCAGCGGAATCGTGATCTCTTGGTTGTGCGCGAAGTTGCTGGTCCACGCCGTCGAATTGTTCTCCACGCGCATGCGCTGGTCTCGGCATACAAACGCACCGTGATCGTTGCGGATGAGGCCGCCCTCCAGTAAGTGCGCCTCGGCCAGCATCTGAAAACCGTTGCAGATACCAAGAACCGGCATGCCGGCGTTGGCTGCGTCGATAACCTCGGCCATGATCGGGGAGTGGGCGGCGATGGCTCCGGCGCGGAGATAATCGCCGTAGCTGAACCCCCCCGGGAGGACGAGAGCGTCAACGCCATGCAAGTCGTGCTCTCCGTGCCACAGCGCCACGGCTTCGGCACCGGCGAGGCGGATGGCGCGCTGCGCATCCCGATCGTCGAGGGA
>JAODMI010000061.1 GCA_025464755.1 Homoserinimonas sp.
GTCCCAGAGTTCACTGTGGCGGAGAATCTCTTCGTCGGAGCATGGCCTACAAGCGCTAGAGGCGTGGAGCATAAACAGATGCGGCAGGCGGCCCGTGAATCGCTCGCTCGCTTCGGCATGGATTCCCACGTGAATACCCCAGTTCGGCTGCTAAGCCCGGACCAACGTCAGATAGTGGAGATCGCCCGCGCACTGCTGAAACGCCCACAAGTTCTTCTTCTCGACGAACCCACGGCGACGCTAACATCAGCCCAAGTGGACACACTCTTCACCATCCTCGCGGAGCTGAAAGAACAAGGCGTCTCAAGCGTTCTCGTCTCGCATCGCCTGCAGGAAATCTATGACATCTGTGACCGCGCCACGATCCTTCGTGACGGGAAAACAATCGGAGCAGTCGACCTCGCACAATGTCCCGAAGACGAACTGATCCGAATGATGGTCGGGCGCTCGCTAGAGAGCCTGTATGAGAAGTCCGATGTCACTCCCGGCCCGGTGTTGCTCGAAGTCGATGGCCTCTCGCGCGGTTTGCTCTCCAACATCGACCTTACGATCCGCCAGGGAGAGGTTGTCGGGATCGCGGGACTCTCCGGGTCAGGTCGAAGCGCGCTGGCGCGTACCCTCTTCGGCATGCGCAAACCCGACGCTGGGAATATCGCAGTGATGGGCGAGCGGATGCAGTTTCGTTCCCCTAAGGACGCGATCGCGGCCGGGCTTGCGCTCGTCCCCGAGAATCGTGTCGAACAGGGACTCGTGCTCTCGGCGTCAGTGCGTGACAACACCTTGATGGCAACGCTTAAAGACGCCAAGCCATGGTCGGTGCTGTCGGCGAAGAAGCAACGACAGAAGGTAATGCGCTATGTCGAGGACTTGCGGATCCGCACACCGTCGGTCGAGGTACCGGTCAGCGCCTTATCCGGTGGTAACCAGCAAAAGGTCGTGCTCGCCAAATGGTTAGCAGTCGCGCCGAAGGTGTTCATCCTCGATGAGCCCACGCAGGGCATTGACATTGGCGCTAAGGCTGACGTCTACCGTCTTCTAGCCCGGCTCGTCGAGGACGGTTGCGGCATCCTCCTCATCAGCTCGGAACTTCCCGAGCTTTTAGCTCTCAGCGACCGCATCTACACAATGCATCAGGGCCGGATCATCTCCTGTCTCGAACGATCCGAAGCGACGGAAGAAAGAATTGCTGCCGGCATGGTCGGTAGAAGTGAGGGAGAACAATGAGCATTACGTCAGAAGCCGAACCGACAGGCGCCCCACACAGGTCCGCTACCCCAGCCAAGGTGCTCCGCGTCGTCCGCCGAAACCTCGGCGTCGGCTCGACCTTCCTCCTATTGATCGTCTTCTTCGGCATCACGGAACCGACGTTTCTCACGCCTGACAACGTCGCGAACGTGCTGCGCAGCAGCACCATACTGCTGCTAGCCGCTCTCGGGATGATGGTCGTAATGCTCGGTGGAGGCTTCGACCTTTCCCTAGGATCGATGGCGGCCCTCGCGGGCGTCGTGTTGACAAGCCAACTGACTATGGGCATCCCGCCGCTGCCCGCTGCTCTTGTCACGCTTGTGATCTGCTTCATGCTGGGTGCGCTCATAAACGGCACCCTCATCGGAATCCTCAACTTCAACTTCTTTGTCGTCACACTCGCGACGCTCTCGATCTTCCGCGGAGCTGCGCAGCTGTTCTCGGACGGGCTGAGTGTCTCGACTTTCGAGTGGCCGCTGATTCAGCAGATCGGTGACGGAGACGTCCTTGGGCTCCCCATTCCGGTGCTGCTCACCGCCGTCGTCTACCTTGTAGCTTTCGTGCTCCTGCGCCAGTTCAAGGCCGGCCGGATGCTCTACGCGGTGGGCGGAAACCCGGAGGCCGCCAGACTGTCGGGCATCAACGTAACCAAAGTACGGATGTGGATGTATGGCATAAGTGGTCTCTGTGCAGGCATGGCCGGAATCATCCTCACCGGCCGGCTAACCTCCTCACAACCGGTCACGGGAGCGATCGGGCTCGAACTCACAGCAGCGGCAGCGGTGCTGCTTGGCGGAACCAGTTTTGCCGGCGGCTCCGGTAGCGTCGTCGGCACGGTCATCGGGTGTTTGTACCTCGGTGTTCTCCAAAACGGGCTCAGCCTGGCCGGGGTGCCGACGTTCTGGCAGACCGTTGCCACTGGCGTAATTCTGCTGATCGCGCTCGCCTTCTCCCGCCTTCGGGCTAAGGACCAGCAGCAGCGGGTGCGCCTGTTCGATCGCCCGCAGTCCGCCCGCCAAGGACGAAAGGCAGCCCAATGATCGAGAAGGCAATCTAGTGGCTGCTGGACGCCAACGACATCGCCACCAGGCCGGCGCGGTCGGCCAAGGTGGGTCCCAGCGCGAAGTGGTGAACGAGCACAATTGTGGATTGAAAGCGAGGGTTAGCATTGTCAGCTGAATCAGGTGTCGCAGTAGAAGCATTGAAGCCAGGGTCACTCAGTCAAGTGGCTGAGCTGGTCGATGCCAACCACATCCTTTTCGACCAGGGTGTGCTTGACGCCTTTGGCCATGTCAGCGTTCGCTCAGAGCAGGATCCGCAGCGTTTCCTGCTCGCACGGAATTTAGCTCCGGCGCTGGTGAGCGAGGAGGACATCCTTCAATTCACGTTGCAAGGTGACACTGAAGATTCCCGTCCCCCCTACCTCGAACGGTTCATTCACGGCGAAATCTACCGGGCACGTCCGGATGTCGTCGCGGTGGTGCACAGCCACTCGCCTGCGGTCGTGCCGTTTAGCGTCTCGAATGTTCCGCTGCGCGCGGTGATGCATATGGCGGGTTTCCTCGCCGAAGGTGCTCCGGTTTTTGAAATCCGGGACGTCGCCGGAACTGGCTCAGACGTCTTAGTTCGGAACCGCGAGAGTGGGGAGGCGCTGGCGCGGGTATTGGGATCCGGGTCGGTTGTGTTGATGCGCGGGCACGGCTCCGTCGCAGTCGGAGCATCACTGAGGGAAGCCGTCTACCGCGCGGTGTACACCGAAGTGAATGCCCGCGCCCAGGCAAGCGCGCTGGCACTCGGGGCGTGCACCTATCTGACTTCAGATGAGGGCGTGGCGACGGTCGAGACGATGTCTGGCCAGCTCCACCGCGCGTGGGGCATTTGGCGTACCCGCGCCCGAGGGTCTCGCGGCCCCTTACCCGACAGCGTGCCTCTCTAAACATCGCCTCTGGGGGTCCCTCGGCGCGGCTGCGAACTCACGCATTACGAGAGACGCTGCGCCGGTATGGGGAAACAGTAATGTCGCCCGGAATCCAAAAGCGCCATGGGAACGCGACCGAGCCAGCAATGCCGGATACACCCGTCCGTGGACCCGTTGCGAAGCTGGACGCCACTGGCGGAAGCTGAAGCGAGATTTGACCAGACTCGAGGTCGCTACCATCGTCATCTAGCTGCAGGGCGAGGGCGACGCCGAGCCGGCCTGGCCCGCGAGCCAGGTCAGCATCTGTTTTCGATGTGGAACGCCGCTCGCGCGCAATCTCGATTCCGTCGATCACCTCTCCTGCACGCATAAGCACCCCAGACGATGACCCTCTCTCACCCGTCACAATGTTGCCGCAAACATGGATCCCGTATGAACGGTAGCAATAGAGGCGACCTGCCTCGCCGAACATGGTGGAGTTGCGCGGGGTCCGTCCGCGGTGTCCGTGCGAACCCGGGTCCTCGGCGCCCATGTACGCCTCGACCTCCGTGAGACGTACGCTAACGCCCCGACTGGTAATCACCGCACCCAGCAGCAGAGGGGCCGCCTCGACTGCCGGAACTGCAAGAAGGGACCGGTCAAACATGATCTCCGCCCAACACCGACATGTCTCGAGCGACCTCGAGGGCAGGTCGGATTAGAATGCTTCGCGCGAGCATTGCCGAAGGTGTGGGGTCAATCGACCGCAGGAATCAGTGCACGAACCCTCGTCGTGAGGGCGGCGAGTTGTTCCGCGACGCGCTCCGGCGCGGTGCCTCCAACACCCGTGCGGCTGGCAATGGAACCGGCAACCGTAAGCACCGTTCTCACATCCGGCTTCAAATGCGGCGAGATTGCGGCCAGTTGCGCATCCGTCGGCTCATGCAGCTCTACCCCGGCGCGCTCACAGAACGACACCAGGGCACCGCTGATTTCGTGAGCATCACGAAAGGGCACCCGTTGCGTCACCAACCATTCGGCGACATCTGTTGCCAGCGAGAAGCCCTGAGGGGCAAGTTCCGCCATCCGATCGGTATTGAAACGCATGGTCGCCACCATGCCGGTGAACGCGGGGAGCAAAACTTCCAACGTCTCGACAGAGTCGAAAACCGGCTCCTTGTCTTCCTGCAAGTCGCGGTTGTAGGCGAGCGGCAGTCCTTTGAGCGTGGCCAGCAGCCCCGCAACATTGCCGATAAGCCGTCCCGCTTTTCCGCGCGCCAACTCCGCAATGTCAGGATTTTTCTTCTGCGGCATAATCGACGAGCCCGTGGAATAGCCGTCATCCAGTGTGACGAAATCGAACTCGCGCGTGTTCCAGATGATTATTTCTTCGGCGAACCGTGACAGGTTGATGCCGATCATGGACGCTATGAACGCAAACTCTGCCACCACATCACGACTCGCGGTGGCATCAATGGAGTTCTCGGTCGGACCGCTAAGGCCAAGTTCTGTGGCGACAAGTGCCGGATCGAGGCCGAGAGAACTTCCCGCCAGCGCGCCCGAACCGTACGGTGACGTCGAGGCACGCACCGACCAGTCACGCAGACGTTCAAGATCGCGCACGAGTGGCCACGCGTGTGCCAACAGGTGGTGAGCCAGAAGGACTGGCTGCGCGTGTTGCAGGTGCGTTCGTCCCGGCATCACCGCGTGCGGGTGGGCGTCTACCTGGGCGGCAATGGCATCGATGAGCTGAACGACCAGGTGTGTGATCGATCTACCGTGATCAAGCAGGTACAAGCGGATGAGCGTGGCAATCTGATCATTCCGGCTGCGTCCGGCACGCAGTTTGCCTCCCAGCTCTGCCCCGGCGATGGAGATCAGGTGACGTTCAAGGGCGCCGTGCACGTCTTCATCCGTCGCCTGGGCCGTGATCTGCCCATCCTCGAACGAGCTCAGGAGCTGGTCAAGCGCCGAAAGCATGCCGCTGAGCTCACCAGAGGTCAGGTACCCCGCAGCAGTCAGGGCCTTCGCATGCGCGCGCGACCCGGCGATGTCGTAAGGCGCCAGCTGCCAGTCGAAATGGGTCGACTTACTCAGCCTGGCGAGCTCCGGCGACGGACCGCTGCTGAAACGGGCTCCCCACAGGCTGCCGTCATTCGTCGTACCGCTGCGAGTCACCGCTGCCTCCCCTAACCGTTGACTACTTGCCCGCGAGGTCGCGGCGAGCAGAAATTTTGCTCGGCAGGGACCAAATTTCGATGAAGCCCTTGGAAAGGGACTGATCGAACGTGTCACCGGTGTCGTAAGTGGCGAGGTCGAAGTCGTACAGGCTCTGCTCACTGCGCTGTCCCGTTACCACCGCGCGTCCCCCCTGCAGCTTCAGTCGGATGTCGCCGCTGACGTACTTCTGCGTGTCATCGATGAAAACATCTAACGATCGCTTCAGGCTGGAGAACCAGAGTCCGTCGTACACAAGATTTGACCACTCGGCTTCGACGCCGCGCTTGTAGCGGTTCAGGTCGCGTTCGATGGTGAGACTTTCGAGTGCCTCGTGCGCCTGAATGAGCGCCATGGCCGCAGGGGCTTCATACACTTCACGGCTCTTGATGCCGACAAGACGGTCTTCAACTACGTCAATCCGGCCCACGCCGTGCTTGCCCGCGAGAACGTTAAGCTCCTCGACGATACCTAGCGGGGTGAAGCTCACCCCGTCGATGGCCACCGGGATTCCTTGCGCGAATGTGATGGTCACCTCATCGGCCTC
The DNA here is from genome assembly GCA_025464755.1 of Homoserinimonas sp. Classification (GTDB taxonomy): domain Bacteria; phylum Actinomycetota; class Actinomycetes; order Actinomycetales; family Microbacteriaceae; genus RYN-87. Next base: position 5,907 of record JAODMI010000061.1, read on the forward strand.
GCGGGCGATGGAGGGATCCTGCGTGTACTCGTACAGGTCTTCGATCGGTGCATTCCACGGGTCTTCAAGGAAGCCAGTCTCGACAGCGCGTCCCCAGACATTCTTGTCAATGGAGTACGGGCTGGCAGCGCTCTGGCGAATGGGGAGGTTGCGTTCCTCCGCATAGATGATCGCCTTGTCACGGGTTAGGGCGAGGTCGCGAACCGGTGCGATGCTGGTGAGATCTGGAGCAAGCGCAGCTACGGCCGCCTCGAACCGCACTTGGTCATTGCCTTTACCGGTGCAGCCGTGGGCGACGGAGTTTGCGCCAAGTTGCTTTGCGGTACTGGCCAGGTATTTGGCGATCAGGGGCCGCGATAGGGCAGAAACCAGCGGATACGTCTTCTGGTACAGCGCATTCGCCTTTAGCGCCGGCATCAAGTAGTCGGACGCGAATTCCTCCCGTGCATCAACCACGATCGATTCAACCGCTCCGCAGTCCAGTGCTCGCTGGCGGATGTCATCCATATCTTCGCCACCCTGGCCGACGTCAATGGCGAGCGCCACCACCTCTTTGCCGGTGGCATCTTTCAACCAGCCGATACCAACCGAGGTGTCGAGGCCTCCGGAGTAGGCGAGGACAACGCGCTCTGACATGTTTCTCCTTGTGATTGTTGAGATAAGTCTAGGGAGGTCTCGCCGGGCTCGACCACCGAAGTGCTACTGCTGTTGCAGCAACCAGACCAGCAGGGCCTTCTGGGCGTGCAACCGGTTCTCGGCTTCATCCCAGATGACGCTTTGCGGACCGTCGATGACCTCGGCTGTGACTTCGAACCCGCGGTCAGCCGGAAGGCAGTGCAGGAACAAGGCATCAGCCTTAGCGAGCCCCATCAGCCGCGCATCGACGCGATAGTTTCCGAGAATGCTGACACGCTCAGCCTTCTCGATTTCTTTGCCCATCGAGACCCAGGTGTCGGTCACTACGACATCGGCGTCCGCCACGGCCTCCTGGGCATCCGTGTACAGACGGATCGAACCCCCCGTCCTACTGGCCACTTCCCGTGCTGACTGCACTACGGAATCCATGGGCGCATAGTGTGCAGGCGACGCGACACGTACGTGCATTCCCGCGGTCGCTCCGGCAAGGAGGTAGGACTGCGCCATGTTGCTCGCGCCGTCGCCGAGGAACGTGACTGTGAGGCCCGCCAGCGTGCCACGGTGCTCACGAATTGTCAGCAGGTCGGCCAGCAGCTGGCAGGGGTGGAAATCGTCGGAAAGCGCGTTAACAACCGGCACTGTTGTACCCGCAGCCATCTCTTCCAAACCCGCCTGAGCAAAAGTTCGCCAGACGATGGCGGCCACTTGCCGTTCGAGAACGCGAGCCGTATCGGCGGGAGTTTCCTTGCCGCCCAACTGGCTGCTTTCAATACTGATAATGAGGGGCACTCCCCCCAGATCGGCGATACCTACGGCGAAAGAAACGCGGGTCCGCGTGGATGACTTGTCAAATATCACGGCGACGGTCTGAGGCCCGGCGAGAGGCTTCGCGGCGAAACGATCCGCCTTCAGCTGCACGGCAAGGTCGAGAATGCTGGTCTGCTCTGCCTGAGTCAGGTCGTCGTCGCGCAGAAAGTGACGGGTCATCGGACGGCCTCCAGAGCCTTAGTGAACAGGTCAAGAAATTCGGCTACTTCTGCGTCGCCCACGATAAGCGGCGGCGCCAGCCTGATGCTCGACTCATTGGCGGCGTTAACGATCAGACCAAGCTCCAGCGCTGCGGCGGCGATATCTTTCGACAAAGGCGACGTAAGTCCCACACCGATGAGCAACCCGCTGCCCCGAACCTCGGCCACGTGGGCTGATCCGATCGATTCAATCGCGTTCTTCAACTCGGCACCGCGCCGCTGCGCATTCTCGATCAGCCCTGCACGTTCGATCTCACCGAGAACGGCGTTGGCCGCAGCTGTTGCCAGCGGGTTACCACCGAACGTGCTGCCATGGTGACCCTGTTGATAAAGACCGGATGCCACGCCGAATGTCACCAAAGCTCCGATCGGCACTCCGCCGCCCAGCCCCTTAGCGATGGCCACCGCGTCCGGAACGATACCGTACTGCTGGTAGGCGAACCACGATCCCGTACGAGCAATACCTGTTTGAATTTCGTCGATGATGAGCAGGGCGCCATGCTCGCGCGTGAGTTCGCGTGCGCGCACGATGAAACCTTCTGGCAGATCGACGACACCCGCTTCGCCCTTGATTGGTTCGAAGATGAGCGCTGCGACGGTGTCATCCATGGCAGCTTCCAGAGCCTCCAGCGTGCTGTCGATGTGTTCGACCCCGCCCAGCAGCGGCGCAAAGGGGTCGCGCAGAGCAGCCTTGCCCGTGAGAGAGAGGGCACCCATGGTGCGTCCGTGGAAAGCGTTGGTTAGGGCGATGATGCGGGTGCGCTTGCCTCCACCATTGTTGAGGCGAGCAAGTTTGAATGCCGCCTCCATCGCCTCTGCACCGGAGTTGCAGAAGTAGGCGCGGCCAGTGTCACCCGCGCCGGTGATGTCGCGCAGCCGATCGGCGAGTTCAAGTTGCGGCCGGGTCGCAAAGTAATTGGACACGTGCGCCAGGGTGGCCATCTGCCTGCTCACCGCCTCGACAAGCACCGGGTGCGCGTACCCAAGCGAGTTGACCGCTATACCGCCCAGAAAGTCGAGGTAGCGCTTACCGTCGACGTCCCATACGTGGCAACCAGAGCCTCGCTCGAGCATGGCTAAAGGGGCAGCATGTGACCCCATCATGACGTCGCTGTAATGTTTCTTCCATTCGTGACTTTCCACACTGCTGCTTTCACTCACTGTGCCGACACCCCGTCGGACACATGATTGTCTGGCACTACCTCAGTGCCCATACCGTCGTTGCTAAAAATCTCCATCAGTGTGGAGTGAGCCACGCGGCCATCGATGATTGCCGCCTTGGCCACCCCACCGGTGACAGCCTCAAGGCAGGCGGTCATCTTGGGAATCATGCCCGACTCCAGCCGCGGCAGAAGCTCGTTAAGCTCCGAGACGGTGATCTGCGATACCAGGGAGTTGCGGTTTGGCCAGTCGTTGTAAAGCCCGGCGACATCCGTGAGAACAATCAGCTTCGCTGCACCCAACGCGACTGCCAGGGCGGATGCCGCGGAGTCGGCGTTGACGTTGAGCGACTGGCCCGGCATATCGACGTCGGGGGCGATGGAGGATACGACGGGAATCTTGCCGGCATCAAGCAGTGCATGAACAACCGTTGGGTCAACGCCAACGACATCGCCGACATGACCCAGGTCTACTTCTTCGCCATCGATGACGGTTCCCTTACGGCGGCCCTGGAAGAGGCCGCCGGTTTCGCCGGAAACCGCCTGCGCGAAGTCCCCATGCTCCTTGATCATTTCCGTGAGCTGCTGGCTGACCTGACCGGTAAGCACGTCGCGCACAACTTCTAAGGCTTCCGCACTGGTGACACGCAGACCGCCCCGAAACTCGCTCGGGATGCCGCGGCGCTTCAGCTCTGCGGAGATCTGCGGGCCACCACCATGGACAACGACGGGCAGGATGCCGACGTGCCGCAGGTAGACCATGTCTTCGGCGAAGGCGCGTTCAAGCTCGTGGTCCACCATGGCATTCCCGCCGAACTTCACGACGACGATGCGGCCACGGTATTGCTTGAGCCAAGGTAGCGATTCGATCAGCGCGCGCGCCTGCGCGGGTGGGTCGTTCGGGTGCGCGGTCATCAGCTCGAGTACGCGCTGTTCTCATGCACATAGTCGTGCGTAAGGTCATTGGTGAGGATGATGGCTGCTGCGGGGCCAACGTTCAGGCTGATTCCCAAGTGCACCGAGCGTGGTGTCAGGTCGACGAGCTCCCGCGGCTGGTCCGGCTCCCCCGCATGGCAAACCCGAATGCCATTCAAGCTCACATCAACGTTGTACGGGTCGAAGTCGGCGCTCGTTGTACCTATCGCCGACAAGACGCGGCCCCAGTTGGGGTCGTTGCCGAAGATCGCCGCCTTGAATAGGTTGTTGCGCGCAACCGACCGTCCCACTTCGACGGCATCCTCTTCAGAAGCGGCCCCGGTCACCTCGATTGTGATCTCATGGCTGGCACCTTCGGCATCTGCCATGAGCTGGTTGGCGAGGTTTGCGCAAACCTGCGTCAAAGCTGCTTGGAAAGCAGCTGCTTCGGGCGCGACGCCTGACGCGCCGGATGCCATCAGTGTTACGTGGTCATTCGTGGACATGCACCCGTCAGAGTCGAGGCGATCGAAACTTACGCGCGTCGCTGCCCGCAATGCGGTGTCCAACTGCTCGCTGGTGAGGTCGGCGTCTGTTGTGAGCACGACCAACATGGTGGCGAGGCCGGGTGCCAGCATTCCGGCACCTTTCGCCATCCCCCCGATCAGCCAACCGTCGCCAGCGATTTCCGCGGTCTTCGGGTGAGTATCGGTCGTCATGATCGCAGTCGCCGCATCCAATCCGCCCTCAACGCTCAACGCGTCGGCGGCACTGTGGATGCCCGCAACCACTTTTTGGCGGTCCAGCTGCACTCCGATCAGACCGGTGGAGCACACCAAGACGTCGCCAGCGGAGACGCCGAGAGCGGAGCCCACTGCCTCGGCCATAGCGTGCGCCGTCTGGAATCCCTCGGCGCCCGTGAAGCAATTAGCGCCGCCCGAGTTCAGCACGACGGCTGAGACCACGCCATCGGAAACCGCCTGCTGTGACCAGATGACCGGGTTTGCCTTGGCTCGATTGGTCGTGAAGACGGCTGCAGCTGCCTGTCGTGGTCCACGGTTGACGACTAAGGCAAGATCTTTCCCACCCCGTGATTTCAATCCTGATTCAATGCCGGATGCTTCAAACCCTGCAGGCGATGTGATGGTCAAGGAGCTACTCCATTCAGGGGCAGGCCGGTAGCTTCTGGCAGGCCGAGGGCGATATTCATGGACTGGATGGCGGCGCCGGCCGTTCCCTTGACCAAATTGTCGAGGGCGGTGACGGTGACAACACGACCGGCCGCCTCATCTACGGCCAGCCCTATGAGTGCTGTGTTCGCACCCACGGTGTCGCCAGACTTCGGGTATTGGCCGCTGGGCAGCATCCGCACAAAAGGTTCATCGGCATACGCCAAATCCCAGGCCGCTCGAACGTCGGCCGCCTTGACACCGGTGGCAAGCCGTGCCGTCGAGGTGGCGAGGATCCCCCGCGACATCGGCACGAGCACCGGAGTGAACGACACAGTGACCCCAGCACCCCCGGCCAGCTTGAGGTTCTGTCTAATCTCTGGGGTGTGCCGGTGACTACCGCCGACCGCGTACGGCATGGCCGATCCATGAATTTCACTTGCCAGCAGGTGGGCCTTGAGCGATTTGCCGGCACCGGAGGTCCCCACCGCGAGGACCGCAACAAGGTCGTCGGGGTCTATTAGCCCGGCCTGGATGCCCGGGGCAAGTCCCAACGTGATAGCGCTGACATTGCATCCGGGGACGGCGATGCGTCGGGCACCGGCAAGGGCCTCCCGCTGCCGTGTGCCGTCAGCGCGGATCAGTTCCGGGAGACCGTAGGTCCAAGCTCCGTAAAAGTCGCCACCGTAAAAAGCCGCCCAGTCAGACTCGCTGGTAAGTCGGTGGTCCGCACCGCAATCCACGACGAGAGTGTCTTTCGGCAGGTGAGCCGTCAGCTCACCAGATTTTCCGTGGGGCAGGGCGACGAACACGACGTCATGGCCTGCCAAGTTTTCCGGGGTTGTGTCAACGAGGGTCAGATGCTCAAGCATGCGCAGATGCGGCTGCACCTGCACGAGCGGCTGTCCGGCATTGGAATGGGCGGTCACCGTGGTGATTGTGATGTCGGGGTGGTGCGCCAACAGGCGCAACAATTCACCACCCGCGTAGCCGCTGGCTCCAGCAACGGCAACGGAAAGAGACATGTCTCTACCTTAATGAGATTTGAGTGGGCGTTCGGCCAGAAGCGGCGACGCGGCATTACAGCTGTGGTCAGCGGTGCGGCGTCGCCCAGAATCGGCGCACGCGGAAAATCTCCGGGCGGGAGGCGCCGAGCAGAGATCCGCGGTAGGAGTACACCCCTTCACTGTAGTGCCCTCGCGCCCAGCATCGCCAATCGGGTGCACAGACGGTTCGCAAGCGCCCAGCTACTCTCGAAGTGTCGCCCCAAATCGCTCCGCAGCTACCAATACCCCTGCGAGCTTCGCTTGGGATGCTTCGGCGGCTGTCAACGTGCGGTCAGCGCCGCGGAACCGAAGAGCAAAGGTGAGCGACTTGTTTCCCACTTCCACACCTGGTCCTCGGTAGTCATCCACCAGCCGCACACTTTCCAGCAGCGACCCGGCGCCTTCAGCTACGGCCGCAAGCACATCGCCCGCCGGCACGTCACGGGCGACGACGAGGGAAAGATCTTGTGTCGCGGCCGGGAAGGTAACAATAGGAGCTGTCGCAACGTCCCTGGCGCCCAGCTCGATAAGTGCGCTCAGATCCAGTTCCAGCAGCGCGACGACGCGAGGCAGGTCAAGCTCATCGGCGATTGCCGGCAGCAGCTCTCCCGCCACCCCGACGACGGTGTCACCGACGAAGATTTCTGCCGTTCGCCCGGGATGCATTGCGGGGTGATTGCCTTGCTCAACACGGATCGGGACGGCTAACGATACCGCCAGCTGGTGCGCGGCGGTGACGGCATCAGCCAGCGATGCGGGCACTGCGCTGAGACCGGGCTGCTTGGCGATTCGGTCGCCAAGGAACAATGCCCCGACATGCCACGGCTGCGGCGGGATTCCGGCATTCAGTTCGGCCAAAGCATCTGCGCCGGGGTGCGCGTTGCCCGCCGGAAGGTCACCGCTGCCGTAGGATCGGCCAGGCTCAGGGAGGAAAACAACGCCCACCTCGAATAGGGCCAGATCAGTGAGTCCTCGTGACAGGTTTCGGCGTGCCGCGTCAAGAAGTCCCGGAAGCACCGTGCGGCGCATCACAGGCACTTCTGCGTCAAGCGGATTGGCCAGTCGCATGGCTGGCGCGTCGCCTGAGAAGCGTTGATGGGCGGCCTCAGACAGAAATGGGTATGGCTGGATTTCGGTCAGGCCGTTGGCCGCCAGCATGGTCGCTGCCGCGCGGCGAAGCTGCTGGGAACGGTTCAGCCCGCGCCCCGGTGGGGCAACGGGTAGCACCGAGGGAATGCGGTCGTACCCGACGATGCGTGCCACTTCTTCGGCAAGCGTCGGCTCGTCGGTAAGATCTGGTCGCCACGTCGGTGGGGTCACAACGAGCACATCATCGGTAGTGTCAATGCTCGCACCGATCGCACGCAGGGAATCGCTGACCTCGTCCGCCGTGTAGTCGACTCCCATGAGGGATGCGATGAAACCGTCGCGCAGTGTGATGGGTGTCGGCGGCAATGCTTCATACAGTCTCGAACCGAGGACATCAACAGTTCCTCCCGCCAGCTCAACCAGTAGTTGCGCCACTCGGGCTGCCGCAACCTCTGCGACCAGGGGGTCGACGCCGCGCTCGAAGCGCTTGGACGCCTCGCTTGGCAGTTTGTGGCGTCGAGCGGTGCGGGCGATAGAGACGGGGTCAAAATTGGCTGCCTCAATCAGAACCGCTGTGGTGGCATCCGTAATTTCGGTTGTTGCACCACCCATGACACCGGCGAGACCGATGATTCCGGACTCGTCGGTGATGAGCAGGTCCTCGGTGTGGAGCTGACGCTTCTGCGCATCGAGGGTGACCAGCGTTTCGCCCCGGTTGGCCCGTCGCACGGTGATTCCGCCGGTGAGCTTGTCGAGATCGTAGCCATGGATCGGCTGACCAAGTTCCAGCATCACGTAATTCGTGACATCAACGGCAAGCGATATTGATCGGATACCAGCCAGTCGCAGACGAGAGACCATCCAGGTTGGTGTCGCCCGGGTGGGGTCAAGGCCTCTCACCACACGAGTGATGAACACCCGACAGCCAGCCCGTCCGCGTACCGGCGCCTGATCAGCGATGGTGACGGGGAAGCCGTCTCCCGGTTCCTGCACGAGCTCGACCAGCGACGCTGTCCGGGCGGGATCGCGGAAGACGGCACCGGTGGAGTTCGAGTAGTCACGCGCGATGCCGCGGATGGAGAACGCATACCCGCGGTCTGGGGTGACATTGACCTCGACAGCGAAATCGTCGAGGCCGAGAAGGGCGAGGGCGTCGGTGCCCGGCTCGGGGTCGAGATCGAGCTCAGCGAGGCGGAGGATCCCGTCATGTTCGTCCCCTAAGCCAAGTTCTCGCGCGGAAGCGATCATCCCGTCGCTGATGTGACCGTACGTCTTACGCGCTGAGATCGGGAAGGGCCCGGGAAGCACAGCACCAGGCAGGGAGACAACCACCTTGTCACCGGCGAAGAAGTTATGGGCCCCACAGACGACACCACGCGGCTCCGCTTCCCCGACATCAACGTGGCACCAGCGTATGGTCTTGCCGTTCTTTTGCGGTTCGTCCACGAAGTCGACAACGGTGCCGACGACGATTGGCCCGGAGAGTTCGCCGCCGTGGACGCCCTCTTCCTCCAAACCGACGCGCACCAGATCGGCTTGGATGTCTGCAGCCGACGCATCCGCCGGAACGTCTACGAACTCGCGAAGCCACGAAATTGGGACGCGCATCAGACCACCATTCCAAACTGTTGCGAGAAGCGAACATCGCCCTCGACCATGTCGCGCATGTCATTCATGTCATTGCGGAACTGCAGTGTTCGCTCGATTCCCATTCCGAACGCGAAGCCCTGGTATTCCTCGGGGTCAACCCCGGCAGCACGCAGCACGTTTCGGTTGACCATGCCGCATCCGCCCCACTCGACCCACCGCGCGCCACCTTTGGCGTTCGGCTGCCAAACGTCCATTTCAGCGCTGGGCTCGGTGAAGGGAAAAAAGTTGGGACGCAAGCGAATTTTTGCTTCATCGCCAAACATTGCGCGCGCCAGATGCTCAAGCGTTCCGCGCAGGTGAGCCATCGTTAGACCTTTATCGATGGCTAGACCCTCGATCTGGCGAAAAACCGGAGTGTGCGTCGCGTCGAGCTCATCCGTGCGATACGTGCGCCCGGGGGCCACGATGTAGACCGGCAGCGGCCGCTCGAGGAGCGAGCGGATTTGCACCGGAGAGGTGTGGGTGCGAAGTACCAGGTGGGGCTGGGCAGGCTCGATGAAGAATGTGTCTTGCATGGCACGAGCAGGGTGGTCTTCGTCGAAGTTCATCGCGTCGAAGTTGAACCACTCATTTTCCAGTTCTGGGCCTTCTGCCACTTCCCAGCCCATACCCACGAAGATGTCCGACATCTCTTCTTGCAGCAGCGTGAGCGGGTGCCGCGCACCGGGAGTCCAGCGCAGCGCCAGCGCCGTGACGTCTACCCCCTCTGCCGCCAACCGCGCGGTCTCCTCAGCAGCAGCGATTTCCGCTTCGCGTGCCGTGAACGCCTGGGTGACGCGTCCGCGCGCCTGCCCGACCAGCTTTCCCGCGGACGCCTTCTGATCGTTGGGAACGTTGCGCAGCTCGGCATTGAGCCGGCTCAGCGGCGCCGATTCCCCGAGATGGGCCGAACGCACCGACTTAAGGGTTGCGCTGTCGCCGGCCTCGGCGATAGCCGACAAGGCGGCATCAACCGCGGTTCCAACGCTGGTTTCGCTTATTTCTCTTGGTTCCGACACAAGCGACAAGTTTAGTGGTGCTGTCCGCCCTGCTCCCCTTCGGAAGCCCCCGGGCCAACCAAGGTGATCGCCTGGGTTCCTTCCCCGCCCGGCACTCGCGGTGCACCCGGTGTGAGCGTCCCAAGCTTGGGCCCACTCTTACGTGCCACAAGGCGCGCAATCCACGACAACGTCAAGTTCATGGCCAGGTAGAGGGCCAAGACCACGAAGAACAGGGAGAAGAAGTACCGGTTGCCCACCGTGTTCGACAGATGGTGAACCCCGATGCGCAGCAGCTCCGTGTACCCCACGATGTAGGCGAGGGAGGTGTCTTTCAGCAGGACAACCAGCTGGGCGATGATGATCGGCAGCATTTGGCGGAAAGCCTGCGGAAATTCGATCAGGAAGCGTGTGGCAACCGGAGTCAAGCCAATAGAGAGACCCGCTTCGCGCTGCCCCTTAGGTAGCGACTGGATGCCGGCACGGAGCGCTTCACCGATGATCGCACCGTTATAGACGGCAAGAGCCGAAACCCCCGCCCAGTACGTGCCTGTGGAGAACACGAGCAGGACGAACAGCATCATCAACAGCACGGGCATGCCGCGGAAGAATTCGAGGACGACAGCTACTGGGACGCGGATCCACGAACTGCGTGCAGAGCGACCGAAGGAGAACAGGATTCCGATGATGATGGCGAACACTGCCGCCACACCGGCCATCTGAAGTGTCGCAATGACACCCTTGCCCAGTTGCGCCCACACCAGCGGGTTGGCGAAAATGTCCCAGCGGCTCTCATCGAACATGCCGGGAGTTTTGGCTCCCGCAACGGTCGTGCGCTCAGCGGCAAGAGTGAAGATTAGCCAGGCAAGGCCGGCGGCGATCAGCACGCCACCGATAACGGAGATCGTGAGGGAACGTCGACGGGCTTTGGGGCCGGGTGCGTCGTAGAGGACTGACATGCTCATCGCAGCACCGCGACCTTTCGCTCGATCCGACCAGCGAAGATGCCCAGCGGGACCGTGATGACCAGGTAGAAGAACGCCACGCCGAGCAGAACAGCAATAACAGCGTTGCCGTTAGCGTTCGCGACCTCTTTGCCAACTGCGAAGAGCTCGAAGACGAAGAATCCGCCGGCTACGGAGGTGTTCTTCGTCAGAGCGATGAACACGTTGATGAGAGGGGGGATCACCATTCGAATGGATTGGGGCATGACTACCAGCGACAGTGTCTGACCGAACGACATTCCAATGCTTCGGGCTGCTTCCGCTTGCCCGACCGGCACGCCGTTGATGCCAGAGCGAATCGCTTCTGCCACGAAGGGCGACGTGTACAAGGTTAAGCCGATCACTGCCAACACAAAGTAGCCAGGCGAGAACTGGAGGTAGGGCAGCACGAAAGCGCAAAAGAAAAGGATGAGGGTGAGCGGGGTGTTACGGAAAATTTCCGTGTATACCGTGGCGAACCCGCGAAAAGACGCTACCGGCGAGATCCGCATGGCTCCGATGATGGTGCCAATGATCAGAGCCAGTGGTGCCGACCACAGGAGCAGACCGAGGGTAACGAAAAAGCCCTCGAAATATAGCGGCAGGTTTTCGATGACCGCGTTCATGCTCACCTCCCCTTCTGGTGGTGTCGGTTAGTGGGATGTGGCCCGCCCAGATAGGACGGGCCACACCGGTTGTCACTTGGTGACGGGTGGAGCTTAGTAGCGGTTGACCGCCGGTGGCTCCGGCGTCTTCAGTACGGTTCCAGCGGTTGCCTCCCAGGCCTTGACCCAGCGGCCGTCCTCAAACGACGCTTCCAGGAGGTCGTTGATCCACGTGCGGAACGCGTCGTCGCCCTTGGCCAAGCCGATACCGTAAGGCTCTTCGGTGAACGGGTTGCCAACGACCTCAAACTCACCCTCGTTCTGCGCGGCTAGGCCGGCAAGGATGACGTTGTCGGTGGTCAGCACGTCGGCAGCACCGGTACGCAGCGGCTCAAGGCAGCTTCCGTACGCATCCGTCTGGATGATGCTCTTCGTCTTGTACTCAGAGATGTTGACAAAAGACGTTGAGCCGGTGACGGTGCAGACGTCCAAATCTGCGAGGTCTTCGGGGCCTTCAACGTTCTCCGGGTTACCCGCAAGCACAAGCAGATCCTGGCCTGCGTTGTAGTAGGGGCCCGCGAAGTCAATGACTTCTTTGCGCTTGTCGTTGATCGTGTAGGTCGCGATGACGAGGTCGACCGTGCCGTTTTGGATGAATGGTTCCCGGTTCGCGGAGACGGTTTCGACCCATTCGATGTTCTCTTCAGAGATTCCGAGCTCAGCGGCAATCATGATGCCCATCTCGACGTCGAAGCCTTCAGGGCTTCCTTCGAGGCCGGCCAGGCCGAACAGCGGCTGGTCGAACTTCGTACCGATGGTGATTTTGCCAGCCTCGTTGAGTTCGGCCATGGTCGTGCCAGCCTCAAACTCAACTTTTTCTTTAACGGGAGTAGCCGGCTCCTCTTCGCCGCCGCTCGCGCAGCCGCCGAGGACGAGCATGCCTGCTGTCGCGATTGCGGAAATCAGCAGACCTTTTTTGAGTCTCATATTTCTCTCCTACCTGCTTGCTGTGGTTTCACGCCCGCTGATTAGTGGGTGAGTATTTTCGAGAGGAAATCTTTCGCTCTCGGCGACTTAGGAGCGGTGAAGAAGGTTTCAGGCGTCGCTTCTTCAACGATTTCACCTTCGGCCATGAAGAGCACCCGGTCGGCGGCCTTCCGGGCGAAGCCCATCTCATGAGTGACGGCCACCATGGTCATACCGTCCTTTGCCAAACCGATCATGACGTCCAAGACTTCATTAATCATTTCTGGGTCAAGGGCGCTAGTGGGTTCGTCCAGGAGGATCAGCTTCGGATCCATGGCCAGAGACCGTGCGATGGCCACGCGCTGCTGCTGCCCACCGGAGAGCTGGGACGGCAGCTTGTTTGCCTGGTTGGCGACCCCGACGCGGTCGAGCAGCTCTTTGGCATGCTTGTCGGCATCCGCTTTGGAAATACCGCGAACCCGACGCGGCCCGAGGGTCACGTTTTCCAGCACAGTCTTGTGGGCGAACAGGTTGAATGACTGGAAGACCATGCCAACGTCAGCCCTAAGTTTGGCAAGTCCTGCACCCTCCTCAGGCAGCACCCTGCCGTCGATGGTGATAGTGCCGCTGTCAATAGTTTCGAGACGGTTGATGGCACGGCAAAGCGTGGACTTGCCCGAGCCGCTGGGGCCGATGACGACAACAACCTCACCCTTGTTCACGGTTGTCGTGATGTCTTTGAGAACATGCAACTCGCCGTAGTGTTTGTTGACCTTGTCGATGACAACGAGTGGTTCCATGTGCTTACACAACCACACAGAAGTTGCAAGGGTCAAACTGTGGAGCATGTTGTAACCGAGGCGTAACGCGGCGGCACCGCTGCTTACATCCGCTGAGAGAAAGCGCTTTCATACAGGCACACGGATGCGGCGGTGGCCAGGTTCATTGATTCAGCATGTCCGTAGATGGGCACAGAGATGGTTTGGTCTGCGGCCGCAACGTTTTCATCGCTCAGGCCGCGGGCCTCATTACCGAACAGCCAGGCGGTCGGTCGCGCCAAAACCCCATCGGTGCGAGCGCTCAGAAGGCTTGATCCTTTAATGTCAGCGGCCAGCACCTGAAGTCCAGCGGCCCGAGTTTTCTCAAGCACTGTTTCGAGGTCGACACCAACGGCCACGGGAATGTGGAAAAGAGATCCCGTGGTCGAACGTACGACCTTGGGGTTGAAGAGATCGACACTGCGTCCGGTGAGGATGACACCGTCTGCTCCAGCCGCATCCGCCGCTCGGATGATCGTGCCAGCATTGCCGGGATCCCGAACCTCCTCGAGTATGACGATGAGACGGGGCGCTCCCCCGTCAGCTCCGGAGCGCAAAATTTGCTTCACCGACGTGGGGAACTGCTGGCACACCGCAATGAACCCCTGCGGGGTGACCGTGTCGGCCATGGAATCAATGACCTGCTCCGTGCAGAACTCAATATCGATACCGGCGTCGGATGCAGCAGCCGCAATGTCTGGGTAGCGCTCCAGGGCCGTCGGGGTTGCGAAGAGTTCGACCACAAGTTCTGGACGATACGTCAACGCTTCCGCGACGGCCTGGGGACCCTCCAAAAGAAAGAGCCCGGTCTCGGACCGGGCGTCTCTCTTAGCGAGCTTGGCGACGCCGCGAACACGGGGTGAACGCGGGCTATCAAGCAATGTCATGTCCTAACTGAACTACGCCTTGACCTTCGGGGCCGACGTGTTGGCGGGAAGGGCAGCCTTGGCGGTGGCAACGATCGCGGCAAAAGTCGTCGGATCGGTTACGGCCAGGTCGGCGAGGATGCGACGGTCCACCTGAACGCCGGCCAGGTTCAATCCCTGGATGAGGCGGTTGTAGGTGAGGCCGTTGGCGCGTGATGCTGCGTTGATGCGCTGGATCCACAGTCGACGGAAGTCACCCTTGCGGGTACGACGGTCACGGTAGGAGTAGACGAACGAGTGGATCAGCTGCTCTTTGGCCTTGCGGTACAGACGCGAACGCTGGCCACGGTAGCCCTTGGCGCGCTCGAGGATTACCCGGCGCTTCTTGTGGGCGTTGACCGCCCTTTTTACTCTTGCCATTTCTTATTCCTTATATTTCCGTCGGCGCTACAGGCCGAGAAGCTTCTTGACAACCTTGGCGTCGGCCGGAGCCAGCACCTGGTCGGAGTTCAGACGACGCTTGCGCTGCCCGGACTTAACTTCCAGGTTGTGACGCATGCCTGCCTGCTGCTTCATGATCTTGCCGCTGCCAGTGACCTTGAATCGCTTCTTGGTTCCGGAGTGGGTCTTCATCTTGGGCATAACTTCTCCTTGTTCATTCGTTCCGTGATCGCCCACGGGCGAAAACTGTGTGACGGACTATTCCGTCGGTTCTGCGGCGACTGGAGTGTCTTCCGCTGAAGTTTTGGGCGGCTTAGCTGCTTGACGCTTGGCGTCGGACTCCGCCTTGACGTCGGCTTTAGTCTTCGCCGGCCCGATGACCATGACCATGTTTCTGCCGTCAATCATTGGGGTGGATTCGACCGATCCGAATTCCGCAACATCTTCGGCGAACCGCTGCAGCAGACGAACGCCCTGCTCTGGGCGGGACTGCTCACGGCCACGGAACAAAATCATTGCCTTGACCTTGTCGCCTGCCTTCAAAAAGCCCTCTGCGCGCTTGCGTTTGGTCTCGTAGTCATGCTTGTCGATCTTCAGGCGGAAGCGCACCTCTTTGAGGATGGTGTTCGACTGGTTGCGCTTAGCTTCTTTCGCCTTTTGCGCAGTTTCGTACTTGAACTTGCCGAAATCCATGATCTTCGCGACAGGCGGCTTGGAATTGGGAGCAACCTCAACCAAGTCCAGGTCGGCCTCTTGGGCCAGGCGAATTGCCTCTTCAATACGGACAACTCCGACTTGCTCGCCCTGGGGGCCAACGAGACGGACTTCCGGGACGCGGATTCGGTCATTCGTTCTGGGATCGCTGATGCGTTTCTCCTTGTGCTCGTAGATGATTCGGCTCTGACAGTGCAGCTGACGCTGCGAGTTGGCCGGCCTCCGGCGGTGCCGCAGGTGAGACGAGAGGAGAGAAATGTGCTGACAGTGGTAACTGTCGGCACAGCACCCTGAACTACCTCCACGCACTTTCGTGCACGTCGGCGGGGTGCCAACTACCCGGTAACCTTAAGAAGCGGTCAAGCGCGGGTGGGAAAATCTCCACTTTCGTTTCGAGGCCATCACTGGCTTCGAAGCCCGGACGAGTCTAACAGAGGAAATACCAAATGAGCGATGCCGAGCACAGTCACATTTTTCAGGGGACTGAATCTGAAGAAAACGATGCGGCTCGTGACATCGCCGACGTTGCTGCCATTGAGGTTATCAATACGGTTGCCGTGCACTTGCTCAGCGCTGCTGCCGTCAAATGCGGCCTCGCCGACGACCCGGAAATACAGCAGGACCTTGACGAGGCGCGCAAACTGATCAACGCCCTTGCCGGCCTGATCACGGCCGCGGCACCGGATCTTTCAGATTCTCATGCCCGGCCACTGCGCGACGGCTTACGTTCGGTGCAACTTGCCTTCCGCGAGGCATCGGCCATTCCGGATGCTCCGGGCAAGGGTCCGGGCGAGAAGTGGACAGGCGCAGTCAACTAGCGTTCCCTGGCCCCCTCAATCACCGTCCTTCGCCGGAGGGGGTCATGTAGCGGCTGTCCGCATCAACCAGGTCAGCTGAGGTTAGTCAGCCGCGGTCAATTGCACCGTCAGCGAGTCAACGCGCGTGGCGATGATCTGGCTTTCCGCCCAGCGTGATTGCAGTCGCCTCAGCAGGTTCGCCAGGTGCGTCTGGGTGAGGCCGGCAACTAACGACAGCTTTACCAGAAGCTCCGGGCCGTGCAGCCGGGCATCGGCATCTCCCGCATGAAGACTCACTGACACGATGTCGTTTTCGCTTTCGATGCTTGCCACGAATTCGTTCCGCACAGCCGGGTCGAGGTAGCTGGGCTGCCAGGGCTGGGATTGCGCCATTGCCCATAATGCGGGGCGACGGATGACGAACTCCGTCGCAGAGGTCGGGTCCAGCACGACCAGGTCAGTCTGCTCACTCGCCGCCGCCAGAGCGACGCGTTCGGCACTGGCTGGCACCGGTCGCGCTTTCGCATTCCAGTGCTGCATGGCGGCCACGGAGCTGAACACTGGCATTACGTTGCGTCCATCCGGACCGGCCACCGTCACAATGGAAAGTTCCGCGCTCTTGTCGACAGTGAGGCCATGCGCACCCGTCGCGGCCTCGCCGAGCGCGGCAACCAAGGGGATGAGTAAACGAACATTGCGAAGTTGGTCCACAACATCCGCTGCACCAGCCTCGCCGACCCGGAAGCGTTCGATCGTCTCGATCAGCAGCGGCGGCGCTGAGCCGTCGTCATCTGAGAAAGTATTGGGCTCGAACTCCCTGCCAGCCCAAGGCCGACCGGCAGAGTCGGCGGCACCGACATTGACGTCGTGCATCAGTCGCTAGCGATGTCCAGCGCTTCGGCGAGAGTGAAAGCCTTGTTGTAGAGAGCCTTCCCAATGATGGCGCCCTCGAGACCTTGCGGAACAAGTTCACGTAAAGCGACGAGGTCATCAAGACTCGAAATCCCTCCCGAGGCGATGACCGGCCTGTCGGTGTGCTCCATCACTTCGCGCAGGAGGTCAACGTTGGGGCCTTGCATGGTGCCGTCTTTGGTTACATCGGTGACGACATAACGAGAGCAGCCAGCATCCTCCAAACGGTCCATGACCGTCCACAGGTCGCCGCCGTCCTGCGTCCACCCACGAGCAGAGAGGGTGGTGCCGCGCACATCCAGGCCAACCGCGATAGCGTCGCCGTACTCAGAAATCACATGGGCTGCCCATTCGGGGTTTTCTAACGCCGCCGTTCCGAGGTTGATGCGCTTAGCGCCGGTGGCCAGCGCCGCTTTCAATGACTCATCGTCGCGAATACCGCCAGACAGCTCGACGTTGACGTCACCGCGAACCTGGCGGATGACCCGCTTGATCACGGAGTGGTTGTTTCCGCGTCCGAAGGCGGCGTCGAGATCTACGAGGTGAATCCACTCGGCGCCCTGCGATGCCCAGTCGGATGCCGCAGCCATCGGATCGCCGTAACTAGTCTCGCTGCCGGCCTCACCCTTGGTGAGCCGCACAGCTTTACCACCTGAGACGTCCACCGCTGGAAAGAGAACCAATTTGGGGGTCGTGTTGAACTCGCTCATGTTGTGCTTTCTCGGCGGGAGGCAGGTGGATCACCCGCACGGCAATTACTGCGCGCGGGCATGACGCAAAGCGCGTCGACAAGACCTAGATGTTACTCGCAATTTGTGGCATGCATGCCCTGACTACAGGGTGGCCAGCCAGTTGGAAAGTACTCGGATGCCCGGAGCTCCAGATTTTTCCGGATGAAACTGGGTCGCCGACAGGGGTCCGTTCTCCACAGCAGCGAGGAACCGCGTTCCGTGCTCAGCCCAGGTGAGGCGTGGCTGCGGGAACGGGGGTGTCACATCGAGTGTCCATTCCTGGGCAGCATAGGAATGCACGAAATAGAACCGCTCTTGCGCCACACCGTTGAACAGCACCGAATCCGACGGGGCCTGCACGGTGTTCCACCCCATGTGGGGCACCACGGGCGCGCTAAGGTCGGTGACAGTGCCGGGCCACTCGCCCAGTCCGTCCGTAGAAACACCACGTTCGATTCCGTGTTCAAAGAGAATCTGCATGCCTACGCAGATCCCCAAGACCGGTCTGCCCCCAGCAAGTCGGCGGTCGACCATTTCCGCTCCGTTGACCTTCTCAAGCGCTTTCATCACCGCGGAGAACGCACCGACACCGGGGACGAGCAGCCCATCCGCCTCAGCCACCCTGCGGCGATCGGCCGTCAACTCAACGTTGGCACCGGCCAGCTCAAGCGCTTTCACTGCGGAGTGGACGTTGCCGCTTCCGTAATCGAGCACGACGACGGTTGGAGATGTCATGACTACAGTGCGCCCTTTGTGGATGGTATGCCGGACACGCGCGCATCCTTGGCCACAGCCTGCCGGAATGCCCGCGCAAAAGCCTTGAACTCTGCTTCAGCAATGTGGTGTGGGTCCCGGCCGCCCATGACCGTGACATGCACGGTCATGCCTGCGTGAAAGGTGATGGCTTCGAAAGCGTGCCGAACCATCGAGCCGGTGAAGTGTCCGCCGATGAGGTGGAATTCGAATCCGGCTGGCTCACCGGAATGCACGAGGAACGGTCGTCCGGAAATGTCAACGACAGCTTGAACGAGCGCCTCGTCGAGGGGAACCATGGCGTCGCCGAAGCGTGATATACCCGACTTGTCACCCAGCGCTTGACCAATCGCCTTTCCCAGCACGATTGCGATGTCTTCGACGGTGTGGTGCACGTCGATGTCTGTGTCACCGGTGGCGCGTACCGTGAGGTCAACGAGGGAGTGTTTGGCGAAAGCGGTCAACATGTGGTTGAAGAACGGTACCGACGTGTCGATGTCCGCACGCCCGGAGCCGTCGAGGTCGATCGACAACTCGATGCTTGACTCGCTCGTCTTGCGCGTGAGGTGCGCCGTCCTTGCCTGCTGTGCCATTTCAAAAGCCCTTCACGCGTGGAACTTCAGTCTATCGAGCTAACTGCGCCGCCCACTTCGGCTAGCGCTTCCAGGAAGAGCGTGGTTTCTTCTTCGGTGCCGGCCGTCACACGCAGGTGATGCGGGATACCCAGGTCGCGAATAATGATGTCGCGCTCGAGCAACGCTTCAAAGACTCCGTGTGGACTGGCCACACCACCAAATAAGACGAAGTTGGCCGAACTTGGCCACACCGTATAGCCCAGCTTCGGCAACTCAACCAAGAGCCGATCACGCTGCGCCTTGATGTCGTCCACCATGGACAGCATCTCCCCCGTGTGCGCCAGAGCTGCGATGGCTGCCGCCTGCGTCAACGCTGACAGGTGGTAAGGCAGGCGAACCAGCCGCATCGCATCTGTCACCGCAGGGTCTGCGACCAGGTAACCCACACGGGCGCCAGCGAAGGCAAATGCTTTGCTCATGGTGCGGGAAATGATGAGACGGGGGCGGCCCGCAAGGAGAGTCAGCGCCGTCGGCTCGCCTGTCGGCGCGAATTCCGCGTACGCCTCATCAACGACGACGATCCCGTCGGTGGCGTCGTACGCTGCCGTGATCGTCTCCAAAGCCATCGGCGTGCCGGTCGGGTTGTTCGGTGCACAAAAAAAGATCACGTCGGGCTTGTGTTCCTCGATAGCCGCGATCGCAGCTTCTGGGGAAATATCGTAATCAGCGGCGCGCTCACCGGTCACCCACTCAGTATGAGTTGACGCCGCAATGATGGAGTGCATCGAGTACGTCGGAGGGAAACCTAAGACTTTGCGACCTGGACCTCCGAACGCTTGCAGAATGTGCTGCAGCACTTCATTAGAACCGTTAGCTGCCCAGATATTTTCTCGTGTGGTGCCGTGCCCTGCATACGCCGCCAGGCTTTCACGAAGGGTGGTGAACTCGCGGTCAGGATAGCGGTTGATGCCGAGGATGGCGGCGGCAAGAGAGGTGACGATGTCGTGGGCGACAGCTTCGGGAATAGGGTGCGTGTTTTCGTTGACATTGAGGGCGACTCGTACCCGTTTCTGTGGGGCGCCGTACGGCGTCAGCCCCCGCAAGTTGTCACGGATAGGCAGTTCTGCGAGTGAAGTCACTGGTCAATGTTAAGACCTTGGCCACCCAGGCTATGACGTCTTTATCTAGCTGACGTATTGCGCCGGAACGGCGAGCTGCTGGCCTGCATACACATCTGCGGTGGTGAGGGAGTTGAATTTGAGCAGCTGAGCCACGACTTCGCGAGTGTCACCCGAGGGATCGAGCTCTTCTGCGAGCTCCCAGAGCGACTGGCCCCCGTCAACAGTCACGTAATCGACTGAGCCCGCGGCGCCGGACGCCGTGGCAGACCCGCCATTGAGCGCAAAGACCATCGCACCGATGACGAGCGGCAACGCGACTGCGGCCGTGAACACGGCACGCCCCCGCTTAGTGAGACGAAGCGTAGACCCGCCGGAAACAGCCGAGCCTGCTTCGCTGGCTGCGGTTCCACTGGCTGCCGTTCCACTGGCTGCGGTTCCACTGATTGAGGCGCTCATGCTGGTTCCTTTCGGTGCTGCCGGAGTTGACGTGGACAGTTCGTATCCGGCCCTCGGCCGGGAGAACCGGATACGAAACTGTGTTCCGAACATATCTTCGATTACTCGTAAACTCAAGCCCAGTTTCGATACCTAGCGAATGTTTTTCTCAACACACTCGAATAGACGTTTGTTATTGGCTGGAATCGTGGATACAGTTTCGATTGTCTTGAGCTAGACCCAACCAGACACCACCGACATTCGATTTCAGGAGCGAGCATGGACGAGCGCACAACGGCTGAACCATCTGAGGGCAAGCCTCGGACGCGCCGTCGAAAGAGCCTGAGCGACAAGCAACTCGCAATACTTGACTACATCCAGCGCGCGGTGGCGGGACGGGGCTATCCGCCGAGCATGCGCGAAATTGGTGACGCCGTGGGCCTCTCATCACTGTCAAGCGTTACCCACCAGCTGAACCAGCTGGAACTAAGCGGATACCTTCGCCGGTTCCCGAATAAGCCCAGGGCCCTTGAAATTCTCATCGACCTGCCGGACCGTCCCGAAACCGGCTCGGCCGTGACATCTGACAATCCAACGCCAATCGGGGACGCCGCCATGGTACCGCTGGTTGGTCGCATCGCCGCGGGCATACCGATCACCGCTGATCAGCAGGTGGAGGAGGTCTTCCCACTTCCCCGTCAACTCGTCGGCAAAGGCGAGCTCTTCATGTTGAAAGTTGTTGGCGACTCCATGATCGAGGCGGCCATCTGCGATGGCGACTGGGTAGTCGTGCGTCAGCAGAAAACCGCAGAGAACGGCGATATTGTGGCGGCAATGCTCGACGATGAGGCGACGGTCAAGGTTTTCCGTCAACGCGATGGTCACACCTGGCTTCTACCGCGCAACAGTAATTTCGAGCCGATCCTCGGCGACTATGCCGAAGTCCTCGGCAAGGTTGTTGCAGTTCTGCGGGCGCTCTAGCCAGCCACGGTCGACTCACTCGCGCCCAGCGCGGCACACACCTCACTTGTGGCCAAGCTGAAGGCGCGAGCAGTCAGCGCGCACCCAGCGCACCGCGCTCCTGCCCGAAACGCCACTTGAGGGCGGCTCTGGACGAAATTAGACCGCGTACTCACGCAGCGCCGGTGCCTGATCTTCGTGCACCATCGCTATCACCCGTGTGCCGCTCTCCTCATACGTCGTCGACATGATCTGTCCTTCGTCGTGCAGGGCCGAGATGACGTCACCGCGGTCGTAAGGGATCAGCAGTTCCAATTCGATGCTGGGCGCTGGTATCACCTCTGCGATACGGGCCAGCAGCTCCTCGACACCTTCGCCGGTACGCGCCGAGACGAAGACAGCGCTCGCTTCCAATCCGCGCAGCAGAAGACGCTGGTCATCATCTGCTAGATCGCTTTTGTTGAACACGACAATCTCGGGAAGATCACGCGCACCCACTTCCCCGATGACGTCCCGCACCGTCGCCAACTGGCTCGCCGGGTCGGGGTGGGACGCGTCGACGACGTGCACGATGACGTCAGCATCGCCGACCTCTTCAAGGGTCGATCGGAACGCTTCCACCAGTTGGTGGGGAAGGTTGCGAACAAAACCTACCGTGTCGGTCAGCGTGTACAAGCGGCCATCCGGCGTGCTGTTCTTTCGAACAGCGGTGTCAAGGGTTGCGAACAGCGCGTTCTCGACCAGTGCACCGGCTTGCGTGATCCGGTTGAGCAGCGACGACTTGCCTGCGTTGGTATAGCCGGTAATTGCCACGGAGGGCACATTGTTTCGGTTGCGGTTGGCGCGCTTAACCTCGCGGGCCGGAGCGAAGGCCTCGATCTGCTTTCGCAGGCGGGACATCCGGGTGTGGATGCGGCGCCGATCAAGTTCAATTTTCGTCTCACCGGGTCCGCGGCTTCCCATACCGTTTCCCGCCCCGACCTGGCCACCGGCCTGTCGGGACATCGACTCACCCCAGCCCCGAAGGCGGGGAAGCAGGTATTCCAACTGAGCGAGCTCCACCTGCGCCTTGCCCTCACGGCTTTTCGCGTGCTGACTGAAAATGTCAAGAATGACGGCAGTGCGGTCGATGACCTTAACTTTGA
This sequence comes from Homoserinimonas sp., assembly GCA_025464755.1. Taxonomy (GTDB): domain Bacteria; phylum Actinomycetota; class Actinomycetes; order Actinomycetales; family Microbacteriaceae; genus RYN-87. Next base: position 28,399 of record JAODMI010000061.1, read on the forward strand.
TCACATCTTCCAGCGCACGCCGCTGACTGGGCGCCAGTTCGCCGTCGACGACGACCGTGTCCGCGCCGACGGCGGCAACGACATCCCTCAGCTCAGCTGCCTTGCCCTTACCGAAGTAGGTACTGGGGTCGGGCATGGCGCGCTTTTGCAGCAGCCCGTCAAGGACGACCGCGCCGGCTGTCTCTGCGAGGGCGAACAGCTCACGCATCGAGTTCTCAGCCTCTTTGGCGTTGCCCTGGGAGTGGATACCGATGAGCACGACCTTCTCCAGCCGCAGCTGCCGGTATTCGACCTCGGTAACGTCCTCGAGTTCGGTCGATAAGCCTGCCACCCTGCGCAGCGCCTGGCGGTCGTCACGATCGAGTTGCTCGCCGTCTGGGTCGCTTGCGCCCACGTGGCCCGTTGCGCCGGTTTGCAGCGCCTGAGCGGCGCCGCTCGAAAAGATGGTGTATCCGGCAGAACGCGCGGATCCACTGGCAAGAACGCGCTGAATGACGTCCTCGTTCTCGTGTTCCACTGGTTCTACTTCAGTCATTGGGTTAACCCTAGCTCCTAGTATTTCGATAGGTTTCTCTTCATGGCCAACGAGCATTACTTTTCCTCCGCACCGGAAAGTGAGCTCAAACTTCGACACATTACGGTCACTCTTGCCGGTCGAGCACATACTGTGACAACCGCTGGTGGAATTTTTAGCCCCGACCGCGTGGATGTCGGCACTCAAGTGCTGCTAGCCAATACACCACCCGCACCGCCGGGTGGCAATCTCCTTGATCTGGGTTGCGGCTGGGGTCCGATATCACTGTCGTTGGCATTGGAGTCCCCGCACGCCACCGTTTGGGCGGTCGACGTCAATGACCGCGCTCTCGACCTGGTGCGTCGCAATGCCCACGACCTCGGGCTCAGTAACGTCAACGCCGTCAGGCCAGAAGATGTTCCCGCAGACATCACCTTCATGGGCATTCGCTCGAATCCACCGATCCGTGTGGGCAAAGACGAACTCCACAACATGCTTCTGCAGTGGCTGCCGAGACTGGACCCCGACACGGATGCGTGGCTTGTCGTACAAAAAAACCTGGGCTCTGATTCTCTTCACCGCTGGATGGAAGGGGCTTTGCCCTCACACTTTTCCGTGACGCGGGCCGCCACAAACAAGGGATATCGAGTTTTGCGCGTGCGCCGCCGTTGACCGGCTGAACTGTTGACCGGCTGAACTGCTGACCGGCTGAACTGCTCACCGGCTGAACTGCTCAAAGACTGGGCTACTTGGAGGCTGAGCTACTCAGAGACTGAGCTCGCCTTCAAATACCAGTTCGGCGGGTCCGCTGAGGGACACGTGTTCACCGTCTTCGGTAGCCCACATCCGCACGCCTAATGTTCCCCCCGGAACGGTGACTTTCCACTGGTTCGGTGCCCCGGGCCCCGCCCAGTGACGCGTTGCCAAAGCTGCTGCTGCCGCGCCGGTGCCGCAGGAGAGTGTCTCGCCGCTCCCACGCTCGTGAACGCGCATGGTGATGTACCCGACGCCGTCTTTCACCATGGGCTCGTCCGGTACGACGAATTCGACGTTTACGCCATCCGCCGGCTCCGGATCAAGAACGGGAATGTAGCTTAAGTCGAGGGAGGCCAGCTCTTCCGCGCTGGACAGTGCAACGACGACGTGTGGGTTTCCCACGTTGATGCCGAGTCCTGGCCGTGCCACGGGCAGGTTCTTCGCCCGCACTAGGGGCTCTCCCCCGTCCAACGACCAACGACCAAGGTCGACCTGAAACCCTTTGAGGTTGCGTTGCAGGTCGCGCACTCCCCCGCGCGTGCCAATCGTCAGCGTGTCTGTCGGTTCTAGTTGGATGAGGCCGTTCGTGAGCAGATACTGCGCATACACACGGATGCCGTTGCCACACATTTCGGACGGCGAGCCGTCTGCATTGTGGTAATCCATAAACCACTCCGCCGATTCGTCTTCCGCAAGCGCGGCAGCACCGGCTGGGAGATTACGTGACTTCACCGCGCGGATGATGCCGTCAGCCCCAACACCGAAATGTCGGTTCGCAATAGCGGAAAGCTGGGCAGGCGTCAGCGTCATATCGCCGTCGGGATCGCTGAAAAGAACGAAATCGTTTCCGGTTCCGTGTCCCTTGGTGAAATGGATATCAGGCATGGGTCAATGTTAGTTGGGCTATGGCGTGCTCAACCCGTGCCGGGTTGTCGTAATCCAGCCACGACACGTTCGGGTAGCGCTTGAACCAGCTCACTTGGCGGCGGGCGTACTTTCGGGTGAGCGCCGCCGATAATTCCATCGCCTCAGCCTGTGTCAGCTCATCTCGCAGCTGCGCGATCGCTTGCGAGTAGCCGATGGCTCGACTGGCTGTCACACCACGTTCAAGACCTAGGGGCAGGAGCGAGCGCACCTCCTCCACCAGCCCGGCATCCCACATGCTGCGTACCCTGGCGTCGAGTCTGGCCACAAGCTCATCCCGGGGGGCGCGCAATCCGACAATCCGCGTGCCGGATTTCCACAGTGTGTTGTCGTCTGGCAGACCGGATCCAAAAGGCTGTCCTGTCAGTTCCACAACTTCCAAAGCACGCACGATCCTCCGCCCGTTGTGAGGGCCGATGGCACCGGCGGCTTGTGGATCTACGGCGCGAAGTCGTTGGTAGAGCATCCCCGGGCCGGTTTGCGCTAACTCCGCTTCCAGTCGGGCGCGAATGTGGGGGTCTCGTCCGGGAAAGCGGAAATCAAAGATCACCGACGACACGTAAAGACCAGAACCGCCGACCAGGATGGGAACATTTCCGCGGTTGAGAATGCCGTCGATAACAGCACGCGCATCTGCCTGGTAGTCCGAGACGCTCGACTCTTGCGTGACGTCCAGCACATCGAGCATGTGATGTCGAACGCCGAGCCGCTCCTCACGGGCAATTTTTGCTGTACCGATGTCCATACCGCGATACAGCTGCATGGCATCTGCGTTGACTACCTCAGCGCCGACACCGTGGTCACGTCGCAGGGCTGCCGCGATGCCGAGCGATAGTGCGCTCTTACCCGTGCCTGTCGCCCCGACAACGACGGCCAGGGACGGCAGTGTGCTCTCAGCGTTGCCCATCCGCCTGGTCGTAGATGGGAGTTGTCGACACGCGATGCGCGGGAAGGCCGATGGTTGGCAGGCCGAGAGAAACCCGAGCCGGGGTTGCTGATTGTCCTTGGGGTGCTGGCACTCCGCAGGATGCCGCATCGGCACGATCCCATGCGTCACCGGAGATTGTGCGACGAATTTTCACGGGCGACCCATCTGCAGAGTCGGCGATCAGGTAGAACGGCTTGGCCTCGGAGATGTCGACGGTCACAATGTCGCCGGGGCGGGGAGTGTCGCTTCCCGCCGGGATGTCAAAGTGCACGAGACGGCTATCCTCTGCCCGACCGCTCATGCGGTGGGTGGCGGCGTCTTTCGTACCCTCTGCAGAGACCAGGACGTTAACGGTTGTCCCCACCAGCTTGTGGTTTTCTTCCCACGAGATGTGGTCTTGCAGGGCCGTGAGACGCTCATACCGTTCCTGCACAACCGCCTTCGGAATCTGTTCCGACATGTCCGCCGCTGGAGTCCCCTCCCGAATGGAGTATTGAAAAGTAAACGCTGAGGCAAACCTCGACGCTTCGACCACTCGCAGGGTTTCCTGAAAGTCCTCCTCGGTTTCCCCGGGGAAGCCGACAATGATGTCAGTAGAGATTGCCGCATTCGGGATGCGCGCACGCACCCGGTCCAGGATGCCTAAAAACTTCTCCGACCGGTAGCTGCGGCGCATAGCTTTCAGCACTCGATCTGATCCGGATTGCAGCGGCATGTGTAGCTGCGGCATCACAGCGGGAGTCTCGGCCATCGCATCGATGACGTCGTCGGTGAACGCCGCCGGGTGAGGGCTGGTGAAGCGGATGCGCTCGAGTCCTGCGATGCCCCCAGCCGCTCGCAGCAGCTTGCTGAATGCCTGCCGGTCACCGAACTCGACTCCGTACGAGTTGACGTTCTGTCCGAGCAGAGTGACTTCGATTGCGCCATCGTCGACCAAAGCCTGAATCTCGGCAAGCACATCACCGGGCCGCCGGTCCTTTTCTTTGCCGCGCAAAGAAGGAACGATGCAGAAAGTACAGGTGTTGTTGCAGCCCACGGAGATTGAGACCCAGCCGCTGTGGGTGGACTCACGTCGAGTTGGAAGCGTTGAGGGGAAAACCTCGAGGGATTCCAGAATTTCCAGTTGCGCTTCACCATTGTGGCGCGATCGCTCAAGCAGGGCCGGCAATGAACCCATATTGTGAGTTCCGAAAACGACGTCGACCCAGGGTGCCTTTTTCAGGATGGTGCTCTTGTCTTTTTGAGCGAGGCATCCGCCGACGGCGATCTGCATCCCTTCATGCTCTCGTTTAATAGACGCAAGCATGCCCAGGTTGCCGTAGAGCTTGTTATCTGCGTTCTCACGGACGGCACAGGTGTTGATCACGACGACGTCAGCTTGCTCGCCCTCGGCTCGCACGTAACCGGCAGCTTCGAGCGATCCGCTGAGGCGCTCCGAATCGTGCACGTTCATCTGGCAGCCGTACGTCCGCACTTCGTAGGTGCGGGCATGCTTAGGGGTGCTGCGTGGAGCGATCAAGGTCATGGTGATCCAAGCCTAACCGCGTTTTCGCGAGGCGCTGTGGTGCTTGTAGGTGAACGGCGCTGCCCCATCGGTGAGTAGCAGCAGAGAAAACAGCAGCTAGCGGAAACGAACGCCGCCTTCATCATTGTCTAATGCCGCCTTTGTGGCTGCCTGGACAATGGATGAGGAGTACCCCTTGCGCATCAGGTAAGCGGTTAGCCGTCGTTTCGCTGTGGCCGCATCGTACGAGCTCAGCTGAGCGGCGCGTTTGACGGCGAGATCGTTGGCGCGCTGCTGCTCGTCATCGACATCCAGCGCTGACAGTGCATCGTCGATGGTGTCCTGATCGATACGGCGGCGGCGAAGCTCTGCGATGAGGCCCTGCTTGCCGAGGCCCTTGCGTTCGTGCTGCGTTCGTACCAGCGTCTCAGCTAAGGCGGTGTCATCGATGAGGCCGACACCCTCAAGCCGTTCAATCTCTGCGGAAATGATTTCCTCATCGATGCTGCGAGACCGTAGGAGTTTCTCGATTTCCCAGCGGGACATGTTGCGCCTTGTCAGCCCGTTGAGGCTAACGTTCTCGGCCCGTCTTGCCGAACGAGCCACGCTTGCAGGGACGGCCTGGTCAGCGGGAGCGCTGGCCTCGTTCACTCCGCTGGCTCGCTCCGATGCCGGCGCCTGCAGTGCCGGCTCCTGCAGTGCCGGCGCGCCTGCAGCAGGTGCCGGAGATAATGGCGGCCCGCCTCCGAAAAGATATGTCACGGGAGCCAGCTGGGGCTCTTTTGCGCCCGCAGCTGGTGCACCGTCGTGGGAGGAAACCATTTTTAGGCGCTTGCCGCTTTGCGCGCTTGCTTCTCTCGAATCGGTGCGACAACCGGTTCTGGCTTGGTTGCAGCGGTGGCGGCGGCGGCGGCCAATTCTGCTGCCTTCGCGGCCTTGGCCTCCGGGCTGATGCCGAGCTTGTTGAGGATCTTGTCTTCGATCTCCTTCGCCACGGCAGGATTCTCGTTCAGGTACCGACGCGAGTTCTCTTTGCCCTGGCCGAGCTGATCCCCGTCATAGGTGTACCAGGCGCCTGACTTGCGCACGATCTCGTGTTCGACTCCGAAATCCAGCAGGCTTCCCTCGCGTGAGATACCAATCCCGTAGAGGATGTCGAACTCGGCTTGTTTGAAAGGTGGCGCCATCTTGTTCTTGACGACCTTGACACGGGTGCGGTTGCCAACGGCTTCCGTGCCCTCTTTGAGGGTCTCGATGCGACGGATGTCAAGGCGAACTGAAGCGTAGAACTTGAGCGCCTTGCCGCCTGCGGTAGTTTCCGGGCTGCCGAAGAAGACGCCGATCTTTTCACGAAGCTGGTTGATGAAGATCATGGTTGTGCCGGTCTGGCTCAATCCACCAGTCAGTTTGCGAAGCGCCTGCGACATCAGCCGCGCCTGAAGTCCAACATGCGTGTCGCCCATCTCGCCTTCTATTTCTGCCCGGGGAACCAACGCTGCCACCGAGTCAATAACGATGAGGTCGATCGAACCCGATCGCACCAGCATGTCGGCAATCTCCAGTGCCTGCTCACCCGTGTCTGGCTGGGAGACAAGGAGGGCGTCAATGTCGACACCCAGCTTCTTCGCATAGTCAGGATCGAGCGCGTGCTCCGCATCGATGAAGGCGGCGATACCGCCGGCGCGCTGAGCGTTGGCAATGGCATGCAGGGTGAGGGTGGTCTTACCGGATGACTCCGGACCGTAGATCTCGACGATGCGGCCTCGCGGGAGACCGCCGATACCGAGAGCGACATCCAGCGCGACGGAGCCTGTGGGGATCACGGCAACGGGTGCGCGTTCGTCACTACCTAGGCGCATGACGGAGCCCTTGCCGAACTGACGGTCGATCTGGGCGAGTGCGGTTTCCAGCGATTTTTCGCGATCTGCTGCTGATGGCATTTTCAAGCTCCTTCTGGGTGATGACGATGCGCCTATAGGCTGCCGCTGTAGTCATTTGGCCGATTACGCAAGGCCAAATAACTTGTGCGACAAGGCTGTGTTCGCAGTGTCGCTAACGAGCTCGACAGTACGCTCGGCATCCGACATTCGATTCGGAGGAGCGCTACCTGTGCATAACTTGCTTTCGAGTGCTACATGAAGGAGCCTAACGATTTTCCGAAAGGATGTTCGAATCACGGCACGGCGTGTTGGGTTATCGGTCGCGCAGCTGACCTACGCCGTACCAGCGACTTTCGGGAACATCACACGCCCTGCACACCGCAATCCAGATTTCGCGCGGCGGAACGCCAGCAGCAATTGCTTCCTCGGCTGTACGCCCACCGACGTCCGTCAGGACGAAGTCTTGTGCCAGGGTACGACCATAAGACGAGCCGAACTCGTCCGTCATAGCTATCCAGAACTCGCTGAGCCTCATCGATAACCGCGAAGCGGGTGATTGCTACTTGGTAGCAACCAAACCACCGTTGAAGTTCGAAGCTTTGTATCCGGACACAAGGTCATCCGGAACAGTGTCCGGGATGACGTCGAGGCCCTCGATTACGGCCATACGATCGCCGACCTCACGCATGATGACAGAAATGGGCGTTTCCAAAGCTTCTGCTACAGAAGCAAGGATTTCAGAGCTTGCCTCCTTCTGGCCACGCTCAACCTCGCTGAGGTAACCAAGAGCAACGCTAGCCTTGCTCGCGACCTGACGAAGGGTGCGCCCCTTCTGCAGACGGAAGTCACGGAGTACGTCACCGATCTCTTGTCGAACTAGAACCATCGGACCCTCCTCTAACGTGTCTGGACTGAAAAGCTTAGCGTGCTGAAAACTTTAGTCAGTTCAGTCTGTGCATTGCTGGTGAATGTACTAGGTGTAACGCGATTGCAATACGGCGCATTCCCGCCCCTAACACCGATTTTGCGGCGCCGCCATTCTCGGGCATTCACTGATTTTCGAGGCGCTGCAGAACCAGATCTACGGCTGCCGCTACCACGGCTGAACGAATTTCGTTACGGCTGCCGCTGAGCGACAAACGCGTCACTCTCACGTCCGGGCCTATCGCCACGGCCACATACACGGTGCCTGGCTCCTGACCATCCTGAGAATCCGGGCCAGCGACCCCGGTTGCAGCAATGCCGACGTCGGCTGGCATGCCGCCCACCGCCAAAATCTCGCGCACACGCACCGCCATTTGTATTGCAACGTCGGGGTGAACGGCACCGTGGACGTTCAAAATGGCTGCGTCGACCCCAAGGATCGACTGTTTCAGTTGCGTGTTGTAGGCCACAATGCCGCCGAGCACCGTTGCGGAAGCTCCCGGGGTATCGATCAGTTCCGCCGTCAAGAGACCACCGGTGAGCGACTCGGCAACGGCAACCGTGAGTTTGCGCTCGATCAGGGACCTGATCAGGTTCTCAGAGGCAGTCATACCCGGGACCGACCGTGCTGCCACGCTTTGATCAGGTAGTCCCCACCCGACACGATCGTCGCGATCACGGCTGCGGTCATAAAGGCAGCATTGACCCCGTGCATCCAGTCGCCGAGCGGGACCCACAGCGGCACCAGGAACAAGGTGATTGCGACGGCCTGAAGCACAGTTTTGAGCTTGCCCCCGCGGGAGGCCGGAATCACGCGATTGCGCAGCACCGCCATCCGGTAAAGCGTGATGCCGAGCTCACGAAGCAGAATGAGCCCGGTAACCCACCATGCCAATTCGCCGAGGACGGACAAGCAGACGAGGGCTCCGCCGGTGAGGAGCTTGTCTGCTATCGGGTCAAGAATCTTACCCAGGTCGGTGACCAGGTTTTGTCGTCGAGCGATGATTCCGTCAAGACTGTCTGTTGCTATCGCCAGCACAAAGAGGGCTGCGGCGGCGTAACGCACCGGCCCAAATTCGCCCTCATCGAGAAACATGAGCCAGAAAAATACTGGGGCAAGGGCTATGCGGACAACCGTAATGACGTTGGCAAGGTTACCGATACTTGCCGGCGTGTCCCCTTTGCGTATGAATCGGCCCCGCAGTGTGTCGGACGCGCTCACGTACTACTCCCTGTCCGTCAGTTGCCAGGCGTCCTCATCAGGAGAACCCTCGACGTCATCGTATCCGCTTGTCATTTCCGCGACCGGGTCCACACCATACCGGTCGCCCGGTTCGCCGGAAGAAGCAGCAATAGTAGTAGTCGATATCGCGGCGCTAGATACGGCAGCAGAAGCAGATGCCGCACCAGCGGCGTCATCCCCGCGGAGCCGGGCTAGGACGGCGGGAAGCTGCTCCGGTGCCACCAGAACATCGCGGGCCTTGCTGCCCTCTGATGGCCCCACAATCTCTCGAGACTCCAGGAGGTCCATAAGGCGGCCGGCCTTGGCAAAACCGACCCGGAGCTTCCGTTGCAGCATGGACGTGGAGCCGAATTGCGTGCTGACGATAAGCTCGGCCGCGGCGAGCAGCACTTCGAGGTCATCCCCGATGTCGCTGTCAACGTTCTTCTTCTCGGCGGTGACCGCAACATCCTTACGATATTCGGGCTGAGCCTGACGGGTGACGTGCTGTACCACCGCGCTGACTTCGCTTTCGCTCACCCAAGCTCCTTGCACGCGAATCGCCTTCGACGCCCCCATAGGAAGGAACAGGGCGTCGCCCTGGCCGATGAGTTTGTCTGCGCCAGGTTGGTCGAGGATGACCCTCGAGTCAGTCATGCTGCTGACAGCGAAGGCAAGGCGGCTCGGCACGTTCGCCTTGATGAGGCCGGTCACGACGTCGACGCTCGGGCGCTGGGTTGCCAGCACCAGGTGAATACCGGAGGCGCGTGCTAGCTGCGTGATGCGCACGATGGAGTCTTCGACATCGCGCGGGGCGACCATCATGAGATCGGCGAGCTCGTCGACAACTACCAGAAGGTAAGGGTATGCCTTGAGCTGGCGTTCGCTTCCCGGCGGCAAGATGATCTCATTGGCGATGACGGCGGCATTGAAGTCGTCGATGTGGCGAAAGCCGAAGCTGGCCAGATCGTCGTACCGCATGTCCATCTCCTTTACAACCCAGGACAGCGCTTCAGCGGCCTTCTTCGGGTTGGTGATGATGGGGGTGATGAGGTGCGGAACGCCAGCGTACGCGGCAAGCTCCACCCGTTTGGGGTCGATAAGCACCATCCGCACCTCGGATGGCTTGGCGCGCATCAGAAGAGACGTAATCATGGAGTTGACGAAACTGGACTTTCCTGACCCGGTCGAGCCGGCCACCAGGAGGTGGGGCATCTTCGCCAGGTTAGCGACGACGAAACCGCCCTCGACGTCTTTGCCCACGCCGATCGTCATGGGGTGCAGGCTGCTTGTGCTTGCTTTAGACCTCAGCACGTCCCCAAGTGAGACGATCTCACGGTCGGTGTTGGGAATCTCAATGCCGATCGCGCTTTTTCCAGGAATCGGGGACAGAATGCGCACTTCGTTACTTGCGACTGCGTATGAGAGATTCTTGCTCAGCGCGGTGACCCGCTCGACTTTGACACCAGGGCCCAGTTCGATCTCGTATCGCGTCACCGTGGGGCCGCGGCTGAAGCCTGTGACCCTGGCGTCCACACTGAACTGCTTTAGCACCTCGGTGATCGCTGCGACGATGTCATCGTTAGCTTGCGAACGAGCTTTGGGAGGCGTCCCGAGGGCAAGCGTGGACGCCGCCGGAAGGCGGTAGGGGGCAATCGGCCGCTGCGACGCGGCCTCCGTGTCGAAATCGCCGTGCCTACCCTTGGTCGATGCCTTGTCGGTGAAGCCGGGCAAAAGGTCTGGGACAGTCGGTCCGTCATCGCGGATTGCCGTTGACGACGCTGCGGGCTCAATTTCGCCCGTGAAACGTGCCACGGCATCTTCTGCCCTCACCAGTTCCTCAAGCAGTTCGACGCCGAAGTGCTCACCGTCCCTGGCGGAGTGGTCACTGACGGAGGTGCCTTTGGCTGACTGATGCGCAGCGGCATGGTCAATGACATCCGTAGGAATGTCGCTGCGCTTGCCCTCTGGTTCTCTGGCGATGACAGGACTGTCGAATGCCGGGTCCGTCTCGCGCTGCGACTTGTTGCGCCGCCACCAGGGCAACGACGCCGCTTCCTCAGGGTCGATTCCGAGGTCCCCGAAGGTGCCGAAGGTGCCGGTGTCTGCCCGGTCGGCTTTCTTCGCTGCGCGTTGGTCTGCGTCGAGAAGCTGGGCGCCGAACAGGTAGTTGTAAAGCTCTCGCAAGCGGTCGCTGGTGCGATTCGGCGGCGTCTTGGTGATGATGAAGAGGGACAGGATCATCACCAGGATGATGATCGGAGTCGCTCCATAAGGCGTTATAACCCAGATAAGCGGAGCCGCGAGCACCCAGCCGATGATGCCTCCGGCGTGCGCAAGGACCTCCATGCCGTCGCTGGGCTGGGGCTGCCCACCGAAGACGTGGCACAGGCCGCTGACGGTGATTAACAGCAGGGTGAGCCCGATGCCAATGCGACCGTTGTCGTTCACGGATGACGGGTGCCGGAACAACCAGACGGCGAAGAGCAGCATGATGACAGGGAGGGCAAATGCGACGCGACCAAACAGGCCCCCGAAACTCCACGCGTCCAGCGCGATCGCGACGGGATCTGCGGGGTTGAACCACTCAACGATCGCACCGGCGATAGCGAGCAGAAAGATCAGAAAGGGAACGCCGTCGCGGCGCTCATCCCTGGCCAAGGTCTCTTTGCCGAAGAGGCGGGCTGTCGCTCCGACCGTGTGAGCCAAAGCAAGCCAGGCTGTCGTTAGAAGTCCGGGCTCGCTGGTGAACTCCGGCTTCTTCACCGCTACCTTGCGGGTCGGCTGGCCAGCCTGACCGCGCGCCGAACCGCGCGCCGCAGTGGCGCGTGAGCGGGAAGTCGACTTAGTGCTCGTAGCCATACAGCCACGGTACCTGGGAGCACCGTCATCCCCCTGCTACGGCACGCGAGTTGATGTCGTTCGCCCTGCAGAAGGACACAAACAGATGGCAACGCATCACACAGCTCAATCGTGGCTACGCCTCGCACAGCTCAATCGTGGCTACGCCTCGATTACCACCGGAACGATCATCGGGCGACGACGGTGCTGGGTGTTCACCCACCGGCCGACCGTGCGACGGATGACCTGGCTAAAGGCGTGCGTGTCCCGGGTCCCGTTCTCTGCCGCCTCACTCAACGCCCGGATGATCATCGGCTTGACGGCCTCGAACACCTGGTCGTCCTCAGCAAATCCGCGGGATTGCACCTCCGGCCCCACGATGACCCGACCCGTTTGCGCGTCGATGGCAACGAAGATAGAGATGAAGCCTTCCTCGGCCAGGATTCTGCGGTCCTTAAGGTCGGCATCCGTGATCTCACCGACCGTCGCACCGTCAACATAGACGTAACCCAAGTCGAGCTGCCCGACAACCTCGGCCACGCCATCCTTCAGGTCGATCACGGTGCCATCCTCGGCGATGATCGTATTCTTTTCAGGAATTCCGGTGTCCATGGCCAGGCGCTGGTTTGCCACCAGGTGGCGGTACTCGCCGTGGACCGGCAGCACGTTCTTCGGTTTCAGGATGTTGTAGCAGTAGAGCAATTCGCCGGCACTGGCGTGACCGGACACGTGCACCTTGGCATTGCCCTTGTGTACGACATTGGCCCCGAGCTTGGTGAGACCGTTAATGACGCGGTAGACAGCATTCTCGTTTCCTGGGATGAGGCTGGAGGCGAGGATGACGGTGTCTCCCTTACCTACCTCTATCTGGTGCTCCAGGTTCGCCATTCGTGCAAGTACAGCCATAGGTTCACCCTGGGAACCGGTGCTCATGTAAACGATTTTGTTGTCGGGCAGATCTGATGCCTTCTTGGCATCGATAAGAACACCTTCAGGCACGACAAGGTAGCCGAGGTCCGCGGCGATCCCCATGTTGCGCACCATCGACCGGCCCATGAAAGCGACCCGACGGCCATTGGCGTGGGCGGCATCCAGAACCTGCTGTACGCGGTGCACGTGGCTGGAGAAGCTCGCGACGATGACGCGTCGCGGCGCCTTGGAGATTACCGCCTCAAGCACCGGTCCGATACCCCGTTCTGGGGCGGTGAACCCCGGTACGTCGGCGTTGGTCGAGTCCGGCAGGAAGAGATCTACCCCGGCCTCTCCCAGACGGGCGAACGCGCGAAGGTCGGTGATGCGGTCGTCGAGCGGCAGCTGATCCATTTTGAAGTCGCCAGTGTGCAGGACGACACCGGCCTGCGTCTTGATGGCGACCGCGAGGGCATCCGGGATCGAATGATTCACCGCGACAAACTCGAGATCGAACGGGCCGACCTGCTCAAGCTGGCCCTCCCTCACCGTGAGTGTGTACGGCTTGATCCGGTGCTCCTTCAGCTTCGCCTCAATCAGCGCGAGCGTGAGGGTCGAGCCGATCAGCGGGATGTCCTGCTTCAGGCGCAGGAGGTACGGCACCGCACCGATGTGGTCTTCGTGACCGTGGGTCAACACAATGCCCAGCACGTCGTCGAGGCGGTCCCGGATGGGGCTGAAGTCAGGCAAAATCAGGTCGACGCCCGGTTGGTGCTCCTCCGGGAAAAGTACGCCACAGTCGACAATAAGAATTTTGCCGTCAATTTCGTAGGAAGTCATATTGCGACCGATTTCGCCCAAGCCGCCGATCGGGATAACCCGCAAGGTTCCAGGCTGGAGTGGACGGGGGTCGTAGATCGCTGTATTCATAGCATCCTGTGTGTTCCGCGGCCGGGTGGCCGAAATACTGTGGGGCCGCTAGCCCCCTGATTAAGTTGTGTGCGCGCCTAGCGCGTGGTTCCGGCTACTTTGGGGAGCGCGCCGCCGGCTGCAGCGTTGCGGTCCGGACGGAAGTTGCTGAGGTCAAAGCCTGGGATGCTGCCTACCAGGGCCAGCTCATCCTCGATGATGGCGGCCTCGTAGTCTTCCGGCCCCACCAGCGGCAGCCGTACACGTGGGGAACGAATGCGGCCGAGGCCATGAAGAATGTACTTCGCGGCAACTGTTCCAGGAACGTGGGTCATGACGGCACGTACCAGAGGTTCAAGTTGCTTGTGAGCCTCCGTGGCCGTCTTCAGATCTCCGGCGTTCACCGCGTCAACAATGACACGGTACGGTGCTGCCGCAATGTTACCGGTGACCCCAATGAGCCCGGCTGCGCCGATCGACAGGTGCGGCAGGACGTTGGCGTCGTCGCCAGAGAAATACAGCAGGTCGGTCTGGTTGATCACCCTGCTCACCTCGCTGAAGTCACCTTTGGCGTCTTTGACCGCCATAATGTTCGGATGCTTGGCAGCACGCAGTAACGTCTCATACTTGATCGGAATCCCGGCGCGACCGGGAATGTCGTAAAGGATGACCGGCAGATCCGTGGCATCCGCGATCATGCGGAAATGGGTCAGCACCCCCGCCTGCGTCGGCTTGTTGTAGTACGGCGTGACAACCAGGGCACCGTCGGCGCCGGCTTTCTCGCTCGCCTTGTACAGCTCGATGGCGTGAGCGGTTTCGTTGGAGCCACCGCCGGTAATGATTTTCGCGCGGTTGCCGGCTACCGCCTTCCCCACCTCGACGAGCCGCAGCTTCTCAGAATCGGTCAGGGTGCTCGTCTCACCAGTAGTGCCGGTGACGACGATGCCGTCGGCACCGGCGGTGATGGTGTCGTCGATGTGCTTCTCAACCCCGGCCCAGTCCACTTCGCCGTCGGCGGTGAAAGGAGTCACCAGGGCAACCAGCACCTGGCCGAAAGGATTAGCAGCAGTAGTCACGTGTTCAAGGTTATCGCGCTGTGCTGCTTGTAGCTGCGCGGACTGTGGACAGCCGCTTCTTTCACGCCATAGACCAAAGGATTCATCGAGTGATAAGCGGCTGCAGTACGGCCGCTAGGTGAGGTCCCGGCGCGCAGTAAGCCAGGCTACGCGGGGGTGCTCGCCTGCCTCCGCCGCCGCACCCGTCTGATCACCAGCCAGACGATGAGTCCCGCCACGGCGGCGTAGACGGCATAGTCAAGCCACTGGGAATACTCATCGATGAGGGCATACTGCGTTCCGAGTGAATAGCCGAGCCCGATCAGCAACCCATTCCATAACATCGTGCCGGCCAGGGTCAGCAGGGTGAACTTCTTCAGGGGCATGTGCGCCGCTCCGGCGGGTAGGGAGATCAGGCTGCGCACGCCGGGAAGCAACCGGCCGAAGAACACGGCACGGCCACCGTGGCGGTTGAACCAGTTGGTGGCCCGTTCGAAATCGGGACGATCAACCAAAGGCAGTTTGGAGAGGACTCGGATGACGCGCTCCTCCCCCAGCCGGTGCCCCAGGCTGTAGAACAGCAGCGCTCCGAGGTAGGCACCCAGAGTTGCGCTCACCAGCACCCAGACGACGCTCATCTCCCCGAGGTTCGATAAGAATCCGGCCAATGGCAGGATGACCTCGCTGGGAATCGGCGGAAAGACCGTCTCCAAAAAACTGAGCACACCGACGCCCACCTCGCCGAGCGCGTCAATGATGCGTGCCGCTACACCCACGATGCCGGACAGCTCGCTCGACCTTGATGACTCCAACTCGATCACTGCACCAGTTTTCCACCCAAATCTGGGTGTGCATTCAGGGTGCGACGCGTCCGTTCCCGTTGAAGGCGTCATAGGTGAGCGGCATCAAACCAGCCCAAATGTCTTCCATCTTCTCCGCGCACATTTCAATCTCACGTTGCGGGAAGGAGGGAAATTGAGTTCCCTCGCGCTTTGTGCGCAGGCTGAGAAAGTTCATCAGCGACCGAGAGTTCATGGTGACGTACATCGAGGAGTAAATGTTCAGCGGCAGGGCGATGCGGGCCACCTCCCGGGCAATGCCAGCCTCGAGCATCCGCTGGTAGGACTCAAAAGCCGCAGTGGAAACGGCGCGCACTTCATCGCTCACCAGCGCTGTCTGCTCCGGCGTACCGGGCAGAAAGTCGTAGGCTCCCGGCTTGCCCACTTGCAGCAGGTTGCGCTCGGCAGCTGGCACATAGAAGACCGGATTCAGCTCGCGATAGCGCCCCGACTCCTCGTTGTACGAGGCGATGCGGTGCCGCATAAATTCGCGGAACACGAAGATCGGCGCCTGCACATAGAACGTCATAGAGTTGTGCTCGAACGGCGAACCGTGACGGTCACGCATGAGGTAGTTAATCAGTCCCCGATCACGTTTTTCGGATGCCGCAGCCTCTGTTTGCGCGGCCTCCAGCGTTTGTTCACCCTGCGTCGAGACCCGTGCCGCGAACAGCACATCAGAATCGTGGGCGCTCGAACGCACTAGCTCAACGGTTACATCGGATCGGAACTGGATAGCTTCAGGCACGGCTTTCACTGTAGCCAACGCAGACGCATCGCGGGTGACGCGACACTGCTATCAGCGTGCACGGCGCTGTAGGGCGATGGCCTTTCGGATGGCATCTCGCGCTCGGCGACGATCACCGCTGGCATCGTAGGCAAGACCTAACCGGAACCAGGCGCGCCAGCTCTCCGGCTGGGCCTCAACCTCTGCCCGGTAGGTCGGAAACTCGGCATCCGCTGCCGCGCGTTCCGGACGACCGCTTGTGAGCTTGGGAAGAGAATCAGCGGGGAGGGCACCCTCGCCTTCAAGCATTTCCACCAGTCGTTGGCTGCGTATCCCAAACAAAATTTCCACGACCAGCGCCCACGCCCCGAGCAGTGGGAGAACAATCAGCGCGATGCCGATACCTCTTGCGATTGTGTCATCGATGAGGATGAGGGTGATGGCCAGCCGAACGACGACAACCAGGTAGAGGCCGAGTAGGAGCGCCATGACCGCGACCCCGATTTTCTGGCTCACGCGGTGCCCTGTGACAAGTCGATGAGCTTGTCCAAACCGACGATGACGCCACGAGCCGTGCGCGTTGCCGCCAGCGCCAGCATAATTCCTGGCTCGTACGATGCTGGCGAGCTCGTTTCGTGACGTAGGGTGACGACTTCACCGTTGCCACCGAAAACGACGTCCTGCCGCGCCACGATGCCTTGCATCCGCAGGCTGTGGATGGGCACGCTGGAAACCTGCTGGCCGCGCGCCCGTTGGTCGGTGTGCGGTGCAGCAACTGGGCCGAGCTCGCCGCGCGCGATACCGATGAGTTCAGCGGTGCGAACTGCTGTGCCTGACGGGGAGTCCACTTTGCCCGCATGATGGGCCTCAATAATCTCGATTGACTCGTAAAAGCGGGCCGCCATCGCCGAGAAGGCTGTGACGAGCATCGACCCGACGGAGAAGTTGGGAACGATGATGACGCCGACGGCGAGATTGCCGGTGATCTTGCGTTCAAGGGACGCCACCCGCTCGCTCGACCAGCCGGACGTTCCGACCAACACGTTGATGCCGTGGGTAATGGCATAGTCCACAACCCCCTGGCTCGCAGAGGGAAGAGTGAAGTCGACGGCTATTTGCGCACCGAGCATGTCACTCAACGGGTCTTTCGAATCGAGACTGGCAACCAGTTCGTATTCGTTGGAGGCGTCAATGATGCGGGAGACCAGTTGGCCCATTTTGCCTGTCGCGCCGACGACGGCGACCTTGGTAGTCATCCGCTCAATCTATCAATGCGACCAACGGCTCGACGGCTCGCTAACCCGGCGGGTCACCGAACTAGGCTGGGACGATGCCCCAGTTCCGCACAGTTGCTACGACCGATGACGCAGCCGTTACGCTACTCGCCGAATATTTTCAGGGACGAGCGCAGACTTTTCCCGGCGGACCCGCAGCCTACAAGACGACTTTTCCGCTGGCGGAAGATTTCGAACCACCTCGAGGCGTTTTCCTGATCCTCAGTGACGTGCCAGGAGACATCGGGTGTGGGGGCATCCGCTCGGTGCCCTCCACGACTGCGGGCACGGTGCGCTACGAGGTCAAACACCTTTACGTGCGTGCCCCTGCACGCGGCACCGGGCTGGGTCGCGCGGTGCTCGAGGAGTTGGAGCGCCGGGCCGCCGCGTTCGGAGGCACAGAAGTGGTGCTCGACACCAACGCCAGTCAAGTTTCCGCTGGAATGCTGTACCAGCGGTCCGGATACAGCGAGATCGAACCGTACAACGACAACCCCAACGCCACCCACTGGTACCTCAAACTGCTGGCGTAGCGCACGGAGCGATCAGTACGGCTGGTCGACCGGCAATCCTGTGCGGAGCTCGCGTGGCAGATGGCCGAGGTCGTTGTGCGCTATCAGTTCAGGAGATTTGATGGAACGAACCCGGATGATTGTCAGTCCACAGTTTGCCTGGTTGATTCCCATCCACCGCCACGCTGGCGCCTCGAACACCTCTCGCACGAACCATCCGATGACGAAGTTATGGGTGATGAGAAGCGAGTGTTTGTCTTCGCGTGCCGGCGTCATCCACTCATTCACAGCATCCGCCATCTGGGCGCGACCCGCATCGATCTGCGCCTCAGTGATTGATCCAAAAAAGGGCTGGAATGCGGTCGGCATGTCTGGGGTGGGTCCGGAAGGGATGCAGTCAAACAGAAGCGCGGAAGGCACAGAGTCGAGGTTGGGCAGACTTTCGGTCATGATCGCGGCCGTGTGGGCGGCGCGCTGAAGCGGCGAATGCCACGCATCTGTGAATGGCACTGCGGCCAGACGATCAGCTATGAGTGCCGCCTGCCGGGTACCTCGCTCGGAGAGGGGGCCGTCTGGCATACCGTGTTGGGCGTCTTGTTGCTCTCCATGGCGCACCAAGTAAATGAAGTGGGACATCGTCGTCCGCTCCTATCCCTCCACGAGACGTGCAAGTGGCGTTTCTTCGACCGTACCAACTGCGGCGATTGATAGGGGCCGCGAAATAAGATCTTCAGCGAGCTCTCGCACCTGATCGCCGGTGACACCCGAAAGGCGACGGAGTGCCTCATCAAGGTCGGCGAACTCTCCGAGCGTGATTTCGGCGCGTCCAAGACGCGACATACGGGTGTCTGAGTCCTCCAGAGCCAAGGCAGAAGCCCCGCCGAGTTGCCCAACTGCCCGCCGCAATTCTTCGTCCGTCACCCCTCCAGTGGCCAGCTTCGAGAACTCATCGAGCATGAGCTCGGCGACCTGCGCAGCCTTGGCTGGTGAGCAGCCGGCGTACATGCCGAAGACGCCGGCGTCGGAATAGCTCGGCGAGAATGAATAGACGGAGTACGCCAGTCCTCGCCGTTCACGAATTTCCTGGAACAAACGTGAGGACATCCCGCCGCCGAGGATGGAGTTCATGACACTGAGCGTGCTTCTCCTGGAGTCGGTCGCGGCCAGCCCCGGCACTCCCAACAAGATATTGGCCTGCTCGATGGGCCGCTGTACCACGACAAGGGAGCTGCCCCCACGGGCAGCGTCGTTGTCGACGCCGCGTCGTGCTACGGGTGCAGCTTCGGATGAAAGGTCCCAACCGGCGGCGATCAGGGAACGTTCCACAGCCCGCACCAGTTCCTCATGGTTCACC
>JAODMI010000084.1 GCA_025464755.1 Homoserinimonas sp.
GACCGCTCTGATGATGTCGATGCCGATGTTGCGCAGATTTTGGAATTCGACGTCGGTCAGCGTCAAAGCTGGTGCGACTGTGATGGAGTCGCCGGTGTGCACACCGACCGGGTCGACGTTCTCGATGGAACACACAACAACTGTGTTATCGGCAGTGTCTCGCATCAGTTCAAGTTCGTACTCCTTCCAGCCGAGAATCGATTCTTCGAGTAGAACCTCCGTTGTGGGGCTCTGATGCAAACCGTCGGTGACCATGCGAACAAGCTCTTCGCGGGTGTAGGCGAAGCCGGAACCGAGCCCGCCCATGGTGAACGACGGGCGGATCACGAGCGGATAACCGAGGTCCTCGGCGAAGTCGATGGCCTCCTCGACGGTG
The DNA here is from genome assembly GCA_025464755.1 of Homoserinimonas sp. Classification (GTDB taxonomy): domain Bacteria; phylum Actinomycetota; class Actinomycetes; order Actinomycetales; family Microbacteriaceae; genus RYN-87. Next base: position 377 of record JAODMI010000084.1, read on the forward strand.
TGCGCGATGTAAGACTTCGCCACATCCGCTCCGCAGGCAAGAACCAGGTCTTTGAAGATCTGGCGGTCTTCGCCCTTGTTGATGGCCTCAAAGTTTGCCCCGATCAGTTCGACGCCATACTTCTCGAGAATGCCATGCTCATGCAGCTGAATGGCTGCATTCAGTGCCGTCTGGCCACCCAGGGTTGGCAAGATCGCATCCGGCTTCTCCTTCTGGATTATCGACTCGATGACCTGCCAGGTGATGGGTTCAATGTAGGTGGCGTCGGCAAAATCGGGATCGGTCATGATGGTTGCCGGATTCGAGTTGATGAGGATGACGCGTACGCCCTCATCTCGTAGCGCTCGGCAGGCTTGCGTTCCGGAGTAGTCGAACTCCGCCGCCTGCCCAATCACGATCGGACCGGACCCGATGACCAGGACGGAGCTTATGTCGGCGCGTTTCGGCATTAGTTTTCCTCGCTAGTTGAGCTGGTTGCTGCCTGGTGGCTAAGCACCATGTCGCGGAACCGGTCGAACAGGTAATTGGCGTCGTGCGGTCCCGCCGCCGCCTCCGGGTGGTATTGCACCGAGAATGCTGGAATGTCCAGTGCGCGGAGCCCCTCAACGACGTTGTCGTTGAGGTTGACATGACTGACTTCCACTAGGCCGAAGCCGGCGGGAGACTGCGTCGGCGCGCCGATGGGGGCATCGACGGCGAAGCCGTGGTTGTGCGAGGTAATTTCCACGCGACCGGTGGTGTTGTCGACGACCGGCTGGTTTATGCCGCGGTGGCCGAATGGCAACTTGTACGTGCCGAACCCGAGGGCACGGCCGAGCAGCTGATTGCCGAAGCAGATGCCGAAGAAGGGAAGACCGTCACGAAGCACCGCCTGCAGCAGTTCGACATGGGCGTCGGATGCCTGTGGGTCGCCGGGTCCGTTGGAATAAAACACCGCGCTCGGCTTGAGGGCCAGCAGTTCGTCGGCGCTGATGGTTTGGGGTAACACGTGCACATCGAACCCGCGGGCGGAAAGGTAGCGCAGGGTGGAGGATTTCACGCCGAGATCGAGGACGGCGACCGATCCGATGCGCTCACCGTCTGCAGGAACAAGGTACGCCTCACGCGTGGAGACGTCGGCTGACAAGTTCAGGCCAGTCATTTCGGTGCTCGTGCGTACGGCCGCCAGCTGCTCTTCACGGCTCAGCGCAGCATCCGGACCGGAGAAGATCCCGGCACGCATGGCCCCGGCGTCCCGCAGGCGCCGCGTCACTGCGCGTGTGTCGATTCCGCTGATGCCGACGATGTTTTCTCTTAGCAGTCGATCGTCGAGGGTGCCGTTGGCGCGGTGGTTGGAGACGATGCGGGCGGGGTCGCGGACGACGAAGCCCGATACCCAGATGCGGGCGGATTCGACGTCTTCATCGTTGACCCCTGTGATGCCGATGTGGGGTGCAGTCATGAGCACGATTTGGTTCGCATAGGACGGGTCAGTGAGCGTCTCTTGATACCCGGTCATGCCGGTTGCAAATACCGCCTCCCCGAGGGTTCGTCCGGTTGCGCCGTAAGCTCGTCCGGTGTAACTGCTGCCGTCTTCCAGGACGAGGACGGCTGGTTCATGACGTGCCATCTATTCGATATCTCCTTGGTGGCCCTGCGTGTGCATGGGAATCTGCGTGTGGGTGGGAATCGGTGTGTGAACGGGGTTTTGTGGCTGCGGTGTTCGCAACAGTTCGCGCATAGCACTGACCAAAGCCGCTTCTGTGGATCCGTCGGCGAGCCTCAGATAGCTGTCGACCGCCACGGTGGTGTCATCGGCGGTGAGATTCCAGGCGAGCACAATGAGCCCGCCCTTCTCGACGACACGGTCGATCGTCCAGGTGGCTCGGTCGACACCACGAAGGTGTGCGGCGGGAATGAAGGCATCCGCCTCGCCGGGAATTGCGAGTATGACGCCCCGTTCACTGACGGTGACGGATGCCCGTGCTCGGTACCCGAGGCCGGACACAGCAACACGATTGAGCGGTTCGTTGGCCATGGTCGTTGCTACGTAAAAAACCTCAGTGCTGATCAGGTCTGCACCGCGGTCGGCCGGCACCGGCTGAGTCTTGGGGAGACCGGACTGTCGCCGCTGCCTCCCTCGCCAACCAAGGTACATAAGCGCCAGCAGCCCGACGAGAACGACCAGGACAATGCCCATCAGAACCGGCCTATCCATGATGTGCTCCTCGTTCGGTCACCAGGGCGCTGGATGCCACCTGGTCTGTATCGACGAGTTCCCCATCCACCACGGTCAGATAGCCGTTGTGGATGGTGCCGATGATCCGACCCGGCAAGGTGTGGCCAAGATAGGGCGAATTGACACTTTTTCCCCGCAGTTGGCTGGCGCTAAAGACGGTGCTAACCGACGCATCGTAGAGTGCAAGGTTGGCGGCACCGCCGACGGCGATGCCGGTGCTGTAGCCGTCCATCCGTCCAATTGCCGCAGGTGCACTTGACAACACCCTGGCGACATCCGACCACTGGAGGTGGCCCGTATCGACGACGGATGCCTGCACCACCGAAAGCGCGGACTCAAGCCCGACCATGCCGAACGCGGCCACATCCCATTCGCAGTCTTTCGACTCCAGGGGGTGCGGCGCGTGGTCGGTTGCGACGATGTCGATGGTGCCGTCAGCGAGTCCTTCCCGCAGCGCCTGAACATCCTCGGCTCGGCGTAGCGGGGGGTTGACCTTGTATTTGGCGTCGTAGCCGCGGATCAAGTGCTCATCGAGGAGCAGGTGATGAGGGGTCACTTCCGCCGTCACCGCAATCCCGCGCGACTTCGCCCAGCGAATCACATCCACTGAGCCGGCCGTGGACACATGGCAAATGTGGATGCGAGAACCTACATGCTCAGCCAGCAACACGTCTCGCGCGATTATGGCCTCCTCCGCGACGGCAGGCCAGCCGGCGAGACCTAGTTGCCCGGACAGTGTTCCTTCGTTCATCTGCGCGCCTTCAGTGAGCCGCGGCTCCTGGGCGTGCTGGGCGATGACGCCGTCGAACGCTTTCACATACTCGAGAGCCCTGCGCATGAGGAGGGCGTCTGAAACGCATTTTCCGTCATCAGAGAAGACACGTACACGGGCCCGGCTGCTGGCCATGGCGCCCAGTTCGGCAAGCTGCTGCCCCGCAAGGCCCACGGTGACGGCGCCGACCGGGCGCACAGTGACATAACCGGCCGAATCCCCGAGGGACTTGACCTGCTCGACCACGCCAGCGGTGTCGGCGACGGGCAACGTGTTAGCCATGGCGTGCACGGCGGTGAAGCCACCGATCGCGGCGGCGCGCGAGCCTGACAGCACGGTCTCACTCTGCTCGAGACCTGGTTCCCGCAGATGAGTGTGAAGGTCGACCAGCCCAGGAAGTGCGATAAGGCCATCTGCGTCGATCACTTGGGAGCCTGCAGCGGAAAGCGACACGCCCAGTTCACTGATGACGCCATCGGTAACGACAATGTCGGTCGCTGTTCCATCGCTAAGGCGTGCGCCCCGTATGACCAGTGTGCCGCTCAACTGAGCTCCTCGCGTTCGCCAGACAGCAGGAGGTACAGCACTGCCATCCTCACTGAAACCCCGTTAGACACCTGTTCACGCACGGTCGATTGCGTGGAATCAGCCGCACCGGAAGAGATTTCCAGGCCGCGGTTCATCGGGCCGGGGTGCATGACAATCGTACTCGCGCCAAGCCGTGCCAGGCGCGCATCATCAAGACCCCAGCGTCGCGAGTACTCCCGAGCGTTGGGGAAGAAAGCGGCATGCATCCGCTCGGCTTGAATGCGCAACATCATGACGACGTCCGAGCCGGCGGACACGGCCTCGTCCAGGTCGTAGCCGATCTGTACGGGCCAGCGGGAAATGCCGACAGGCAGCAGCGTCGGTGGAGCCACCAACCGCACGGTGGCACCCAGTGTGGTCAGCAGCCATACGTTTGATCTGGCGACGCGGGAGTGCAAAATGTCCCCGACGATGGTGACCGTCGTGCCTGACAGGTCTCTGCCGCGGGCAGCGCTTCGGTGGAGGCGTCGACGGATGGTGAAAGCGTCGAGGAGCGCTTGGGTTGGGTGTTCGTGAGTCCCGTCGCCAGCGTTCACAATGCCGGCGTCGATCCAGCCGCTCTGCGCCAAAACACTAGGGGCACCGGATGAGGGGTGCCGCACCACGACGGCATCTGCGCCCATTGCGGCGAGGGTTTGAGCGGTGTCCTTAAGGCTCTCTCCTTTGGAGACGCTGGAACCTTTGGCGCTGAAGTTGATGACATCCGCGCTCAACCGTTTCGCTGCCGCCTCAAAAGAGATGCGGGTACGCGTTGAGTCTTCAAAGAACAGGTTTACGACCGTTTTGCCGCGCAGCGCTGGCAGTTTCTTCACTTCGCGCGTAGCGACATCGGCCATATCTTCGGCAACATCCAAGATGGCGACCGCTTGATCGCGGCTGAGGTCGCGTGTGCTGAGAAGGTGCCTCACGAGGTCCCACCGATGCTGATGAACTCTTCACCGTCGATATCGGTCAAGCGCACATTGATGCGTTCTTCTTGTGATGACGGCAGATTTTTCCCGACGAAATCGGGTCGGATAGGAAGTTCGCGGTGGCCACGGTCCACCAACACAGCCAGACGTACCACTCGTGGACGGCCGATGTCGCCTAGGGCGTCCAGTGCAGCGCGAATGGTGCGGCCCGAGTAGAGCACATCATCCACCAGCACAACAGTTTTGCCGTCAATTCCGCCAGAGGGTACTTGGGTGGGTGAGGGTACGCGTGTCGGGTTTCGACGCAGATCGTCCCGGTACAGCGTGACGTCCAGGGCGCCGGTGGGCACGCTTTCGCCCGAAAACTGCGTGATCAAGTGGGCGATCCGACGAGCGAGGACAACGCCACGCGTAGGTATGCCCAAAAGGATAAGCCCGTCAGTTCCGCGATTGGACTCCAGAATTTCATGGGCCATTCGGGTCAACGCGCGTGAGATATCAGCTTGCTGAAGCACAGTGCGTGCAGGCAATCTGACCTCCTTCCCCGCCTCTCTGGACGGAATTTAAAGGATGTCTGTTTGTGCCAGCATACCGCCCGGGTGCGGACTGCTGGCGCATAGGCGTGTGTGTTAGATCATCCCCAGCGCTTCAGGAGATATTTCTCCAGCAGCCCGATGAGAGCATCTGTTGTCTTGCCGAGGATGCCCAGCAAGATAATGGTGAGCCACATGCGATCCACACGGCCATTGTTCTGCGAGTCGACCAGAAGGAACCCCAGGCCCATCGACGATGCGATAAGTTCCGCCGCAACCAAAAACAGCCACGCCTGAGCCAGCGCGAGGCGCAGGCCCGACACAATGCTCGGCACTACCGCCGGTAATTGCACTTGTGACAGAAGTGACAGCCGACCTAGCCCGTAAGCATGACCCAGTTCAACGAGGTGCGGGTCAACATGACGCAGCGCGCCTGCAACCGTTGTGTACACGGGAAAGAGGGCGCCGATGGCAATCAGGATGACTTTCGAATCTTCGTTGATACCGACGTAGAGAACTAGCAACGGCACCCAGGCCAGGGAAGGGACAGCCCGGAATGCGCCGATGGTCGGGGCGAGAAGCGCACTTCCCCAGGTGGACAGACCTACCACCGCGCCGAGGGCGAGGCCGGCCACAGCACCGATCACGAAACCGATGAAGACGCGCTGGGTTGAGATAGCGATGTGAGTTGCGAGCACCCCGTCGTTGAACAGCTCTGTCGCAGCCGTCCAGACATCGGCCGGCGATGGCAGCTTGTACGCGGGCACCATTGCGAGGCTCGTTACGACCAGCCAAAGTATGAGAAGAGCGATCGGCAGAACGAAACCAGCGAGGATGAGAGCCACGCGAGATGTGCGCCGTGTACCAGCTGCCCCCGCCACAATCCCTTCCGCTCCGGCGGCCGGTATCTCATACCCAGATGAGTACTGCAGAAGGCTCGCGGGAGCCGCATTCGTTTCTCGTTCGTGGACCACCGCGAGCTCTTCCTTAGTGACTGGCATGGTTAGCCGATTGCCGAAGCGTCAGCCTTCTTGGCGAAGGTGTCGTTGATGATTGTGTCAAGCGCATCGTCGATCAGTGCCTGCGTCTTGACGTCGCGGGATTCGACGAAGATTGGACCTACGATTTCAAGCACATCTCTCTGGGTTTTTCCCGGGGTGGGGTCGAGGTCCAGAACCGTGCGCTCGAGAAGTACCTTCTTCGCAACTGCAATATCAATACCTGCAACTTCTGCGAGGGTGGCGGCTGCCTCTTCTGGATTGGCGATCGCCCATTCGCGCGCCTTCTCATAGGCGTTCACAACCACTTGTGCGATATCCGCGTGGTTGTTGATGAAGTCTTCCGTGGCGTTCAGGAAGCCATAGGTATTGAAGTCGATGTTGCGGTAGATGAGCTTGGTGCCGGCGGTTAGTTCGCTCGTGGCCATGAGGGGGTCGAGTCCTGACCAGGCGTCAACGGCGCCAGATTCGAGCGCGGCTTTGCCGTCAGCATGCTGCAAATTCTCCACGGTCACTTCATCCAGCCCGATGCCTGCTTCTTCCAATGTTTGCAGGAGGAAGAAGTACGGGTCGGTCCCCTTCGTCGCGGCGATGGTCTTTCCCCGAAGGCCTTCCACATCCGTGATGTCGGAGTTCGCGGCCACGGCAATAGCAGCCCACTCTGGCTGCGAATAGATGTCGATCACCTGGATGGGCGACCCATTGGAGCGGGCCAGCAATGCAGCTGACCCGGCGGTCGAGCCGACGTCGACGGCTCCAGCGCGTAGAGCCTCATTCGCCTTGTTGGATCCGGCAGACTGGAGCCACGTGACGGTCACTCCGTCGAGTTCCTCTTCGAGCCAGCCTTGCTCCTTGACGATCAGGCTCAACGGGTTATACGTGGCGAAATCAATGTTGAGGGTGTCGGAACTCCACTCTTCTGTTGCGGAAGCCTTGGATTCACCGGCTGACCCTTCGCCGGCAACACAGCCGCTCAGAAGGACGGCGCTTACGGCGGCTAGCGCCACGGCGGAAAACGTTGTGGTGAGTTTCATGCTGTGATCCTCGATGTGTTGGCGGTGCAATTGGGTTAGCGGGGTGCTGCTGCTGCTGCGGTGGTGTGGTGATTCGGGACGCCGAGCCCGGTAAGCAGTTCGGCACGGAGTTGAGCCAGGGTGGCGTCACCACGGAAACGGGGCCGAGCGCCGGGAACCTTAAGGATGCTGAGAATGGAGGCTCCATTTCCAGGCGAATCGTTGGGATGCCTACCGATGAGAACCACCCGGTCCGCCAGGTAGAGGGCTTCGTCCACGTCGTGCGTCACGAGCACAATCGTGGTTGGCTCCGCCGCATGGATGTCGAGAAGGAGGTCTTGCATCCGTAGCCTGGTCAGTGCGTCGAGCGCCCCGAACGGCTCGTCGAGAACCAGCACGCCAGGTTCGCGAGCCAATGCGCGTGCCAGTGATGCGCGTTGCGCCATGCCGCCTGACACCTGCCGCGGACGCAGGTGACGTGACTCTTCGAGACCCACAAGCTTGAGCAGCTCGTTCACTCGGTTTTTGCCCGCCGCCCGGTCGCTGCCGCGCGGGAGACCAAGTTCAACGTTGTGTGCAATGCTGCGCCAGGGAAGCAGCCGCGGCTCCTGAAATCCCACTCCGCAGCGTTGGTCGACACCGTCTACCGGCGCCTCGCCAATGCGAATGGAGCCGCTTGTCGGCGTGTCCAAACCCGATATCTGCCTCAGGAGCGTTGATTTACCGCATCCGGAGGCACCGATCAGCGCAACAATTTCGCCAGCTTGAATGTTCAAATTCACATCCCGCAGCACGACCCGATTAGTGTCGAACACGCGACCGACAGCTGTCAGAGTGACAGGATAGGCGCGTTTCTCGAGCACGGGTAAGAGGGAGACGTTTTGTGACACAGCCCGAGACTATGGGCGGTATGCGACAACATCCAACCGTGAACGTAACAGGACGAAACCTAGCAGAAGGCGACCCGTAAGTTAGTTGGCCGACTCGCCGGGTAGTGTGCTTCCGGAGCGGATTTGCCCGATCCGCCCGAGCAGCCCGTTCACGAATCCCGCTGAGTCTTCGGTGCTCAGTTCAGAGGCGAGCCGTACCGCCTCAGAGATCGCGACGGAATCCGGCACGTCCTCGTTGAACATGATTTCCCAGATGCCGATTCGCACAATCGCGCGGTCGAGGGTGGGCATCCGCTCGATCGTCCAACCTTGCGAGTACGTCTCGATTAGTTCGTCAATCTCGTCGCCATGTTCGGTGATCCCTACAACGATCTCGCGCGCGTAGTTCCACGATGCTTGCCGATCGGGCTGATTGGACGCGCGTTCAGCCTCCATGGCGATTGCAGCATTCAGGGATATTTCGCGCACGTCAGCGCCATAGAGCAGGTCAATAGCGCGTTTACGCGCCTTAGTGCGAGCGCTCACTAGTCGTTGACTCGACCCAGGTAATCGCCGGTGCGGGTATCAACTTTGACCTTGGTGCCCTGCTCAAGGAAAAGCGGTACCTGAATCTGGTAGCCGGTCTCAACGGTTGCCGGCTTTGTACCACCGGTCGAACGGTCACCTTGCAGGCCAGGCTCTGTGTAGGTGATTTGGAGGGTGACGGATGCGGGTAGCTCTACATAGAGAG
>JAODMI010000109.1 GCA_025464755.1 Homoserinimonas sp.
CGCAAGCCGTTATCGTTCGGGAAGATTCTCCGATAAAGACACCAGCTGACCTGTCGGGCAAGACTGTTGCTGTCCTGGCCCTTTCCAGCACAGTCGACGTAACGATCCGTGCCATGGTGGACGAAGACGGCGGCGATTCATCGACGGTCAAATTCGTTGAGCTCGCTCCGCCGGAGGTTCAGGCCGCTGTCGAAACAGGGCAAGTCGACGCCGGATGGATACTGTCGCCTTTCCTCGAAATGGCAGTGGCCGATGGGCATCGGGCTGTCACGTACAACTTCTCGGAGTTCTCGCCGAACTTCACCTTGTCTGGATACTTTGCCACTAGCGACACGGTGACTAAAAAGCCCGAGATGGTGCGTGCGTTCACTGCAGCGCTGAAGAAATCAATCGCGTATGCAAACGAGCATCCAGATGACGTACGTCAGATCGTAACGACTTACACCAAAAACACCGTTGAGCAGCTGGAGAAAATGCAGTTGCCAACGTTTACGACCGATTTCGACATGGAATCAGAAACGAAACTTGCGGGCCTCGTTCACGAGTATGGGATGTTGAGCACTAAACCAAATCTTGCTGACATCCTGCCCGGATAGCTCCACCGGCTCACCACATAGCGAAAACGATCCGCGGCGGTCACCTCCCGGAGAGTAACTGTGCGGAATCAGCGCGACCCGCGTTAGGTCGCGCTGATTCCGTCATTTCGCTTCGCGTTGCTCGGTATCTCTAACGGTCGAGTAGACGATGGACGAACTGTCGGGTTCGCTCGTTCTTCGGGTTGACCAAAACCTCTGAGGGGGGCCCCGTTTCGATGACGTGGCCCCCGTCCATAAAGATGACATGGTCAGCGACGTGTTGGGCGAACTGGAGTTCATGCGTGACGAGAACCATGGTCCACGCTTCAGCGGCCAGTTCGCGGATGACCTCGAGTACATCGCCAACCAGCTCCGGGTCGAGGGCTGATGTCGGCTCGTCGAAGAGCAATAGCTCCGGCTTCAGCGCGAGAGCGCGCACAATGCCTACCCGCTGTTGCTGCCCGCCAGATAGCTCAAACGGGTAAGCGTCCCGCTTGTCGGCCAGGCCGACTCGCTCCAGCAGCGCCGTAGCGTCGGCCGTGGCATCCACCACCGACCGTTTTTGCACGCGCACGGGACCCTCGATGACGTTCTGCAGCACTGTGCGGTGCGGAAAAAGATTGTAGTGCTGGAACACCATGGCGCTGCGGTCACGCAGCTGCAGCAGCTGCTTCTTGGTGGGCATGGTCGAAAAGTCGACGGGATGCTGCACCGCAAAATGCACGACCCCGGCATCAGGGATCTCGAGGCCGTTGAGCGATCGCAAGACCGTCGTCTTTCCGGAACCCGAGGGTCCGATAAGCGCCACCACCTGTCCACGGTTGACCGTAAGGTCGATCGACTTCAACACCTCGTTCTCGCCGAAGCTCTTGCGCAGGCCCCGCACCTGAACCAAATAGTCATCAGTGGGCGACATAGCGATCGAGCCTCTTCTCCAACATCGACTGGACTGACGACAACGCAAGACAGATCACCCAGTAGACGACAGCGGCCTCGATGTACAGCACCATGAATTCCTGGCTGAAGGCTGCAATCTGTTGTGCCTGCCGAAACAGCTCCGTCACCGTGATGAGCGAGGCAAGGGAGGTGTCTTTGACCAAGCTGATGAAGGTGTTGGAAAGTGGTGGTACCGACACTCTGGCCGCCTGCGGCAGGATGACACGGTTCAGCGTCTGAGCGGGGGACATGCGGATCGTGTACGCCGCCTCCCACTGACCTTTGGGAACGGAGAGAATCGCCGCCCGAATCACTTCTGCAGCGTACCCTCCGACGTTGAGTGAGAAAGCAATGATGGCACTCGGCCAGGGGTCGACCAGAATCCCCATCGCCGGCAGGCCGTAAAAGATGACGAATAACTGCACCAACAGCGGCGTGCCACGGATGATTGACACGTAGACGCGAGCAATCCCTGAAACCAGGCGCAGCTTGGAGAGGCGCATCAACGCGATACCCAGAGCGATGAGCAGCCCGATCACGAAGGACGACAGCGCCAGCGGAATTGTGCCGGTGACAGCGCCACCGACGATCGGCCACAAGGACCGCGTAATGAGGTCCCAGAGCGGCTCAGTCATGGTGCGAGGTTACTGCGTGACATCCACTCCGAAGTACTTGTGCGAAATCTTCACCAGCGTGCCATCCGCCTGCAGCTCAGCAATGGCGGCATTGACAGCATCCCGAAGCTCGGTGTTGCCCTTGGCGAAGGCGAAGGCACTGAAGGAGGGGTCATCGGTCTCGGCGGCAATTTTGAGGCCGGTTTCGCCTTTTTGCGTCTGGTAGTCGAGAAAGGTGAGCTTGTCGTTGATGGTCGCATCAACGCGGCCTTGTTCAAGAAGGGCAACAGATTGCGCCCAGCCCTCTACAGCTTCTACCTTTGCGCCGCTTGCGGTGGCCAGTTCGTACCAATTGCTCGTAAGCGACTGGGCGGTAGTCTTGCCGGCCAGGTCGTCGAACGACGAGATGTCGGTGTTCGTTTGGGGAACGACGATGACGCCGGGGCTCACCGTGTATGGCGTAGAGAAATCGTACTTAGCCTCCCGCTCGTCGTTAATGGACACTTGGTTGGCGATGACAGCGAAACGTCCGGCTTCAAGGCCGGCGAAGATGGCATCCCACTGTGTTTCTTCGAACTGCGCCTCGACGCCCAACTTTTCGGCTACGGCGGTAATGATCTCGACGTCATAGCCGGTCAGGTCGCCTGTGCCGTTTTCGTGAAACGAGAACGGTTTGTAGGTGCCTTCCGTGCCGACGACGAGAACGCCAGCCTTCTGAATTTCGGCCAGCGAATTCGGAGCGTTTTCAGGCTGGCCAGTGCCAGCGGTTCCACCCGTGTTGGAGCAGCCGCCAAGAATCAATGTTGCTGCTGCCGCGACGCCGACGAGGCCGAGAAAAGTTTTGGAGCGCATCCGTATTTCCTTTGCTGGGGTAATGACACCGTAGGTAACGGTGGATGCGTGTCCATAATTCCGTGACGCACGGTTACTTTTGTGTTTCCCTTGCGGCATCGGCGTAGCCTTGGAGGAGCGCGTTCGTGAAGGCGTGGGGCCGCACCACGCTGACCATGTGGCTCGCCCCCGGCACGGTGATGAGACGGCCGCGCGTGGTGGCTGCGAGATAGCGGGAAGCGTGCAGGCGCACGTGGTCGAAGCGACCGTTGACGAACAGAACTGGTTCCCGGACTTGCCGTAGTCGCTCGATCGGGTGCAGCTTCAGCAGGGCCAGGAGGGCGTCGTCCATGACTTCCAGCGCGACACCTCCGGCAATGACATCATCCGCTCCGGGGGAGGGGACGAACAGACGCACAGCGAAGTCGTTCAGCGCACGTCCACGGTCGGGGAACGCATGAATCACCTTCGCAAGGCCCCGCCAGCTGTGCATGAGAAAAGGGTGCGGAACCGTGCCGCAGCTGGCAGCCAGTAATCCGCTTACGCGTCCGGGGTTCCGGGCGACCCACTCGATAGACAGGTAGCCGCCTAGGGAGAAGCCGACGAGGTACGGATGCCCGCCCGCTTGATCTACCGCATCCTCTATCGTTTCCAGGGCACCGGCAAGGGTGAAGCGTTCGCCGATGCGCTTGCCGTGACCGGGAAGGTCAACAGCCATGACGGGAATTGCGGCCGCCTCGAGGTCTTCGATCTGCTGCCGCCACATGGTGGCCGAAGTGCGCAAACCGTGGACCAGGATGACGGTGGCAGGCATGTGCCGATGCTAGTCGCTCGCTCACCCTAATCGTCGGCCGATCTGCGCTCGCACACTGACGCCCGTCGCAAGGGCCGTATGGCCTTACGAGTACCAGCAGCGGGGCGGATGCAAAGATGAGTCATGGTGAAGGACGTGCCCAGCGTTGCCGCACACCTTTACGCGCTGAAGCGGGAGGAGTTCATAGCAGCGCGCAACGTGCACGCTGAAGAAGCGAGAGCGCACGGCGATCAGTCGCTTGCCGAAAGCATCCGCAACCTGGCGAAGCCGTCTGCTGCTGCCTGGGTCCTCAACATGCTTGCTCGGCATCGGAGGGAGGAAATAGCGCGTGTTCTCGCACTCGGCGCGACCCTCCGGGAAGCTCAAGAGAACCTCGATGCCGACGAGCTCAGGGGCTTGAGTCGTCAACGGCAGCAGTTGATTATTACAGTGGTGCAGCGAGGGCGCGCCCTCGCTCAGGAGCTCGGATCTCGCATCAGTGATTCGACGGCATCTGAAGTCGAGCAGACGCTGCAGGCCGCAATGGCGGATCCGGACGCCGCGGACGCCGTGAGAAAGGGACTGCTGACGCGCGCGCTGTCATCATCAGGTTTTGAGGCGGTTGACTTAGCGGACTCTGTTGCCCTGCGCCCTAGGCAGGCCGCCACGGTCAGTGAGAGTTCCGAGCAGGAATTTGCTGAAGCGCGCGGGGCCGCAGAGGAGGCTGAGCGACGAGTTAGCGAATTGCGGAGCAAGCTTGACGTGGGCGAGCGTCGCATTGCCACGCTCGTTACTCGCCGCAGTGAGCTCATGCGCGAATCGCAAGACCTTCGCGAGCAGTTGGCTGCAGTGAGCGCCGACATCGTCGAAGTCGATCGACAAGCGGAAACGCTCCATCAGGAGTGGAGGAAAGCGGCCGCGGATGCTCAGGACGCAGAGCGCGAAGCTGCCGATGCCAGCGCACGGTTTGACTGGTTATCCCGGGACTGATCAGGGGTAGCGTCGACACCGGCAGCTAACCAGCGTCGAGATTAACGCCTCGTTCTACTCACTGCAGCGGCCGGAGTATTACGCCGCCTGGCGCGAGCAAACGCCGGAACATTTTGTCTTCTCGGTTAAGGGTGGCCGCTTTATCACCCACATGCTGCAATTGCGCGCGGCGCACGCCGCCCTCGCTAACTTTTTTGCTTCCGGAGTGCTCGCGTTGGGATCGAAGCTCGGCCCCATCCTGTGGCAGTTGCCGGAGCGGGTCGCCTTTGACTCTGCCGTGCTGGAGCAGTTCCTGGCGCAACTTCCGCGAACCACGAACGAGGCCGCCCAGCTCGCTACCGATCATGACGAGCGCCTGGATGGCCGCAATTGGATCACCACAGACGCTGACCGGCCGATCCGGCATGCCCTTGAGGTGCGCAATTCCACCTTTGTAGCGGGCGAGTATTTCGACATTCTGAGGCGACACAATGTGGCATCCGTTATCGCCGACTCGGCGGGAAGATGGCCGAAGCTGACCGAAATCAGCGCAGCTTTCAGCTACGTGCGCCTGCACGGCGAAACTGAGCTTTACGTCAGTGGATACGACGATGCCTCACTAGACCGCTGGGCTACCACGGTGAATGGCTGGCTGGCTGGCTGGCTGCCGGCCTTGACGCTTATGTGTACTTCGACAACGACGTAACGGCGCGGGCGCCTTACGACGCGATGGCGATGGCAGGGAAACTGGGCCGTAATTTCGAATAACGAAGCAATAGCGCATTGCGAACTTTATTGCTTATACTGGAACAGTTCAATGAGGCTGACCTTAAGGTGCGAGATGAGTAATGCAGGACTCCGAGTAGCAATCGTCGGCGCAGGAATTGGCGGAATGTTTGCAGCAAAGGCGCTGCTCGAACGGGGCGTTGACGTTGCCGTGTATGAGCAGGCGTTGCAGATTGGTGAGATCGGCGCGGGGGTGCAGCTCACCCCTAACAGTCTCCGCCTGCTTGAACGTGTCGGCCTGTTGCCCGAAATTGAGCGGCTCGGTGTTGCTGAATCGCCCAGCTCCACTTACTACCGAATGGACGGCACTCCCGTCGCTCCCGTCGTCACCACCGACTCAAGCGGCCAGTACGGCGTCTATGGAATGCACCGGGCAGACCTCCTGTCCATCCTTGCCGACTCGCTTCCATCGGATGTCATCAACGTGGGCCATAAGTGCGTTGGTCTAGACCAGGATGACGATGGCGTTCGACTCAGCTTTGCCAACGGTGCCACGGCCGAGGCGGACGTCGTTATCGGTGCCGATGGCATCCACTCGGTCATGCAGAAATACGTTTCCGAACCGTCGCTTCCCGTAGATTCCGGCAAGGTCGCCTACCGCGGCCTTATTCCGGCGGAAAAGCTGCCCGCATGGCCTGCCAACACTTTTCAGCTCTGGATGGGCGAGGGTAAGCACTTCTTGGTCTTCCCGGTTCGTGGAGGCACGCAAATCAACTACGTGGGATTTGTGCCGAGCAACGAGCATGCCGCCGAGTCGTGGTCTGCCGTCGGCGATCCCGCAGTACTAGCGGCTGAGTTCGCTGGCTGGGACCCGCGCATTGAAGAGCTGCTGACTCAGGTCGAGACCACTTTCTGGTGGGGCCTGTATGACCGAGAGCCGCTGCAGCTGTGGACTAACAATCGCCTGACCCTATTGGGTGACGCCGCGCACCCCATGCTGCCGCACCTGGGCCAGGGAGCAAATCAGTCGATAGAGGATGGTGCTGCTCTGGCCATGCTGCTAGCCGAGGCCGACCGCTCGAGCGCTCCGCGCGCACTCGTGGCTTATGAAGCGCTGCGCAGGGAGCGAACCACAGCAGTGCAGATAGGAGCGCGCGCAAACGGCTTGCGTTATGACTCTGACTACGAGGATCTCGGTGAGCGCGATGCGGAGATTGCTGCCTCTAAGGAGTTCCGGCTCTGGGTCTACGACTATGACGCCGAACTGGCCACCAGTGAAGAGATGGCCAAGCACGGGCGATGAGAGCCACGCTCTGCGGCGTCGAAGGGAACGAGTCGCCGGGCACGCGCGCGCACGCGAATAGTGGCAGGCACCGGTTTGCTTCGCGACAGTTTTATACCGGGGGCGTGCGAGACTTGTTTTAGAAAGCCATCGGTCATACCATTAGTCCTACTTGGGTGATCAATGAAGATTCAGGAGCATAGATGGAAATCCGGAAAACAGGGCTGAAGCTTGCAAAGTCAAAGCCGAAGTTCGTCGATCTCGTCAGAGAGACCGAAGACACTTTTGACCTGCACACCGAGATAAAAGCAGCTCCTGAAGTTTTTGACGCGGAGATGCTGAAAATCTTCGAAGAGGGATGGGTGTTCGTCGCCCACGAGTCGCAGGTGCCGGCCCCCGGCGACTACAAAACCTCGACGATCGGCACCCAGCCGATCGTCGTCAGCCGCAATGAAGACGGCGAGATTTATGTCCTCCTCAACCGCTGTCGCCACCGCGGCACTGTGGTGTGTCGAGCTGATACCGGCCACTCCAACTTCTTCCGCTGCCCCTACCACGGCTGGACCTACGCTAATGATGGGTCCTTGGTTGGAATGGCGATGGCGGAAGGGTGGCCTAAAGATTTTGATCGCTCAGAGCTGGGACTGAAGAAAGCCGCACGAGTCGCACGCTATCGCGGTCTGATTTTCGCAAGTCTCGCCGAGGAGGGCCCTACCCTCGAAGAGCATCTGGCGCCGGCCAAGAAGTACATCGACGCGTGGTTCGATCGCAGCCCGCTCGGCTCAATCAGTGTCATCCCTACCGCTCACAAGTATCCCTACCCGGGCAACTGGAAGTGGCAGGCCGAGAACGGCTACGACGGTTACCACGGCAACTTCGTGCACGAGTCCTGGCAGCGCGTTCTTGAGCTCGCTGGGGAAGCACCGGTGTCCGACATCCGCAAGTTCCGTCGAGGCGGGCGCGCCGTCGGCCTTAAAAACGGCCACGGGCTCCTCGAGCGACCGGGCGGGCTCAATCCGGCGGCAAGCTGGGCTGGGCGGATGATGGTTACACACCCGGAATACGCAGTCGCCCTGCGTGAGAACTTCGATGAGGAATACATCGACTACGTTTCGTCGCGGCGCAACATTTTCATCTTCCCGAACCTGTACCTATTCGATACGCACCTGCGTGTAATCAACCCTGTCACCGTGGACTCCACCGAGGTTTACCTGTACGTCTACGGCCTCGACGGTGTTCCGGAGGAGATGAACGAGGGCCGGTTCCGGGCGCACGAACGTTTCTACGGCCCTACCGGGTTCGGTGCTCCAGATGATGTCGAAATCTTCGTGTCAAACCAGACGGGTGGCAACGCACGAGGGGTTGAATGGTCGATCTACTCTCGCGGCATGCATCGCGAGACAGTGAACGAGGAAGGTGAGTTCGAGGGGCACAGCACTGATGAAGCTCCTGTGAGAGCCTTCTACCGCGAATGGAAGAGGTGCATGGCGTGACGAATACAGAAGTAACACGTACGGCTACCCGGAGCCCAGAAGCGACGACGATTACTCGCGCGGAAGCAGAAGCGTTGCTGTTCCTCGAGTGCCGCATGCTCGACGAGTTGCGCTACGAGGAGTGGCTTACGCTTTTCACCGACGATGGGCTGTACTGGCTTCCCATCGTGGATGGCGATCCTGAGGATGCTCCCAAGCTCATCTCGATCCTCTACGACGACGCCCAGCGTCGATCGGAGCGGGTCTACCGCACGCTACACACTCCCGTCCTCGACCAAGCTCCCCGATCGCGCACTGTGCACATGGTGACAAACGTTGAGGTTTTTGCAACGGCGGCCGGCCCCAGGATCCTCTGCAACATGCTTGTCAGCGAGCTTCGTCCGGGCGGGCCGCAACAGGGTGGTCTGAACGAAACGCGCATTCTGCCGGCGCGCTGTGAATACCGGCTGCGGCAGGTCGACGGCGAGTGGCGAATCACCTTGAAGAAAGTTCTTCTCCTCGAGGCGGATCAACCGCTCTACAACCTCGCATTCCTCATCTGAGCTGCAGAACGGATTCCGACGTGGTCATCCCCTTCTCGATCATGGTGCAGCGACATGAAACGTCCACTGGTGTGCGCCTGCAAATTCGAAACAACCAGTCCGGTGCTGAAGTGCAGCTGGACCCCATTGAACTCGAAGGATTGACCCGTTGGGACCGCGGAGATGGGGCTGCGGAATTGGTTCCTGCTGTGTCCGAGAGGGGTGTCATATACCAGAACGAGTTTGCTATGGTCGAGGTGTACCAGGTGGACGGCGCAAATGGTCCTCAGGTGCTGATCAAAGACTTGTCACTCGGTGCTGAAGTGTTCCTAGACACAAGCGATCTTGAGATATTAACGCAGTGGCACCACGACCGCTTTGCCCCGCTGGTCGATCCGAGTGCTTTTACCCATAGCCCAGAGCCCGATCCAGACGAGGTCTGATTGTCCTTCCGAACGTCCATTCCTGAGACCTCCCGTGCTGCAGTTGCCAAGCAGGCTCTGACAACAGAGATACAGTCGTTTCGTATTCCTGAAATTGGGCCGGATGACGGACTCTTGCAGGTGGAGGCGTCGGCGGTCTGCGGGACTGATTGGGAAATCTACGGGCGGAAAAGCCGCGGTGGCGGGCTCGGCCCACTCATCCTCGGCCATGAAAACGTAGGAAGAATTGTTGCGCTGGGCGAGCGCGCGGCTGAGCGTTGGGGTGTTCAGGTAGGCGACAGGGTTGCCGTTGAGGAATTTCTTCCCTGTGGCACGTGTCGTTTGTGCCGGGACGGTAACTATCGCATTTGCGAGGCGACCGACTCCCGGTCGGCAAAGCCGTTCTTACGTTACGGGTCGACACCTATCAGCATTGAGCCCGCCCTGTTCGGAGGTTTCTCGGAGTACCTCTATTTGCACCCTCGAGCGATCCTCTATCCCATTTCTCAGGACCTGCCCGCCGAGTTGGCGACACTATTCGTTCCCATCTCCAACGGCATCCGCTGGGTGGTGCAGGAGGGTGGCCTGCAATTAGGGCAAACTGCGGTCATCATGGGCCCCGGCCAGCATGGTCTCGGCTGCGTCGTTGCTGCACGCGAGGCGGGTGCCGGCAAAATTATAGTGATCGGGACCGCAGCCGACAGGGATCGACTAGATCTTGCGGCTGCCTTGGGAGCGGACCATATCGTTATCGCTGATGAGGTGAATCCTGTTGACGTGGTGCGGGACCTTACCGAAGGGCGGGGAGGCGACGTAATCGTTGATCTGGTTCCCGGGGTTACCAGCACTGTGGATGACGCCGTCGAAATGGTGGCTAAACGCGGACACATTGTGCTGGCGGCGTCTAAGCACGGGGCTGCCGTCAGTGGCTTCGCTCATGACACGGTCGTGCGCAAAGAAGCGCGGTTGATGGGCGTAAGAGGACACGATCACCGTAGCGTTGAGCCGGCACTGGCAATCATTGCTTCGGGCAGGTACCCGTTAGAGCGCATGTGCACACATAGCTTCGCCCTTTCTGATGTCGACACGGCTTTGCGGATGGCCGGCGAACGTACAGACCCTGCTGCCATTCACGTGAGTGTTCTACCATCTGCATCTGCATCTGCACCTGCACCTGCACCTGCAGCAGCCTAGGAGGCGCGCTATGGTGGCTCCATCTGATTTGTTCGGTGCACTGAGCGTGCCCGGCGACCCCCCGCCCGATATGTTCGAGCCGGTCACCACCGTGCGCATGTCGCAGGTCGTAGTCGACCAAATACGCGCACACGTGCGTTCAGGACGATTAAGCCCCGGCGACAAGCTACCCAGCGAACGGGACATGTGCGACGTCTTTGCCGTAAGCCGGGTGACGGTCAGGGAGGCGCTGCGCATTCTGGAGGCCAATGGCATCGTTGAGATCCGCATAGGCGCTCAGGGTGGAGCTTTCATCACTAGCCCGTCGCGCCAACGGGTAGGCGAAAGCCTGGCCGACCTCATGCTCCTGTCGCCGATCACGGCGCTGGAGGTGACGGAGGCGCGGATCGTCTTAGAAATGGGTCTCATCCCGCTGGTGGTCGAACGGGCGACAAGTGAGGACCTCGACGATCTCCGGCGCCTCTGTGAGCAGGCCCGTGTCGCCCTGGCCAACGATACGTACACTATGGCCATGTCCGGCGCGTTCCACATGCGGCTGGCTTCCTCCGCGCATAACACCGCAATCGAATCTCTCGCCCACGGGTTTTACGGAAACATGGTGAGTTCGTTGCGCCAAGCGCAGAATGTTGCACCGGTTATGGGGCATGTGGGCACGCAGGAACACCTCGCGGTAGTGGAAGCAATCGCCGCCCGAAATGTGGAAGCGGCCACATCCGTCATGAGCCGCCATCTGCATCGCACCGAAGAGCGTGTGCGCTCAGCACATAGCGAGAGCGTCCACACCGACTAAAGGTGCGTTCCCTGGGGCTTACAGCCGAACTGCTGCTGCAGTTTTTTCAGAGGACTTCTTGAGTAGCGCTGTCAAGGTTTCACCCAGCTCGGTGATTGTCACTCCAGTTCCCACCGCGCGACGGCAGGCCATCAGCGCCTTCGGCCAATTAACGGTCATGGCACCGCTGTAGTGAGTGCCGTCCTCGGAGTAGAGCACGGCAATCCGATCGGGCACAGAGTCATCCGCCAGTGTCAGCTGGGTAAGTGCGCCGGTTCTGCCTGTGATCTGAACTTTCCATTCGTACTGGTCGCTCCAGACGTATTCGACAGGGGCAAATTCTCGGGGATCGTCAGGATGCGTCACATTGTG
Source organism: Homoserinimonas sp. (assembly GCA_025464755.1). Classification (GTDB taxonomy): domain Bacteria; phylum Actinomycetota; class Actinomycetes; order Actinomycetales; family Microbacteriaceae; genus RYN-87. The sequence continues at coordinate 11,498 of JAODMI010000109.1, forward strand.
AGCAACACATTGCGCTTGCTCAACCGCTGTCGTCCAGTGCTCGGTGCGCACGAGGGCGTTATGACGGGTGTGCAGCCAGCGGGCGATGTCGCCGACGGCGTAAACGTCTGGGTTACCTACAGCGCGGCAGAACTGGTCGCAGACCACCCCGTTCTCCACCAAAATTCCGGAACCGTCGAGCCACTCGTGATTGGTTATGGTGCCAATGCCCACCACGACAGTATCGGCCGTGAGTACTTCGCCGGAGTCAAGGTGAACCGACAGCGTGGGGCGGCCCGTGGCCGCCGCATTCGGCTCGTCGACAGTGATGTCGGTGACTCCGGTGCCGAAGAAGGTTTCTACGCCATAGCGGGTGTGAAGTGCGCTCATGACGCCGCCCGTCTCGTCGCCCAGGATACGTGCCATGGGAACTGGAACTGGGTCGACGATCTGCACCTTCATGCCGAGCTTGCTGGCCGTGGCTGAGACCTCGGATCCGATAAAACCGCCGCCAATGACAACCAGGCGTCCACCGGCCAACAGGTCCGTGCGCAGCGCACGGGCATCGTCTAACGTGCGAAGGAGGTGCACTCCGGCAGGTTGACCCCAAGGGGATGGTCTAGCTCGAACCCCGGTCGCTACAACGAGTGTCGTATAGGGCACTGTCTCGCCGTCAGCCAGCGTGACCACGCGGGCGGCGGTGTCCACGCCAACTGCGGGTGCCCCAAGCTTCAGGACGATGCCCGCCTGCGCGGCCGTCTCCCTGCTCAGGAGGCCGTTCTCCGTTTCGGTCATCGCACCAGAGAGCACTTGTTTCGACAGGGGGGGCTTATCGTACGGAAGATCCGTGTCGGCCCCAACGAGAATTATGGTTCCTTCGTAGCCAGCCGTACGCAGGGCTTGTGCGGTTTTGGATCCAGCGACCGATGCGCCGACGATGACCACTTGAGCTTCAGCGGACTCTAGGCCGCTCACGAGGTTGCCACCATGGTCAAGGCGCTAACGGGGCAGCTACGCACGGCTTCCTGGACTTCTTGCACATCGGCAGGGTCGACCGCAGCTGCCTGCTGATCGGCGTCGGGATCGACACCGTCGCGCGTGATGAAGACCAAGCCATCATCATCCAGGTCAAAGTATTGCGGCGACTTGATCACGCAATTGCCGTAGCCCTGACACGCGATGCGGTCGGCGGTGACCGTCCAGTTCTGATCCATGCTTGTCTTCCATCCTTCTGATGCCACATTGCAACGTCGAGTACTGGTGAAAGCGCCCGCAACGTGATTGAATTTGGGTCAATGGTATGACCATCGGTTCGATACGGCAACTAAGTTGACAGCTGCCTGATCACCATGGTTGGATCATTTGCGTACATCTTTTCGATAAGCGAAAAGTTTACGCGATAAATTTGCGGCAATGACGACGCGCTTGAGACGGGTCTTCATCAACTCCGATAGGAACGTCTCAGGTATGAACAAACTGCAATTGCGCACCGCTGTAGCCGACTACGACCGCGTGCAGCCGCTCGTGGATGGTAGCGTCCAATCCGACAAGCTGGATTTGAATGCGGTAACGCTGGCTCCCTCTGAGATCTTTTACCGTCTTCTCAATGACAGTGAGTTCGATGTCGCCGAAATGTCGATGTCATCACATTTCATCTCATGCCAGTCCGGCTGGGACTACATCGCAATCCCGGTCTTTCCAAACCGGCGTTTGTTTCATTTGAATGCGTGGACCACGGCAGACGGCCCTTCTCCCGACGCGCTGCAGGGATCCAACTTCGGCCTAACGGAATATCAGGTCACGGCGGCCGTCTGGACTCGCGGAATCCTCGCAGAAGACTTCGGTCTCGACTTGAAAGACGTGTCGTGGTTTGTCGAACGCACCGCGGAACTGAGCCACGGTGGTGAAACAGGTTTTGTTCCTCCTGTGGGCACCAGCGTCGAACGCATGAGCGGCGACGACACCATGATTGAGGCGCTGCGGCGGGGAACCCTTGACGTCATTCTTCCCAGCCCTTACCCCGGCATGAAGTCTCGACTCAACCGGACGGACGAGCAAGATCTTGAAACGTCCGATGATTTACGGCCGCTTTTCACCGACGCTCGGGCGGAAGCCGCTCGATTCATACAGGCTCACAGCTTCCTGCCCATGAACCACACGGTGGTTGTTCGTAAAAGTCTGCTGGCCGAGAACCCGTGGTTGGCCCAAGAAGTGTTCACTCTCTTTGAACAGGCGAAGGAGAAGGCGCGTCAGCGGCTGGCCAGCCTTCGCAGGTCGCACCTCGTGCTTGCCTCGGTGTACATGGCAGAAGACCGTGCTTTGTTCGGTTCCGATCCATACCCATATGGCTACGGCGTCAACGCTGAGGCACTCCAAACGTTAGGCCGCTTCATGCACGACCAGGGACTCGTTTCCAGCCCCGTGGATGTGGAGGCCGCGTTTGTGCCTTCTCTGCTCGGCACGTAATAGCCATTCCACTTGTAACCGACTACAACCAACAGGAAGTCGCTAATGCTTGACATCATCGGAAGCGCCCTCTCTCAGGTACTCCAACCGGCCACGCTGCTGATCATGCTGCTCGGCATCGCGATCGGGTTTGTTGTGGGCATCCTGCCTGGTCTGGGCGGGGCAGTCACCCTTGCGCTAATGCTCCCTTTTACCTTCGGAATGGAGCCAGTACAGGGGTTCGCGTTCCTCCTCGGTATGTGGGTGGTCACCTCTACGGCCGGAGACCTCACCTCGGTTCTCTTTGGCATCCCTGGCGAGGCGACATCGGCAGCTGCGGTCCTCGACGGCTATCCGCTAACCAGAAGAGGAGAGGCTGGACGCGCCCTCGGCGCGGTGCTAACGAGTTCGGCCATGGGGGCCATTGCTGGCGCCATAGTTCTCGCGCTGACGATCACACTCATTCGGCCAGTTGTCCTGGCCCTGGGGCCCCCGGAATTTTTCGCTCTGACCATCGTCGGTTTAACCTTCGTCATCACGCTGTCCGGTAAGAGCATGCTCAAGGGATTCATCATGATGACCTTGGGCCTGCTGATCGCACTTGTAGGTATCGACCCACAGGTCGGAATACCTCGCTTCGCCTTCGGGCAGCTTTACCTCTGGGACGGCATCGACCTCATCCCCGTCGTGGTCGGATTGTTCGGCGGGGCAGAAGTCCTGCAAATAATGTTGAGTAAGAGCAGCATCGCCTCCACCGGAGGAAAGGCTCCGTCAAAGATCACGGGCACGACCGAAGGAATGATGGATGCCTTCCGGCATTGGTGGGTTGTCCTTCGGGCGGCCGCCATCGGTGTTGTCGTGGGAATGCTTCCCGGGTTGGGTGGCTCTGTCGCGCAATGGGTGTCGTACGGTCAAGCGCAGCAAAGTTCGAAGCATCCCGAGATGTTCGGCAAAGGGGCCATTGATGGCCTGGTGGCTGCTGGTGCCACCAACAACGCTAAAGATGCTGGTTCCCTCATCCCCACCATCGCGTTCGGCATTCCCGGTGGAGCAGCGACGGCCGTACTCCTCGGCGGGTTCATGATCTTGGGCCTGAACCCAGGCCAGGAAATGCTGACCACACATCTGGATGTCACCTTCTCAATGGTGTGGATCACGATCATCTCCAACCTCATCGCCGTGGCCCTCGCCGTGATCTTCATTAAGCCACTGACGAAGCTGACGCGAATTCAGGGCCCAGTGCTCATTCCTTCACTAATTCTGCTTCTCATCGTCGGCGCATACACCGCCAATAGCCGCTTCGAAGACATCATCGTTATGCTCGTCGCCTCCGTGATTGGGGTTGCCTGCTTGCGCTGGGATTGGCCTCGAGTTCCCCTTCTGTTGGCTGTCGTGCTGGGCGGTTTCGCGGAAACATACCTCAACCTCTCAACGTCGATCTTCGGCGCGGAATGGCTGACGCGACCCGGCGTGCTCGTTCTGGGTGCTGTGGTTGTCGCATCTCTGACCTACGGCGTCATCATCAGCCGTCGCTCGAAAAAGCAACCAACGCCGCAGCAACTTTTGGAAACGAAGTAGGAAGATCATGACAGAGCAGACAAGTACGGCACCCGTGCAGGACAGCGGATTGAAGGCAGACTTCGTCGGTGCCGCAATCTTCATCGTCATCTTTGCCATCGCGCTGGCCATGACCTTCGAATGGTCCGACAAGGCAGCGATGTTCCCGCGCATTATCACCGGCAGCGGGCTGGCCTTCTCGATTCTGTTGGGGCTCAGTTTGATCGTGAAATGGCGTCGTGCCCAGAAACCTGGCTATGTCGAACGCGCTCATCAGAGCGTGGAGGAGCGATTCCACGACAATGTTCAAGAACACAGCGCCGACGCAGCAGAGGACCTCGAGCCGGAGGACGTCGAGTATGTCTTCGCGACCGCGGGCCGCAAGGCATGGTTGCACGCGATGGGTTGGGCGGCACTTTTCCTGCTTCTTACCGTGCTGCTCGGACTGTTCGCCGCGAGCGGCATCTTCGCCCTGACGTATTTACATTGGGGCGGCGGACGAACGTGGCGATTCTCCATAATCTATGCCGTGGTTTTGCCGGTGCTGTTGATCGCCCTATTCCGCTGGCTTCTGTACGTCCCCACCCCGGTGGGCCTCCTTACCGGCGTCTAAGCCATTGAAGTTTGCAACGAAGCACCTTTCAGCACTAAACAACGAGGAGAAATATCACAATGTTCGCAAAAAAAGGCCAAGGACTGCTTGCCGCCGGTGTGGCCGCGGCGTCTTTCTCGCTGCTTCTGGCCAGCTGTGCTGCTACACCGGTGGCGGAAGCCCCAACGGCTGACGCTGGCGCTGCCGACTGCACGCCGCTGAAGGGGAAGACGATTTCACTCATCGTCCCCTTCAGCACCGGTGGCGGATACGACACTTTCGCGCGGCTCATCGCGCCCGCTTTGGGTGAAGCGCTCGAAGCCCAAGTGATCGTCGAGAACCAACCAGGCGCTGGTGGGCTTGTTGCTATCAACGGCATCGTGCAGTCCGAACCAGACGGAACCAAGATTGCCATCATGAACGGTGCAGGTGCTGTTGCCTCCATCCTCGGTGGGGCAGAAGGAGCCAATTTCGGGCTCGACGACCTGAGCTACATCGGCCGCATCGGTGCCGAGAACACCGTACTTGTCAGTGCCAGCGACAGCGAGTATGAGACTTGGGAAGACGTACTGAAGTCAGACGGTTTCCGGTTTGGTTCTACCGGCCCGGGCGCATCTGACTACGTCATGCCGACGATCTTGATGGAAGCATTCGATCTTAAGAATGCCGAAATTATCACGGGATTCCCCGGACAGGCCGAGACCGCTCTAGCTCTGCTGCAGGGCAACATTGACGGAGTCACCGGCCCGTCGGACACGCGTCGCCCCGGTGTTGTGAGCGGCGAGAACACTCCGTTGCTCTCCATCACGATGGACCCGCCTGAGGAGTTCGCGTCAGACGCTGCTTACATCGGCGACATGAAGTTGACCAAGAAGCAAGAAACTCTGGTGGCCTCGCATATCAAGGTCAATGAGTTGGGGCGCCCGCTAGTTGCGCCCCCGGGAATGGAGCCCTCCACTCTTGAGTGCCTGCGCGAAGCGTACGACACTGCGGCGCACGATAAAGGCGTTCTCGAGCAGGCTGCCGCCCAAAACCGACCCATCGCATACGTTTCAGGCGCAGACGTTGAAAGCAAGATCATCAAGGACATCAACAACCTGCCCGAGGAATACCTGACGGTCCTAAAAGCAGCATTCAAGTAACCGATAAGTCATGGGTCAGCCCTAGGGCATCGGGTTAGCCCGACAGTCGTCGGGGCGCGCGGACCGGCGCGCCCCGACGCTGGACAATG